>DASPZP010000169.1:0-28571 GCA_035636195.1 Anaeromyxobacteraceae bacterium
GGCGGTCACCTCCACCTCCGGCCGGCGGAAGATCCCGCCCTGCACGGTGCGGGTGGAGATGAGGATGGCGTCCGGCCCGAGCGCCGCCTTGACGGCGGCGAGGGCGGAGGTGGAGTCGGAGGCACGGAACGTTCGGACGGTGGCGCTCATGGTCGGTTCCCTCTCACGCGGCGGCGCTCTCGAGCTGGGCCAGGGCGGCTTGCACGACCCCGGCCGGCTCGACGGTGGTGCCTGGCACGAGCTCGCGGGCGGCGATCACCCACAGGTCGGGCACGAAGCGCGCGCCGAAGTCGAACAGCGGCCGGCGCAGGTCGGGCGGCGCGAGCAGCACCACCGGCAGGCCAGCGGCGGCGAGCCGCTGGGCGTGGCTCTCCAGGCTCCCGATGAGGCGGCGGGCCGTCTCGACGTCGGGCGCCAGCGCAGCCTCGCCGTCGGAAGCGCCCAGGCTCTGGCGCAGGGCATCCTCGGTGGCGCGCTCGAGCGTGAGCGCCTTGACGGTGCCGCCCGCGCCCGCCACGCGGGCGGTGATCTGGCGGGCCAGGCGGCGGCGCGCCTGCTCCACCAGCCACGGCGTCTCCTTGGAGCGCGGCGACGCGTCGGCGACCGCCTCCAGGATGGTGCGCAGGTCGCGGATCGAGATGCTCTCGCGCAACAGCCCGCGCAGCACCCGCACCAGCTCTCCGAGCGTGATGGTGCCCGGCACGGTGTCCTCCACCAGCTTGGGCGCCTCCTTGCCGACCACCGCCAGGAGCTCCTGCGCCTCCTGCCGCCCGACCAGCTCGTGGGCGTGGCGGCGGAGCAGCTCGGAGAGGTGGGTCGTCACGACCGAGGGCGGGTCTACGAGCGTGAGCCCCGACGCCTCGGCGCGGGCGCGATCGGCGGGGAGGATCCACACGGCCGGCAGCCCGAAGGCGGGATCCTGGCCGCGCAGCCCATCGACGGAGGGCGCGCTGCCGGAGGGGTCGAGCGCCATGAGCCGATCGGGGTGCGCGACGCCCTTCCCGATCTCGAGGCCGCGCAGGAGCACGCGGTACTGATTCGCGTCGAGGCGGAGGTTGTCGCGCAGGTGCACCGACGGCAGCACGACGCCGAGGTCGGAGGCGAGCTGCTTGCGGAGCGCGGTGACGCGCCCCGGCAGCTCGGCCCCCTTGGCGAGATCGATGAGCGGCACGAGGCCGAAGCCCACCTCCAGCTCCAGCGCCTCCACCGCCAGCAGATCCTGCACCCGCTCCGGGGCCTTCGCCTCGGGGCTCTTCGGCTGCAGCGCGCTCGACCGCTCGGCGCGGACTGCGCGCCGGGAGAGGAGCCAGAGCGCGCCCCCGACGCTCCAGAAGGCGACGAGCGGCATGCCCGGGATGAGGCCGAGCGCGCCCAGCACGGCGGCGGCGGTGGAGAGCGCGCGCGGGCGGCCGAACACCTGCATCCCCATCTGCGAGCCGAGGTGGTCGCCGGCGGCGCGGGTGACCACGAGGCCGGCGCTGGTCGAGACGAGCAGGGCAGGGAGCTGGGTGACGAGCCCGTCGCCGACGGTGAGCAGCGTGTAGGTCTCGGCCGCCTGGGCCAGGGAGACGTGGTCTCGCATGAGGCCGGCCACGAGCCCGCCCACGATGTTGATGGCGGTGATGGCCAGGCCGGCCACCGCGTCCCCGCGGACGAACTTGGAGGCGCCGTCCATGGCGCCGAAGAACTCGGCCTCGCGCTCCAGGGCCGAGCGGCGAGCCTTCGCCTCCCGATCGTCGACGATGCCGGCCGCCAGGTCGGCGTCGATCGACATCTGCTTGCCGGGCATCGCGTCGAGGGTGAAGCGGGCCGCCACCTCGGAGACGCGCCCGGCGCCCTTGGTGATGACCGAGAAGTTCACCACCAGCAGGATGAGGAAGATGACGAGCCCCACCACCAGGCTGCCGCCCACCGCGAACCGACCGAAGGTCTCGATGAGGTGGCCGGCCGCGCCCGGACCCTCTCCGCCATGGAGCAGGATGAGCCGCGTGGTGGCGACGTTGAGCGAGAGCCGGAAGAGGGTGGTGACGAGGAGCAGCGCCGGAAACACCGAGAAGTCGAGCGCGCGCGTGAGGCCGAGCGCCGTCAGGAGCATGAGGAGCGCGAGGCCCACCGACAGGGCGAGCAGCACGTCCAGCACCGCCGCTGGCACCGGGACGATGAGGATGACGACGACCGCCAGGACCGCGACGGCCAGGAAGGTCTCGGCGCGCGCCGCGCCGGGGCTCGAGATCTCCGCGCTCACGCGGCTGCCCCGTTCCCGCCCGCGGCGCGGCCGGTGACGCGGTACACGAAGGCGAGGACGGCGGCCACCGCCTTGTAGGTGCTGGCTGGGATCTCGCGGCCCACCTTGACCTTCCGGTGCAGCAGGCGCGCCAGCGGGATGTCCTGCACGATCGGGATGGCGTTCTCGCGGGCGAGCTCGCGCATGTACTCCGCCAGCTCGCCCTTGCCCTTCGCGATGACGCGCGGCGCCCGCCCCTCGTCGCGGCGATACCGGAGCGCGATGGCGATGTGGGTGGGGTTCACGAGCAAGGCGTCGGCGCGCGGCACCTCGACGCGGGCGCGGCCGCGGGCAAGCTCGCGGTGGCGCTGCTTGCGCTTGCCCTTGATCAGGGGGTCGCCCTCGTCCTCACGCATCTCGCGCTTCGCCTCCGCCTTGGTGACCCGCATGCGCTTCATGAACCTCATGCGAACGAGTGCAAGGTCCAGGCCTGCGATGACGGAGGCGACGAGCAGCATTCGCCAGCCGGCGCGGTAGAGGATCTGGAAGGCGCGCCCGAGCTGTTCGGCGGGCGCGGCGGCGAGCAACCCCGGCAGCGTCAGGAAGTCGCCGGGCACGCTGGTCCAGGCGGCCCAGCCGAGCGCCACCACCTTGACGGCGGCCACCCCCAGATCGGCCAGCATCTGGCGGCTCCACATCTGCATCAGCTTGCCCGGCCTGGCGACGCGCGAGAGATCCGGCAACCAGCGGTCCGCCCAGAACCCGCCCTTCGTCTGGACGAGCGTCACGAGCGCGCTCCCGGCGGCGGCGGCGGCGCACACCCCGGCGGCGGCGAGCGCAGGGACGGCGATGAGGTGAGGCAAGGTCCGGAACGGGGTCTCCGCCAGCGTGCCCGCCGCCGCGCCGAGGGCGTGCACGAGGCCTCCGCGCAGCGTGCCGCCCAGCGCGACCAGCGCCGCCACCGACGCGACGAGGCTCGCCACGAGCGGCAGGTCGCGGCCGAGCGGGACGTCCCCCTCCTGCCAGGCCCTGGAGAGGAGCCTCCCGCTCGGTGCCTCGGTCTTGCCGTCGTCGTCCTCGCTCGCCATGGCCGGTCAGCGGGGCGCGAGGGCCGTCACCGCTGCGCGCGCGGCCAGCTCGGCCGCGGCCGGCGCCACGAGATAGAAGGCGGCCCCGCCGGCGAAGACGGCGATGGAGAAGCCGAGGGTGCCGAGGTTGAGCTGCGGGGCGGTGCGTGACAGGCCCGCCATGAGGACGTGGCCGAGCAGCACGGCCGCGAGCATGGGCAGGGCGAGGCGCGCGCCGAGCGCCGTGGCGCCGCTCGCCTGCCAGACGACCTCCACCGCGCGCTCGCGCAGCGTGAGCGTCGCGCCGGGGGGGAAGGCGATGGCCGAGCGCGCCAGCCAGGCCACCGCCTCGCGATGGATGCCGAGCGCCACCGCGCCGGCCTGCGCGGCGATGTAGACGAGCTCCGAGAGCGGGTTCGATTCCGCGCCGCTGGTCGGGTCGACGAGGGCGGCGAAGCCGAGGCCCATCGACTGGCCGGCGAGCTGGCCGGCCATGAGCGCGGCGAGGAGGATGAAGCGGGCGGCCAGCCCGGCGGTGACGCCGAGCGCGGTCTCGGCGGCGACGCTCCCGATGAGCCCGCCGAGGTGCTCCGGCGGTGCGGCGCCTGCGGCGCCCGCGCCCGACCAGGCGGCGAAGGCGAGCAGGAGCGCCAGCGCCAGACGGACCCGCACCGGCACCACCTTCGCCGAGAGGACCGGCGCCGCCAGCACCAGCCCGGCGGTGCGGAAGAGCAGGAGCGCGAGCGCCCAGGCCTGACCGACGGGCAACGTCATCCGTGGCCCGACATGCGCGTGATGGAGGAGGCGAGGAACGAGGAGAGCCGCTCCGCCATCCACGGCCCGGCCACCCAGCACACCAGCACCGCCGCGGCCGCGCGGGGCAGGAAGCCGGTGGCGGGGTCGTTGATCTGGGTGGCGGCCTGCAGGACGCCGACCACCAGGCCGACGAGGAGCGCCGCCACGAACATGGGCGAGCCGACCGTGCCCAGGAGCACGAGCGCCTCGCGCAGGAGGGATGAGGGGAGCTCGGGGGTCACGAGAAGGACCTCGCCAGGCTCGCCACGACGAGACGCCAGCCGTCCGCCATGAGGAAGATGCCGATCTTGAGCGGCAGCGCGATCATGGCCGGCGGCACCATCATCATGCCCATCGACATGAGCATGGCCGCCACCAGCACGTCGATGAGGAGCAGGGGCACGTAGAGGAAGAGGCCCATGCGAAACGAGGTGGTGAGCTCGGAGACCATGAAGGCCGGCATCACCACCGTCATCGGGATCTCGTCGCCACGGGTGGGGCGCGGCCGGTGCGAGATCTCGTAGAAGAGCTGCAGGTCCTGCTCGCGCGTCTGCTTCAGCATGAACTCGCGCATGGGTCCGCTGGCCCGCTCCAGCGCGACCGCCGGCGGAAGCTTGTCATCGAGGTACGGGCCGAGCGCGTCGCCCCACACCTTGTCGGCGGTCGGGCTCATCACGAAGGCAGAGAGGATGAGCGCGAGGCCGACCACCACCTGGTTGGGCGGCAACTGGGGCGTGCCGAGCGCCTGGCGCAGGAAGGAGAGGACGATGACGATGCGGGTGAAGCAGGTGACCGAGACGAGGAGCGCGCTCGCGAAGGAGAGGACGGTGAAGAGCAGGAACAGCTTCACCGGCGCCGAGCCGCCGCCGCCCATGCTGAGCGAGAGCGCGGGCTCGCCCGCGGCGACGGCGAGGTCGAGCGCGGCCCGGGCGACGTTCATCGCACGCTCCCGGCGCGGCCGGCGGCGAGCTTGCGGCGCAGGTCCTCGTCCTCGCCGCTCTCCGCGAGCGCCGCGTCGAAGGAGGGCACCGCCTCCGGGCGCGGCCAGCGCTTCAGGCGATCGATGAGCCCGAGGGCCGCGCCGGCGAGGGCGGTCGAGGTCGGGGCCCTTCGACTACGCGTCGCCTCCGGCGCCGCTACGCTCAGGGCGGACGGTTCCGGGGTCGAGGTCGCGGTCGAGGCCAGCACCCCAGCCGGCCGCGTCGCGAGGAGCGAGATCCCGCCCTCCGAGCTGCCGAGCACGAGCAGCTCGTCCCCGAGCCGTACGATGACCAGCGAGCGCTTGGGCCCGAGGCCGGCCGACTCGACGATCTCGACCAGCCGAGGCTGGTGGCGGCGCCGCCGCGCCAGCACGAGCGCCGCGGCGGCCATCGCCGCGAGCAGCAGGCCCGCCGCGATCGAGCCTCCCGAGAAGGAGGACGGCGGGGCGGGGTAGGGGGCCGGCAGCGAGGTCGAGGACGAGTTCGCGGTCGACGTCGACGCGGTCGAGGTCGGCAGCTCCATGGCCTACCTCAGCCTCGCGATCCGCTCCTGCGGGCTCACGATGTCCGTGATGCGCACCCCGAACTTGTCGTTCACCACCACCGCCTCGCCTCGCGCGACGAGCCGGTCGTTGATGAGGATGTCGAGCGGCTCGCCGGCGACCTTGTCGAGCTCGATGACCGAGCCAGGGCTGAGGGCGAGGAGATCCTGGATGGTCATGCGGCAACGGCCCAGCTCGACCGACACGTCGAGCGGCACGTCGAGCAGCATGTCGAGGCGGCGGGTCTGGCCCTCGGCGGGCGGGGAGGGGTTGTTCATGGGGTCACCTGGAGCCGGCCGCGCCGGTGGTGGGCAGGGGATCGAGGGCGCGCTCGACCTTCATGGCCATCGCGCCACCCGAGACGCTGGGCGAGCCGAGCAGCTTCTGCCGGCCCTGGACGTGGATGGGCAGCGGCGCGGACTCGTCGCGATCGAGGAGGAGCACCTCGCCCTCCGTCAGGTCGAGCAGCCGGGAGAGGTTGATGCGGGTGCAGCCGAGGATCCCGCGCACGTCCACCTTCACCTGCTCGATCTCTCTCGACATCATCTTCGCCACCCGGTCGTCGCCCCGCTGCGAGAGGCGGCGCGGCGCCGAGAGGCGTTGCTTGGCCGGCTCGACCGCCGCGTAGGGGATGATGAGCTGGAGACGGCCCTCGAGCCCGCCCGTCACCTCGAAGGCGGAGACGATGCCCACATCGGATGGGGGCGCGATGCTCGCCATGCGCGGGTCCAGCTCGAAGCGGAGCGCCTCGGGCCGGAAGGGCATCACCGGCTCCCAGGCGGTGGCGATGGCGTCGGTGAGGACGCCGAGGAGGCGCTTCAGGACGCCCTGCTCCACGGCGGTGAACTCGCGCCGGGCATCGGGTAGCGCGTCGGGCTGGCGGGAGCGCCGGTCGCCCAGCGCCGCGCCGAGGAGCTGCTCGCCCAGCCCCGGCTCGAGGACGGCTAGGCCATAGCCGTACCCGCCACCGAGCCCGAGCACGCACACCGCCGCGGGCGGAGCGAGGAGCGGGGTCAGGTCGGCGAACTTGAGGAGCGTCGCGGCGGCCGAGCCGATGCGGATGGCGAGGCGGGTGCGGCCGGTCAGCCCGATGGCGAGCTGTTGCCCGATCTGCTCGTTGATCGCGTCGAGCGTGGGCATCTGCCCGCGGATGATGCGGTCCTGGCTGGTGAGATCATAGTTCGCCACCGGGCCGCGGTGGCCGCGCCCCCCCTCGGCGGTGACCTTCCCGTCCTGGATGGCGCTCATGAGCGCCTTCACTTCCTCCGGGGAGAGCGTGGCGGGCATGGCGGCCTACTGGATGACCAGCTCGGTGACGTACAGGCCGCGCACCGCCGCGGCGGGGGCGAGCTCGGAGAGCTTTTGCGCGAGCGCCACCTTGATGCGCACCATCGCCTCGCTGCCGCGCAGGTCATCGGCGGTCCGGTCCGAGAGGTAGGAGAGGAAGGCGTCGCGGATCTGGGGCAGCCGCGCGTTGATGGCCTCCTTCGCCTTCTCCTCGGGGAGCTCCAGCTCGAACGACATGCGCGCGTAGCGGTCGGCGTCGACGTCGCGCAGGTGGACCACGAAGTCCGGCAGCCGCAAGGTGGGGCCGGGCAGCGCCGCCTTGCCGTCCTTTCCTTCCTTGGCGTCCTTGCTCTTCTCGCCGTGGCCGCCCTCGGCGCTCGCCTCGTGGCCGGGCTTCTCGGCCGCCTCCGCGTGCTTGAGCCCGCCTGGCTTCAGGACGAGCATCGCCAGGACGGCCGCGAGCAGCACGCTGTTCACGACGAGCAGGAGCGGCACGAGCTTCGAGCTGCCCGCCGCCGCCGGCTTCGCCTCGGTCTTCGTCTCTGCCTCGGCCATGCACGCTCCTCCGGGGCAGTCGCAAGGCAAGCGGCGTGCCGCGCGGCTGGGGGCGCGCAAGCCAGCGGAAGGACGAGCCCCGCCCGTCAGAGGGCTGGCGAGGGCCAGCGCCAATGCGACGGCGCCCTGACGCCCGATCCGTCAGGCCCGCTCCCCGCGCCGGACGCCAGCCGAGGGCCGGCACCGGCCGAGGCCCTTGACGCCGCCTGCGTGGGCCGGTACCACGCGCCGGGCATGGAATCTTCGACGACGACCACCGCACCCGCCCATCGCCCCGGCCTCGCAGAGCGCGTGCGGGCCACGCCGCGCCGCTTCCTGTACGGCGGCGTCCTCGGGATCGGCGCTTACCTCGTCGCCATGCGCCTCTTCCAGGGCACGAACCGCGTCGAGCAGCTCGCGATGTGCGCGGTCATGCTGGTGCTGATGACGTGGAGCGAGGGCACGCGCGGCTTCTTCGTCGGCATGTTGCCGTTCCTGCTCTTCGGGATCGTGTACGACCTGACCCACATCACGCAGCCGTACTTCCGCTACCTGCACATCCACATCGCGGAGCCGTACGCCTTCGACCAGGCGCTGTTCGGGATCCGCGAGGGCGGCGCGCTCCTCACGCCGAACGAGTACTTCCGGCGGCACCACTGGCCCGTCGTCGACTTCTTCACCGGCGTCTCCTACATCGTCTTCGTCTACTGGGCCATCGGCTTCGCCGCGTACCTGGCGACCTTCCGCCGTGACAAGGAGGGGCGGCGGCTGCTCGCGCGCTTCGGCTGGACCTTCCTCCTCATGAACATCGTCGGGTTCGCGACGTACTACGTCTACCCGGCCGCGCCGCCCTGGTACGTCGCCGATCACGGCTTCGGGCCGCCCGACTTCTCCGTCCACTCCTCGGCCGCCGGCGCTGCGCGCTGGGACGCGCTCACGGGCATCCCGTACTTCGCGGCCTTCTACGGCCGGAGCGCGGACGTCTTCGGCGCCATCCCCTCCCTCCACGTCTCCTACCCGCTCCTCACCTTCCTCTTCGGGCTCGAGCTGCGGAAGCGCTGGCTGGGCGCTGCGAGCTTCGCGCTCTTCGCCCTCGTCTCCTTCGCCGCCATCTACCTCGACCACCACTACGTCCTCGACGTGCTGCTGGGCGTCCTCTACACGGTGGTGGCCTGGGGCATCGACCGCTGGCTCGAGGAGCGGCGGCGGGCGCGAGGTCAGACCTCCTTCGCTTCCTGAGCCGGCGCGACCGCGCTCGTTCGCGGCCAGCGCCAGCCGGTGATCTCGGGCGGGTCGATCCCTTGCTCGTGGGCGGAGAGCCGGTACGCGATCTGCCGGTTCCGGAAGCGCTCCTTGGCGTGCGCGCCGGCGCTGCTGAGCCACGGCACGCGGTCGATCACGTCCATCGCCAGGCTGAAGCGGTCGACCTGGTTGTCGATGGCGAGCTCGAGTGGCGTGTTGATGCTCCCTTTCTCCTTGTACCCGCGCACGTGCAGGTTGGGATGGTTGCGGCGGCGGTAGGCGAGCCGGTGCACGAGCCAGGGGTAGCCGTGGAAGTTGAAGATGATGGGCGCCTGCACCGTGAAGAGGCCGTCGAAGTCGCGATCGGAGAGGCCGTGCGGGTGCTCCGTCTCGGGCTGCAGCTTGAACAGGTCGACCACGTTCACGAAGCGCAGCTTCAGCTCGGGGAACTCCACCCGCAGGAGCGCGGTGGCGGCGAGCGCCTCCAGCGTGGCGACGTCGCCGGCGCAGGCCATGACCACGTCCGGCTCGTGACCTTCGTCGCTGCTCGCCCAGTCCCAGATGCCGATCCCCTTCGTACAGTGGGCGATGGCCGCCTCCACCGACAGGTACTGGAGGTGAAGCTGCTTGTCGGCGACGATCACGTTCACGTAGTTCTGGCTGCGCAGGCAGTGATCCGCGACGGAGAGCAGGCAGTTCGCGTCGGGCGGGAGGTAGATGCGGGTGACCTCGGAGCTCTTGTTCAGGACCACGTCGAGGAACCCGGGATCCTGGTGGGTGAAGCCGTTGTGGTCCTGCCGCCACACCGTCGAGGTGACGAGCAGGTTGAGCGAGGCGAGCTCGGCGCGCCACGAGAGCTGGTTGCAGATGGCGAGCCACTTCGCGTGCTGGTTGAACATCGAGTCGATGATGTGGACGAACGCCTCATACGACGAGAAGAACCCGTGCCGTCCGGTCAGGAGATAGCCCTCCAGCATGCCCTCCAGCGTGTGCTCGGAGAGCATCTCCACCACGCGGCCGTCGAGCGCGAGCTGGCCGCCGTCGGCGTCCTCGGGGAAGGTCTCCTCCAGCCACAGCTTCTTCGACGCCTCGTACACCGCGTCGAGCCGGTTCGAGGTGTTCTCGTCGGGAGAGAAGACGCGGAAGCTGGTGGGGTTCTCGCGCAGCACGTCGCGCAGGAAGGCGCCGAGCGGTCGGGTGGTCTCCGCCGCCGATGCCCCCGGCGCGTCCACCGCGACCGCGTAGGTGCGGAAGTCGGGGAGGCGGAGCGGCCGCCTGAGGAGGCCCCCGTTCGCGTGGGGGTTCGCGCTCATCCGCCGGCGGCCCTTCGGCGAGGCGTCTCGGATCGCCGCGACCGGCGCCCCGGCGGCGTCGAAGAGCTCCTCGGGCCGGTAGCTCTTCAGCCACCTCTCGAGCAGCGCGAGCCGGACCGGGTCCTCCTTCACGCCTGGGATGGGGACCTGGTGCGCCCGCCAGGAGCCTTCGAGCTGGTGGCCGTCGAGCTCCGGCGGCGCGGTCCAGCCCTTGGGCGCCCGCAGCACGATCATCGGCCAGCGCGGGCGGTCGGCGAGGCCGGTCCGGCGCGCCTCGGCCTGCGCCCCCCGGATCGCCTCGACGCAGCGATCGAGCGTCGCCGCCATGGCCTGGTGCATCGAGTCCGGGTCGGAGCCCTCCACCAGGAACGGCGTCCAGCCGTAACCGCGCAAGAGGCTCGTGAGCTCGTCGGGGTGGATGCGGGCGAGCAGGGTGGGGTTGTTGATCTTGTAGCCGTTCAGCGACAGCACCGGCAGGACGGCGCCGTCGCGGATCGGGTTCAGGAACTTGTTCACGTGCCAGGAGGTGGCGAGCGGGCCGGTCTCGGCCTCGCCGTCTCCCACCACCGCGGCGACGATGAGCTCCGGGTTGTCGAAGGCTGCGCCACAGGCGTGGGAGAGCACGTAGCCGAGCTCCCCTCCCTCGTGGATGGAGCCCGGCAGCTCCGGGGTGCAGTGGCTGCCGACGCCGCCCGGAAAGGAGAACTCCCTGAAGAGCCGGCGGAGCCCCTCCTCGTCGAGGCTCCGGTCCGGATAGACCTCGGAGTAGGTGCCCTCCAGGTAGACCGGCCCCATCACGCCTGGCGCACCGTGGCCTGGCCCGGCCAGGAAGATCGCGTCGAGGTCTCGCGCGCGGATGATCCGGTTCAGGTGGGCGTAGACGAACGAGAGCGCCGGGCTCGCCCCCCAGTGGCCGAGCAGCCGGCTCTTGACGTGCTCGGGGCGAAGCGGCTCGCGCAGGAGCGGGTTGTCGCGCAGGTAGATCATGCCGGCCGCGAGGTAGTTGCACGCGCGCCAGAAGGCGTCGAGCTGGCGCACCTCCTCCGGCGCGAGCGGCGAGCCCTTCACCGTCGAGCGCGCCGTCCCGAAGGCCGACAGCTCTGCGATTCCCTGTGCCGCAGGCGTTTTCGGGGTCACGTGTGGCTCCTCTCGTGCGGCCTCGTCGAGCACGCGGCGGGTGTGCCGCGCGATGGTGAGCTCCTCGTCGGCGTGGACCACCCAGGCCGAGACGCGGCTCCGCCGGGTGGTGATGCGCGGTCCGCCGGCGGCGTTGGCGGACGGATCGAGCTCGACCCCGAGCCAGGCGGCGTCGCGGCACACCCGCTCCCGGATGCCGGCGGCGTGCTCGCCGATGCCGCCGGTGAAGACGAGCGCGTCGAGGCCGCCCAGCGCCGCCGCCATCGACCCGAGCTCACGCGCGATGCGGTACACGAAGAAGTCCACCGCGAGCCCGGCGCGCGCGTCGGTCGAGGCGAGCAGCGTGCGCATGTCGCTCGAGAGCCCGGAGAGTCCGAGCAGCCCGGACGCGTCGTAGAGGAGGGCCTCGATCGCCCGCGCGTCCATGCCGCGCTCGCTGGCGAGCCAGAGCACGACCCCCGGATCGAGCGCGCCGCAGCGCGTCCCCATGCAGAGCCCGTCGAGGACGCTGAAGCCCATGCTGGTAGCGACGCTGCGGCTCGCGCGGAGCGCGCACATGCTGGCACCGCTGCCGAGGTGCATCGCCACGGTGCGGCCCGCCGCGGCCGCGGCGTCGAGCGACGGGAGCACGCGCGCCACGTGCTCGTACGAGAGCCCGTGGAAGCCGTAGCGGCGGAGCCCGGCGGCGTGCAGCTCCTCCGGCAACGCGAAGCGCTCGGCCACCGGCGGGAGGGTGCGGTGGAAGGCGGTGTCGAAGCAGGCCACCTGCGGCAGCGCCGGCTCGAGCTCGCGCAGGAGCCGGATGGGACGCAGGTTGTCGGGCTGGTGCAGCGGCGCGAGCGGCACGAAGGTCTGGAGCCGCGCCAGCACCTCGTCGTCCACCTGCACCGGCCCGGTGAAGACCGTGCCACCGTGCACCACCCGGTGCCCGACGCCGGAGAGCTCCGCGTCCCCGAGCGTGCCGCGGACGAAGGCGAGCAGCGTCTCGAGCGCCCGAGCCTGGCCGACGTGAGCGTTCGGCGCCCAGCGCCGCTCCTCCAGGACCGTCCCGTCCGGCCGCCGCGCCACGAAGTGCGGCTCCCCCCCGCCCGAGAGCCGCTCGAAGACGCCCTCCAGGTCTGGCGCGAGCTCCTCGCCGCGCTCGCCGAGGAGCGAGAACTTGAGGGACGACGAGCCCGCGTTGAGGACGAGGAGCCTCCTCCGCGCGGCGCCGGACGCATCCGTCATTCATCCACGCCCTGGCGGGCCCAGGGCACTGCCTCCAGGCGTTCGAAGGGGATGGGGGCGCCGGTCTTCTCGCTCAGCCCATACGTCCCGGCGTCGAGCTTGGCGAGCGCGCGGTCGACGTCGGCCAGCACCGCGCGCTCGGCCGCGCCGATGCCGAGCGCCTCGTCTCGCTCCGTCGTGCGCTGGGCGACCTCCTCCAGCTCCCGCGGCTCGTCGGACGGAGCTGCCGAGAGCGGCTGCTGTACCACCACCAGGATCCTGCGGCGCTCGGCCTGGAGCTTCTGGCGGAGCGCCTCGAGCTGCCTCTTCGTGAGCATGGACTTGGCCACGGTTGGCTCTTTCTCGCTGCGATGCGCTGCAGCCTCGAGCGCGCCTGCGGGTGAAGGGTCGAGGTCCCTCGCTCGTGGAGCGCAGGTGGAGCGTGAAGGCTAGGGCGCCGCCCGGGGCCGCGTCGAGGCTCACCCGGGGAGCGGCGCACGCGCCGCGCGGGGTGCATAGATCCTGACCGGGAGGACGGACGATGCCCATCGAGCAGGCGACCTTGCCCTGGCCGGAGCTGCCGCTGGAGCCGTGGCGGCCTACCCGCGACACCCTCCACATGTGGACGCAGATCGTCGGGAAGACGCTCCTGGCGCTCGCGCCGGCGCAGAACCACTGGTGGCATACCGCCCTCCGCGTCACCGCCCGCGGTCTCGCCAGCGCGCCGATCTCGGACGGAGGCCGCTCGTTCGACATCGAGCTGGACCTCGTGGGCCACGCCCTCTCGGTGCGCAGCGCCGGCCGCTTCGCCACCATGGCCCTCGCCCCGCGGACGGTGCGGTCCTTCTACGAGGAGTACCTGGCGCTGCTGCGGGAGCTGGGGGTGCAGGTGCACCTCTGGCCGATGCCGGTGGAGGTGCCCGACCCCATCCCCTTCGACCGTGACGAGGTGCACCGTTCGTACGACGCTGGCGCCGTGCACCGCTTCGGACAGGTGCTGAGGTGCTGCGACGCGGCGCTGAAGGCGCTCTCGAACGGCTTTCTCGGCAAGCAGAGCCCGGTCCACTTCTTCTGGGGCAGCTTCGATCTCACCGCCACCCGCTTCTCCGGGAGGCGCGCTCCGGCGCGGCCCGGCGCGGACGGCATCACGCGCGAGGCCTACTCGCACGAGGCGATCTCCTTCGGCTTCTGGCCCGGCGGCGTGGCGGCGGACGGCACGCCGGTCGACGAGCCGGTGCTCTACGCGTACGCCGCGCCCGAGCCGTCTGGGTTCCGCGATGCGCCGGTGCCGCCGAAGGCCCGCTACGATGCGCGCCTCGGCGAGTTCATCCTGCCCTACGCGGCGGTCCGCGAGGCGGACGACCCGGCGCTGGCCGTGCGCGCCTTCTGCGAGAGCGTCTACGAGGCCGGGGCGAGGCTGGGCAACTGGGACCGGGACGTGCTCGAGCGGGCGCAGCAGCACGCTGGCTGAAGCCGCTCACTCGCCCGAGAGCTCCACCTCGAGGATGCCGTCGACCGGCGCGCCGAGGCCCTCCTGCGCGGTGGCGCGGTAGACGTAGGTGACGGGCGCGCCGGTGAAGGGGGCGATGAGCGCGCCGAGGACCCCCAGGTCCTCGAGGGGATCATCGCGGTACAGCAGGCGCGCCGAGCGGAGCTCGATCGGCCCTTCGCCGCTCGCCACCTCCACCCGGAAGGCCGTCGCGCCGCCGCGCCCCTGGCGCTCGACGCGGAAGGAGAGGAGGTCGCGGCAGCTGCCGGGCTCGGTGCAGGACCAGAGCGGCCCGAAGCGCCCGTCGTGGCCCTCGCGGCCGAGGAGGAGCAGGCCTCGCTCGCCGCGCAGGCCGCGGAAGCGTATCCAGCGCCGGGCCAGATCCTTCGGCGCGATGGTGGAGCGGGTGTGGTCGAGGTAGCCCGCTCCGGCGACCGTGCGCGGGGCCGCTCCCGGGAGCGACACGGTCGCGGTCAGCGGGGCGCGATGCAAGAGCACCTCGGACAGGTACCGGCCGCCCTCCACCGAGACCGTCGACTCCTGCCCCTCGCGCCTCGGCCGCGCCGCGAAGGCGACCCGCAGCGTGCCGCCCTCGAGCTTCACCTCGACCGTGGTGCCCGCCTCGCCGACGGTGGCGGCGCAGCCCGCGAGGGAGAGCCGCTCCTCCTCGCCCGAGCTCCAGTGGATCTCGTCCCGCCCCACGCGCGCCGACGCCTTCCACGGCTTGCCGGCCGCCGGCACGAGGAGCCCGCGGCAGATGCCCTTGGTCGAGCCCGGTCCGAGGTTGGTCATCCCGATCGACAGCTGGAGATAGCCGCCGTCGTCGAGGTCGGCGACGAAGGTGAGGGACTCGCCGTAGGTGCCGCGCTTGAGGAGGAGCGGCTTGAGCCACGTGCTCGCCCGGGCCGCGCCCGGTGCGGCGAGGAGGAGCGCCACCAGCGCCGCCGCCCCGCGGCGGCTCATGGCGCTTCCGTCAGCGCCTCGAGCCGCGCCAGCACCGGCTGGAACGTCTCGAACGGCTCGCAGGCGACGGCCTCGGCGCGGCACCAGTCGAGGAGGCGCCCGCGCGCGAAGAGGTGGTCGGCGACGCGCGCCATGCAGCGGTCGGCGTTGCCGTCTCCCACCGCCAGCACCGTCATGCCCTCGGCTTGCAGCTCCTTCACGATGGCCCCCTTGCAGGAGCCGCAGTGACCGCAGGCGCCGGGCGCGTGCGCGTGGGGGAAGGAGAGGGCGAGGCCACCCGGGACGTGATCGGCGCTGTTGGCGCGAATCTCGAGCCCGTGCGCGAGATCGCCGGGCAGCTTCGTGAGCGCCGGGTGGATGTACAGGTCGAGCCCACCGGAGGCGAGCACGAAGCGGACGTCGCGCTCGCGGCAGGTGGCGAGGAGCTCCTCGAAGCCCGGCCGGAAGTTCGCCCGCTCGAGCGCGAAGGCGTGCACCTCGGCGGGGCTCGCCGTGATGGGCTCGAAGATGCGGCGCAGCAGCTCCACGAACTCGATGTCGCCGGCGTGGAAGGCGTCGTTCGTCGCCTTCCAGTTCTCGTAACCGCCGAACGCGATGGAGAGCTCGTCCGCGACGTCCTCCAGGATGGCGGTCCCGTCGAAGTCGCACACCACCGCCAGGCGCGGCTTCACGAGCGCCCCGCCGTCGCCAGGCGCGCCGTGCGGAACACGTAGTACCGGTGCAGCGGGTAGTTCCAGACGAAGCCGACGACCAGCGACGCCGCGATGACGCCCGGCACGGCCGGCAGCCGGAGCCCGTCGACGAGCGCGTAGGAGACGGCCAGGTTGAAGGCGAGTGAGGTCCCCGAGACGGCCAGATAGCGCAACCCCTCGTGGTGGACGGCGCCCTTCTCGGACCGATCGAAGGCCCAGTGGCGCTTGAGCGAGAAGTCGATGACGGCCCCGGTCACCGCGCCGGCGGTCGCCGCGTACAGATAGTGGACGCGCAGCAGCACCAACGCCGTGACGAGCACGTACTCGATCCCCGACGCGACGGTCGAGGAGAGGTTGGCGCGCACGAAGCGGCCGATCTCGGCCACCAGCCCGCGCCGTGCGGGCGAGCTCATCGCTTGCGCAGCTCCTGACGCGTGAACTGCGTCCGGATCCAGGCCGTCCAGTTCCCCAGCGCGCCGATCATGCCGAGCGCGAAGAGCACCGGCGTGTGGTAGGCGAACTCGCCGGCCGGGGTGGGCCGCCACAGCTCCCACAGCGCGGACAGCAGCGTCGAGACGGCGAGCCAGACGGCGCGCTCGTGGCGCTGCATGAGCCCCATCGAAGCGTCGATGCCGAACGACTCGCCCTTCGCGCGCGAGTAGCTCACCATCATCGCGCCGGCGCAGGCGGCGCAGGCGAGGAAGAACGCCCAGCCCTGGCTGCGGTAGTACCAGGCGTAGCCGAAGAAGACCGCCAGCTCGGCCCAGCGGTCCATGGCCGCGTCGAGGACCTCGCCCGCGTCCGAGGCGATGCCGCGCGCGCGCGCCACCGCCCCGTCGAGCGCGTCGCAGAATGCCCCGAAGACGAGCACCCAGGCGCCGAGCCCGAAGTAGCCGCCGGCGATGAGCAGGGCGGCCGCGATCTGGAGGATGAGCGACGTCCAGGAGAAGAAGTCCGGGTGGACGCCGAGGGAGATGGCGGTGCGCGTCAGCGGCCCGAAGACCCAGAGCCCGTACTCCATCACGTACTTCGAGAGCAGCAAGCTGCCGCCAGCCTTCTCCACCCGCGCCGTGTGAGGCCGGCCGTAGATGACGCTCTTCAGCGCGAAGGCGACGAAAGCAGCCAGAAAGAAGCCCGTCAGGACGAGGGGTCCCCAACGGACGGCAGGGGTTTCTAGATAGTTGGCCAGCACCGCCAAGGTTTCTACCGTCCCCGGGCGTGACACATCAAGGCCCTCGCTCACTTCGACGCTGGGTGGGTAGCCGGCGCTCCGCCTGCACTCCCGCGCTCGAGCCGGCGGATGAGGCCCTCCACCCCCTCCTTCTGGATGATACGGCCGAACGACGAGCGATAGTTCTCGACGGTGGAGACGCCGTCCACCGCGATATCGATGATGCGCCAGCCCGTCGACCCCCGGCGCATCCGATAGGTGATCTCGGTCGGCTCACCTTTCACCACCACCTTGGTCGGGACCCGCACCAGGCCGCCGCTCTCGTCCACCGGCGAGAGGTACTCGATCTGCGTCGAGCGGTAGGTGTCGAACTCCTTGCCGCTCGTCGAGCGAAAGCGGTTCTCGAAGGCTGCGACGAGGCGCTTGCGCTGCTTCTCGGGCGTCCCCGCCCAGTGCTTGCCCATGGCGGCCTCGACCATGGCGCGCAGGTCGACGGCGCGGGTGACGATCGCCTCCAGGCGCTTGCGTACCTGTGGCGACACCTCGGCGCCCGACGGCGGCAGTGCGGCGCGGATCTCGGCGTCGCGCGCCTGGAGCGCCTGGGTGGCGCTCTCCTCCGCGGCGAGCGCGCCTGCGGAGAGGAGCGCGAGGGCAATCGTCACGGCAGCTCGCATGCCACACCCTTCCGCGGGACCGCGCCCGAGACCTGCTGGAGGCGCGCCCGCGCCACCACCAGGTCATAGGCGGCCTGCGCCGCCGCCACCTGGCTTTCCACGTAAAGTGTATAGGACTCGATGATCGTCTTCGCATCCACCAGCCCCGCCGCGAAGTCGAGGCCGGTGGAGCGAAAGAGCGCCTTGCCCGAGCCGAGCGAGGCCTGCGCGGCGGCGTGGCGGGCCTGGGCGGCCTTGAGCTCGGCGAGCGCGCTGTCCACCTGCACCTCGACGAGCCGACGCAGGCCGGTCTGCTGGCGCTCCAGGGTGGCGCGCTCGGCCATCGCCTTCTGGGCGCGGGCCGAGAGCAAGGGGAGGGCGAGGTCCTGCCGGAAGCCCAGCACCGCCCCCAGGCTCAGGTCCCTGAACGGATCGTGCACCCACGGGTTGAACTGGGCGTCCCGGTTCGGCGCGTAGGCGAAAGTGAACTGGGCTGCGAGGAAGAACTGGGGCTTGGCGGCGGCCTTCTCCGCCTTCACCTCGGCGTCGCGGGCCAGGATGGCGTCGCCGAGCGCCGCCAGGTCGGGCCGCTGCCGCTGCGACGCGGCCAGCACCGCCTCGCGATCGGGAAGCTCGGCGGGGGGCGGATCGAGCGGCGCCTCCTTCAGCCGGAGCTTCGGCGCGGGCAGGCCGAGTGTCGCCGCCAAGCCCACCTGCGCCAGCTCGAGGCCCTTCTGCGCCTCCGCCGTACGGCCGGTCACGACGCCGCGGAAGAGGTCGACCCGGTACCGGTCGGCGGGCGAGATGTCCTCGTCGCCAGCGGCGAGCGCCTCGCGGATGTGCTCGTCGGCCTGTGCGAGCGCGCCCTTCACGTCCTCGGCGACGGCGAGGAGGCGGCGCGCCAGCGAGACGCCCCAATACAGCTGCGTCACCCGGAGCTGCACCTGGCTCGTCGTGTCCTGCACGAGGGACTCGCGCGCGTCGATCCCGGCCCGCGCCGCCTGGGAAGCAGCATCGAGCCGGCCCCACGTATAGAGCGGCTGCACCACCTGCACGTCGATTCGCCCGAACGGCCGCAGTCCGGCGAGCGAACGGTTGCTGTCGGGAGAGCCATTCGTGACGTCTCCCCTTGCCTCGGGGGAGGGACCGGTCACGACGGTGGCGGAGGCGATGGGCGCGATGCGGAGCGCTCGGGCGAGCGCCTCGTCAGCGTGTGCGCTCGACAGCTCGGCCTGCCGGATGGCGACCTCGTCACTCTGGGTCGCCACCAACCCGAGGGCGGTGTCGAGGTCGAGCGGGCCGCAGGGCGGGGCAGCCGCGAGGAGTATCGTGGCGAGGAGGTAGGCGGACATCGGTGGATCGGGTGAACCCGTGGACGGGGCAAGCTACTTGGCAAGGTCAGGCTTTTCAAGTAACTAGCGGCGCGCACGGGGGTCTCCAGAAAAGCTCATGGCGAAAAAGAACGTCGTCCTCCGGACCCCCATCCCGGGCCCGCGCTCGCAGGCCATCGTCTCCCAGGAACAACGGCACCTCGCCCCCGGTCTGCAGGGGTTCGCCCTCTGGGCCGGGGTGGCGATGGACCGGGGCCAGGGCAGCACGCTCACCGACGTCGACGGCAACACCTACGTCGACCTCATCGGGGGCATCGGCGTGAACGCCCTTGGGCACTGCCATCCGCGTTACGTGGCGGCGCTGACCGAGCAGGCCCAGAAGCTCACCGTCGGCAGCTTCACCTCGGCGCCGCGCGCCGACCTCGTCAACGACGTCTGCGAGCTCGCGCCAGCAGGCCTCGATCGGCTGCAGCTCTACTCGTCGGGCGCCGAGGCGGTCGAGTCGGCGCTGCGCCTCGCCCGCCACGCCACCGGACGCCAGGAGCTGGTCGGCTTCTGGGGCGGCTTCCACGGCAAGACCGCCGGGGCGGCTGCCCTGATGGGCTCGACCTCGAAGCACGGCCTCGGCCCCTTCCCGCCGGGCTCGACGCTCATCCCCTACGCCGACTGCTACCGGTGCCCCTTCGGCCTGAAGCTGGAGACCTGCGGCGACGCGTGCGTCGACTTCGCCCGCAAGGCGCTGCGGGCGCAGCCTTCGGGCGCGGTGGCCGCGGTCATCATGGAGCCGATGCAGGGCACGGCCGGGAACGTCATCCCGCCGCCGGCCTTCACCGCAGCGATCGGCGAGGCGGCTCGCGAGGTCGGCGCGCTCTTCATCGCCGACGAGATGATCACCGGCTTCGGCCGGACCGGGAAGCCGTGGGGGGTCGACCACTCGGGCGCGAGGCCCGACATCGTCACGCTGGGCAAAGGCTTCGGGTCGGGCTTCCCCATCGCGGGCGTCCTCACCCGCGACGCCATCTCGCAGGCGAAGCCGTGGTCGAACCCGTCCGGCGCCTCGTCCAGCTATGGCGGGAACGCCCTCGCCGCGGCCGCCGCGCGCGCCTCGGTGCGCACCATCCGCGACGAGAAGCTGTGGGAGAACGCGGCGCGGGTCGGCGCGAAGATGGTGGCGGAGCTGCGCCGCATGCAGGAGCGGCGCCCCTTCATCGGCGACGTGCGGGGCGCCGGCCTCTTCATCGGCGTCGAGCTGGTGAAGGACCGCGCGACCAAGGAGCCGCTCGACGGCGCGGTCATGAAGCAGGTGTACCAGCGC
The DNA here is from genome assembly GCA_035636195.1 of Anaeromyxobacteraceae bacterium. Classification (GTDB taxonomy): domain Bacteria; phylum Myxococcota; class Myxococcia; order Myxococcales; family Anaeromyxobacteraceae; genus Anaeromyxobacter_A. Next base: position 19,942 of record DASPZP010000169.1, read on the forward strand.
TGCGTGCAGCGCGGGCTCCTCGCCATGACCTACACGCCGCACGTCCGGCTCCAGCCTGCGCTGACGATCGACGAGGACACCGCGCTCGAAGGCCTGGCGCTCCTGGACGAGGCGTTCGCCGAGCTCGAGCAGAGCGGTCGCTGGAAGTGAACCACCGCCCGCGCGTCCCGGGGCTCGAAGGTCCGGAGAGGAAGCGATGACCAACTCCCACGGCCGCCGGCTGCGCGGCGCCCTCGTCGGCTACGGCTTCATCGGCGCGCAGGGGCACGTGCCCGCCTACGCGAAGCGGAGCGACGTCGAGCTCACGGCCGTGGCCGACATCTGCCCGGCCCGCCGCGCCCTCGTGCCGGCGCAGCTGCCGCAGGCGCGCGTCTACGACTCGGTCGAGGCGCTCCTGGCCGCCGAGAAGGGCCGGCTCGACTTCATCGACATCGCCACGCCGCCCTCCGAGCACGCCAGCATTGCGCTCCGGGCGCTCGACCTGGGGCTGCACGTCCTGTGCGAGAAGCCGCTCACCACCCGGCTCGCCGACGCGGCGGCGCTGCTCGATCGGGCCACCTCGGCGCGGCGGGTGCTCTTCCCCTGCCACAACTACAAGCACGCGCCCGTGGTGACCGCCATCGGCGACATCATCCGGTCGGGGCGCATCGGCAAGGTGCGGGCGGTCTCGCTCTCCACCTTCCGCAACACGCACGCGAAGGGCGTGCCCGAGTGGAACACCCACTGGCGCCGCGAGATCCGCCACGCGGGCGGCGGCATCGCCATGGATCACGGCAGCCACACCTTCTACCTGACGTTCGACTGGATGGGCGCCTGGCCGACGGCGGTGACGGCCAAGCTCACCAACCAGGAGCCGTCGCGCTTCGACACCGAGGACAACTTCTCGGCCGTGCTGACCTTCCCGAACGGCCTCGCCGACGTGCACCTCACCTGGACCGCCGGCGTGCGCAAGGTCATTTACAACGTGCAGGGCGAGAAGGGCGCCATCACGGTGGACGACGACGAGCTGCAGCTCGCGGTGATGCGCCGGACCGATGGGCCGGACGTGGCGCAGGGCGCGGTGACCTGGGACGTCGAGCGGCGGAGCATCGCGTCCGACTGGATGGACGCCAGCCACACCCGCTGGTTCAACGCCATGTTCGACCAGTTCATGGGCGCCATCGAGAGCGGTGAGTGGGCGGGGAAGGAAGCCCAGGACGCCTACCGCTGCATCGAGATCATCAGCAACGCCTACCGCTCCTCGGGCGAGGGCTGCCGCGAGCTGCCGCTCGCCGGCGTGCCCGGGGATCGCGCCCGGGCGGCGAGGTGAACGTCCAGGGCCCCCGCGGGGAGGCTGGGGCAGGCGTCGGCAACAAGGCCTGGCGCTGGGTCCCAGGCCGGCCCGGGCCGATCTGCTGCGCCCTGGTGCCCTGGCTCGTCCGGCAGCGCCGGGCCGTGCTCGGCGTCGCGACGCTGGTCTTCATCGTCGGCGCATTCTTCAGCGTGAAGCTCTACTCGAACCTGAGGTCCGGGTTCGAGGAGCTCCTCCCCGACACCGCCCCCAGCGTGAAGGCGGCGCGCACGGTGGCGAAGAAGCTCCACAACGTGACGCACCTCTCGGTGGTCTTCGAGGGCAGCGACGGCGACGCGCTGGACCGGCTCGCCGACGACGTGGCGAAGCGGCTCCGCTTGCTGCCCGGCCACCTGGTGGAGCGAGTCGAGTACCGCACCGACGAGCAGGAGGCCTTCTTCAGGCGCTTCGGGGGCTTCTACTTCTCCCCGGAGGATCTCGACACGATCCAGGGGCGCCTCGACCAGCGCATCGCCTGGGAGAAGCAGAAGGCGAACCCGCTGAACGACCTCCTGGGCGAGGACGAGCTCGGGCCGCCGCCGCCGCTCGACTTCTCCGACATCGAGAAGAAGTACGGGTCCGTGACGGGCGCGCTCGAGCAGTTCCGGAAGGGCTACTTCCAGACGCCTGACGGCAAGCTCCTCGTCATGCTGGTGCGCCCCCCCGAGTCGGCCACCGGACTCGGCGCCAACCAGCGCGTCCTCGATGCAGTGAAGGCCGAGGTCGACGCGCTCCAGCCGAAGCGCTACGACCCCACCATCCGCGTCGGCTACGACGGCGAGGTGGCCACCCTGGTGGAGGAGCAGGCGGCGCTGGAGGCCGACCTGATCTCGTCCACGGTGGTCGTGCTGGTGCTCGTGCTCGCCGTGCTCTACGCCTACTTCCGGCGCTGGACGGCCATCCTCTCCATCCTGGGCGCGCTCGCCGTCGGCTGCGCGGCGACCTTCGGCCTCTCGTGGTTCCTCGTCGGCTATCTCAACGCCAACACCGCCTTCCTCGGCTCGATCGTGGTCGGGAACGGCATCAACGTCTCCATCATCGTCGTGGCGCGCTTCCTGGAGGAGCGGCGGCGCGGGCTCGGCCTCGAGGAGGCGATGCGGCTCGCCTGGGGCGGCACGCTCGCCGCCACCTTCGTGGCTTCCTTCGGGGCCGGCATCGCCTACCTGTCGCTGGCGGTGACGGACTTCCGCGGCTTCAGCCAGTTCGGTCTCATCGGCGGGCTCGGGATGGCGCTGTGCTGGATCGCGGCCTACCTCACCTTGCCGTCGCTCCTCGCAGTGCTCGACAGCCGCAGCAAGCGCGCGCTCCAGCTGGAGCGCCGCTCCATCGTCGGGGCGCTGGTGAGCCGGTTCGACCTGCGCCACAGCCGTGCCGTGCGCGCCGTCTCGCTCGGCCTGGCAGCGCTGGCCTTCCTCGGCGTGGCCACCTACCGCGGCGACATCCTCGAGTACGATCTCGACAAGCTCCGCGCGGCCAAGAGCGCCCGCGTCGGCGCCCAGTACTGGGGCGGCAAGGTCGACCAGGTCTTCAAGGCGTACCTCACGCCCATCGTCATCCGGGCCGAGACGCCGGAAGATCTAAAAAAGGTGGTGACCGAGCTCGACCGATCGCGGGCGGCGCTCGGCGCGAACGATCCCATCCGCGAGATCCGGACCCTCGACACGGTGGTGCCGCTCGGGCAGGCGGAGAAGATTCCCAAGCTGGTGCGGCTGCGCGCGAGCCTCACCGACTCCCGCCTGGACCGGCTCGACCCGGAGACGCGGCGGAAGGCGCTCCTCTTCCGGCCGCCGGTCGACCTGCGCCCCATCACGCTCGACGACGTGCCGGTCACCTTCCGGCTGCCGCTCGTCGAGCGCGACGGGACGGTGGGCCGCATCGCGCTCTCCTTCCCGAAGCGGGTTGGGTGGCTCGACGCCCGCGAGACGCAGCAGATCGTCGACCTCGTCCGGGGCGCCATCGCGCGGACGGGTGCCCAGGCCCAGGCGGTAGGACAGTCGCTGCTCTTCAGCGACATCGCCGCCGCCATCGTGCGCGACGGCCCCACGGCCACCGTCGTCGCCTTCTCGGCGGTGGTGCTCCTGGTGCTGGTGGGCCTGCGGCGGCTCCGCCCGGCGCTGCTCGTGCTGGGGAGCCTCGTGCTGGGCGTGGTCTGGCTGGTGGGGATCGCCGCCTGGGCGCGGGTGCGCCTCAACTTCCTCAACTTCGTGGTCTTTCCCATCACCTTCGGGATCGGCGTCGACTACGCCGTGAACATCGTGCAGCGCTGGCGCGTCGAAGGACCGGGATCGATCCACCGCGTGCTGCGCGAGACGGGTGGGGCGGTGGCACTCTGCTCGCTCACCACCATCATCGGCTACGCCTCCCTGCTGGTGGCCGACAACCGGGCCCTGCGCGGCTTCGGTCTCCTCGCCTCCGTGGGCGAGGTGGCTTGCTTCGCCGCGGCGCTCCTCGCCCTCCCGGCGTGGCTCCAGCGCCCGGAGACGGCGCGCGTGGCCGCCAGCGAGGCCGAGGCGCCCGGCAGCCGTACTTGACGGACCCGCGCGGGGCCGGTACCTAGCAGCACACTCACACGGGAAGCGACGGGATCATGGCAGACCTCTTCGAGAAATGCGCGCAGTGGAAGGAAGTGCAGGCGGTGAAGCTCGCCGGGCACTACCCGTACTACCGCGTCCTCGAGCAGAACGACGGCACCGAGGTGGTGATCGGCGGCAAGCGGGTCATCATGGCCTGCTCGAACAACTACCTCGGCCTGGCCCAGGACCGCCGGGTGAGCGAGGCCGCCGCGCAGGCGGCGCGCCAGTGGGGATCGTCCACCTGCGGCTCGCGCCTCCTCAACGGCACCCTATCGCTGCACGACGAGCTCGATCACCGGCTGGCGAAGTTCCTCGGGAAGGAAGCGGCCGTCAGCTTCTCGACCGGGTTCACCACCAACCTCGGCACGATCTCATCCCTGGTGTTGCGGCGCGACACCATCTTCGCCGACCGCATGGTGCACGCCTCGCTGGTGGAGGGCATCCACGCCAGCTACGGCGACGCAAAGCGCTTTCGCCACAACAACATGGAGGACCTGGAGCGGCAGCTCGCCGCCGCCCCGGCCGAGAACGGCAAGCTGATCGTGGTGGACGGCGTCTACTCGATGGAGGGCGACCTCGCCAACCTGCCGCGCATCGTGGAGCTGAAGAACCAGTACGGCGCCCGCCTGATGGTCGACGAGGCGCACGGCCTCGGCGTCATGGGCCAGCACGGCCGCGGCACGGGCGAGCACCTCGGCGTCCACGACGACGTGGACCTCATCATGGCGACCTTCTCCAAGTCGCTCGCCTCCATCGGCGGCGTCATCGCCGGCCGCGCCGACGTCATCAACTGGATCCGCCACAAGGCGCGCGCGCTCATCTTCTCGGCCTCGATGACGCCCCCCGCGGCCGCCGCCGCGCTGAAGGCGCTCGAGATCCTCGAGCACGAGCCGGAGCGGCGCGAGCGGCTCTGGGACATCTCCGAGCGCGTCCACCGCGAGCTGCGACTCATGGGCTTCGACACCCACCCGTCGGTCACGCCGGTGGTGCCCATTGTCGTCGCGGACCAAGCGCTCAACTTCATCTTCTGGCGCAAGCTCACCGACGCGGGCTTGTTCGTCTCGCCGGTCACCAAGCCCGCGGTCGACAAGGACCTCGTCCGGGCGGTCTTCATGGCGACGCACACCGACGAGCAGATCGACCGGTCGCTCGAGATCTTCCAGCGCTGCGGGCGCGAGGTGGGGATCATCCCCTACGAGAAGCCGCACCGGCGCGTCGAGGTGAAGATGGCGCGCCCGGGTGCGACGGGGTTCCTGTCCTCCGCCGCCGGCGGCGCCGTGCGGACCGTGCGGGAGCAAGGCGGACTCGACCTGGCGGCGGTGCTCCTCAACCGGACCGAGCCCTTCCCGCAGCGCCTGTCCGACGCGGCCGAGCTCATCACCTGGCGCGCCATCAACCTGGGGTCCGAGGACCTGCGCAAGCTCATGCAGCTGCCGGAGCGGCTCTGGACCCAGCGCCACCGCATCCAGAACAAGCTGCTCTCGCGCGGTATGAACTGGGTGAGCGAACGGATGCCGAACCGCCACGCACGCGACGAGCAGCATCGGGACGTCGAAGGTGACCAGGGCGCGCACAACTCAGAGGAGCGCTAGACCATGACCACCGCCATGAAACCCAGCTCGCTCTCCGCCACGTCCGCCGCCGCCGCGGGGATCGAGGCGATCGAGGTCACCCGCGTCGCCGACGCGCTGGAGAAGGACCGCTTCATCAAGTTCCCCTGGCGCATCTACCAGAACGACCTGCACTGGGTGCCGCCGCTGCTCATGGAGCGGCACGAGTTCCTCGATCCCGCGAAGAACCCGTTCTACCTGCACGCCGACGTGGAGCTGTTCGTGGCGCGGCGTGGGGGCGAGATCGTCGGCCGCATCGCCGCCATCGAGGATCGCAACTTCAACGAGTTCCACCACGCCAAGACCGCCTACTTCGGGCTCTTCGAGTGCGTGAACGACCCGGCGGTGGCGGCCGCGCTCGTCTCGGCCGCCCGGGACTGGGCGCGCTGGCGCGGCCTCGACAAGCTGCTCGGCCCGATGAACCTCTCCACCAACTACGAGATCGGGCTCCTGGTGGAGGGCTTCGACTCGGACCCGTACCTCCAGATGCCGTACAACCCCCGCTATTACGGGGCCCTGCTGGAGCAGTGCGGGCTCGAGAAGGCGAAGGACCTCTACGCCTGGGAGCGCAGCGCCGCCACCCCGCCCCCCGAGCGCTTCGGCCGCATCGCCGACAAGATCAGGAAGCACGAGGGCATCACCCTGCGCGCCGTGAACCTGCGCGACTTCGAGGCCGAGGTGGCCCGCATCAAGGAGATCTACAACGCGGCGTGGGAGCAGAACTGGGGCTTCGTCCCCATGACCGACCCCGAGTTCGACAAGCTGGCCAAGGACCTGCGCCAGTTCATCGACCCGGAGCTCGCGCTCATCGCCGAGCACGAGGGCGAGCCGGTCGCCTTCTCGCTCACCGTGCCCGACTACAACCAGGCCCTCAAGAAGCTGAACGGCCGGCTGACGCGCTTCGGGTTGCCCATCGGCCTCGCCAAGCTGCTCTGGAACGCGCGCAAGATCGATCGCGTCCGGCTCATGGCGCTCGGGGTGAAGCAGGGCTGGCGCCGGCGCGGCCTCGACGCGGTGCTCATCGTGGAGACCATCCGGCGCACCCGCGAGCTGGGCTACGCGGGCGGCGAGGTCTCCTGGACGCTCGAGGACAACGACCTCATCAACCGCGCCATCGAGTCGACCGGCTGCACCCGCACCAAGCTGTACCGCATGTACGAGGGGCCGACCGGGTAGGCGGGTGCGCATCCTCGTCACCGGCGCGACCGGGTTCATCGGGGGGGTCCTCGCCGGCCAGCTCGTCGCGCGCGGGGATCGCGTGCGGGCGCTCGTGCGGGCGTCGTCCCGGACGCGCGAGCTCGCGCAGCTCGGCGTCGAGCTCGTCCATGGCGACGTCGGCGACGCGGCCTCGCTCCGCCGCGCGGTCGAGGGCTGCGAGGGCGTGGTGCACCTGGCCGGTGCGGTGAAGGCGCTCTCCGCCGCCGAGCTCTTCCGCGCCAACGCCGACGGCACCCGCAACGTGGCGGAGGCCTGCGCCCGAACCGGCTGCCGGCTCCTCTACGTGTCATCGCTCGCCGCGGCCGGCCCGGCGCTCTGCGGGCGCCCGCGCACGGAGGAGGATCTGCCCGCGCCGGTGAGCCGCTACGGCCAGAGCAAGCTCGCCGGCGAGGAGGCGGTGCAGGTGGTGTCGGCGCGAGCGCCCGCCTCGATCGTCCGTCCGCCCGTGGTGTACGGCCCGGGAGACAAGGAGCTCATGCCGCAGCTCCTGCGGATGGCGCGGCTCGGGCTCGTCTTTCGTGCGGGGTTCGGCCCGAAGCGCTTCAGCCTGGTGCACGTGGAGGACCTGTGCCGCGGGTTGGTGGCCGTCCTCGACCGGGGGAGGCGGGTGGAGCAGGGGGGCGACGCCGGCGTCTACTTCCTCGACGACGGCACCGATCGGTCGTGGGACGAGATCGCCCTCGCGGCCTGCGCCGCCGCCGGCAGGCGGGCGCGGGTGGTGCCCTTGCCCGAGGCGGTCAGCGCCCTCGCCGCCGCCGGCGCCACGCTCGTGGCGGCGCTGACGCGCAGGCCCAACATCCTCTCCTTCGACAAGGTCCGCGAGATGCGCCAGGCGGCGTGGACCTGCACCTCGGTGCGCGCCCGCCGGGAGCTGGGGTACGCACCCCGGTTCGGGCTGGAGGACGGGATGGCCGACGCCGTGGCGTGGTTCAGGGCGCGCGGGATGGCGTGAGCGGGTGGAGTTGATCCGGGGGTCGCGGGTGCGGGTCGAAGGTCGCGGTCGCGGTCGGGCTTTTCCCCCTCTCCCCCGACGGGGGAGAGGGCTGGGGTGAGGGGGCAGTCCCCCTCGTCCCACTCCGCGCCGGGGGCACGCTGCGGGCGTCGTGCTCCGCGCCGAAGTGGTCCGCATGGCCGGGACGCGCGCCAGCGGAGCACTCTGCGCGGCTGCGGAATCTAGCAGCGCGCCGCCTTCGCAGCGCGCTGCGTCGGTCAGTCCTTCCATGAGGAGGCCGCTTCATCGTTGGCGGCGCTCCGCAATACGCCCTTCGCGCACCCCCGGCGCGGAGCGTGCCGGCCCTGTGCCGACCGGTCACCGCCCGAGCGCCCGCAGCATGCGCTTCACCCGCACTGCGATCCCCTGCGCCCGTCGCGCGGGCTCCGGCGCGAGCGCTCCGATGGCGCAGGCGAGGTCGAGCGCGCCGACGAGCTCGTGCAGCGACCCGTTCGCGAGCGCGAAGTGCTTGCGCCGCATCGGCCCGCTGTCGCTGGGCAGACCTTCGCAAATGTTCAGGAACACCGACTTCGCCGCCCGCGTGGCCTGATCGCGGAGCTCCGCGTCGGCGACCCGCGCACCGTGCACGAGTGCCGCGAGCTCTCGAGCAGCGATGTACACGTCCAGGGATTGAAATGGAAACCGAGCCTCGACCTCGACGGCGATGAGTTGTGTAAGAGCCATTTCCGCCTCCTCACAATCCCGCAGGGATGGGAGGCGGAAATGGCGAGAGCGCCGAGGTCCGCCGTCGAGGTCGAGGCGGGAGGACCAGATCGCGTTCGCAGTCGCGGTCGCGGTCGCGTTCGAGGTCGAGGTCGCGTTCGAGGTCGCGGCCTAACCATTCGGCGACCACCCCCTCACCCCAGCCCTCTCCCCCGTCGGGGGAGAGGGAGTGGTCGCGGTCGAGG
>DASPZP010000170.1:0-6460 GCA_035636195.1 Anaeromyxobacteraceae bacterium
CCACCGTAGCCGCCGCCACCGAACTTGCCGCCGCCTTCACCCGGACGTGCCATGGCTTACTCCTCCCCCAGCTCGGCTGGAGCGTCGAACGCCTCGGCCTCGGGCCGCTCGCCGAACTCCGAGCGCGGGCGGGCCTCTTCCTCGGGCGGCGCCACCTTGACGTCCTGCTCCACCTGGCGCGACTCGAAGTCGACGTCGTCGGCGAGCCGGATGGACTGGAACTTGACCACGGTGTCGATCATCTTGAGGTTGCGCTCGAGCTCGGCCACGAGCCCGGGGTTCCCCACGTACAAGCAGTGCATGTAGAGCGCCCGCGGGTTCTTGCCGATGGCGAAGGCCGTCTTGCGCTTGCCCTGGTTGGTGAACCGGATGACCTTCCCGCTCTCGCGCGTCACCACGCCGCGGAGCCGCTCCTTGATCTCGTCCACCTGCTCGTCGGGCGTATCCGCCTTCAAGAGGTAGATGGTCTCGTACTCGCGCACGAGACGCTTCTGCGCTTCTGCCATGCCGTACTCCCCTCGGGTTCTGGAGCGGCGGTTCACCCGCCGCGAGGAGCTTCTATCCGTTCCGCGGATGGCACCATGCCGCCCGCGGGGTACCTCTTGCGGCGGGGAATCTCCCCCCGTCCCTACAGCGCCGGCGACCGCCGGTTGAACTGGTTCATCGCCTTGACGGCGCCCAGCTCGCAGATCGTGCTGGCCGCCTCGACCGCCCAGGCGACGCAATTCTCGACGTCCTTCTCCTCGCCCTTCGGGAAGCGGCCGAGGACGTAGTCGGCCGGATCCATGCGCGGGGGCGGGCGGCCGATCCCCACCCTCACCCGCACGAAGCCCGGGCCGCCCACGTGCTCCCCGACGCTCTTCACGCCGTTGTTCCCGCTGTGCCCGCCCCCCACCTTCACCTGCACGCGGAACGGATCGAGCTCGAGGTCGTCGTGCACCACCACCAGATCCTCGAGCCCGAGCTTCCAGTACCGGAGGGCGGGGCCGGCTGCCTCGCCCGAGCGGTTCATGAAGGTCTGGGGCTTCATGATCCAGACCCGCTCCTGCCCCACGCTCGCCTCGGCGATCTCGGCCCCGAACTTCTTCACCGAGAAGGCCGCCCGACACCGCGCCGCGAGCCCGTCGGCGACCAGGAACCCCACGTTGTGGCGGGTCCGCGCGTAGGCGTCCCCCGGGTTGCCCAGGCCGACCACGAGCTTCACGGAGCGCTACTTCTTGGCCGGCTTGGCTTCTGCCTTGGCGCCAGCGGCCGGAGCCGCGGCTTTGGCACCACCCGCGGCCGGAGCCGCACCCGCAGCCGGAGCCGCGCCCGCCGCCGGGGCAGCGCCCTCGACCGGCGCCGCACCGGGGACCGCCGCCGGGGCGACCACGACCTCCTCCTTCTCCGGCGCCGAGACGACGGCGACCGTGAAGTTGGTGGCGTACTTGATCTTCACGCCCTGCGGAGCCTTCACGTCGGCGATGTGGAGCGAGCCGCCGATCTTGAGCGGCGTGACGTCCACCTCGATGCGGACCGGGATGCTCGCCGGCAGCGCCTCGACGGTGATGTCGTGCGCCGAGACGGTGAGGATGCCGCCCGCGATCACGCCCTCGGCCTTGCCCGTCGTGACGAGCGGGACCTCGACCTTGACCGGCTTCGCCATGTCGACTTCGAGGAAGTCGGCGTGGAGGAGCCGGCGGCTGACCGGATCCACCTCGTACTCGCGGAAGAGGACGCGCTTCTCGGTCCCGTCGAGCTGGAGGGTGAGGAGGGTGTTGAACTTGTGCGGCGTCGCGATGGCCTTCTGCAGCGCGGCCGGGTCGACCGAGATGTGGGTCGGCTCGCGCTTCTGGCCGTACACGACGGCCGGGATGAACCCGGCCTGGCGGAGGCGGCGCGCCGGGCCCTTGCCCTTGTCGCTACGCGCCTGCGCGGTGAGAACGTTGACGGACTGCTCCATGGCTTCCTCCCAGTGGACTCGCCGCGTCGCGGTCGAGGGGCCCGTGCAGGAACAACTCAGGCCCTGGGGATCCCAGAAATGAGGGGCGGCTTGTACCGGGAAAGGCGCGCCCCGTCAAGTCGGGAGGCGGCTCAGCTCCGGGCGGCGGTCGCGGCGTAGAGGGCGACCGAGTGCCAGACCGCCTCGAAGGCGGCCCGATCGAAGCCGGTGCCGGACGCCACCCAGTCGAAGTGGGGCGGGACGTGGGTCGGCTGGTGGAAGTGGCCGATCACGTCGTGGTGGTCGGCCCAGACGGCCGCGATGACGTCGCCCCAGACCTGGGAGAGCGTTGGGACGATGCCGTCGTTGGCGGAAGGGGCGGGGATGCGCCCATAGACGCGACGCAGCGCATCGGCCTGGGGGGCAGAGAAGTGCGAGAGCTGGCCGCGCGGCGTGCGGGCGGCGAAGCGGTGCAGGCCGATATAGAGGGCGTGCGTTGCCTGCGCGTACGGATCGAACCCGGCTCGCACGAGCGAGCGAAGCCCAGGCTTGCGGGCGCGGGTGACCACGCTCGCGTAGCGGACGCCGGGGCGCGGAGGGGTGGAGGCGTTGAAGAGCTCCATCCCGGCGGGCGTGATCTGCTCGACGAGGCCTTGGTCCCGCTGCACGTGGGCGAAGAACTGCTCGACCGCCCTGCGGCGCGCGACCGAGAAATCCGCCAGGAGCTGCAGGAAGAGCTGGTCGAGGACCCCGGTCGGCTTCGAGCCGGGGCGGCGCACCAGGCCGGCGAGGCGCAGCGCCACCGCGAGCGGCAAGCGGCCGGTCCGGAGGGCGTGGATGGTGGCGAGGGAGAGGAGCCCGAGGAGCTGCTGCCCGAGCAAGCTCCCGAACAGGTGCGCGAGCGGCGTCCCACGGTGGGGCGCCGAGACGGTGATGACGGCGCGCACCCTGCTCGCGCAGCGCTCGACGTCGGCGAGCGTGGGGAGCGACACGCGCGGCGCGACGAGGAGGCGCGCGTCGAGCCCGCCGCTCGAGTGGCCGATGAGGGTCACGTCGCCGTCGGCCTGGTCGAGCAGGCCCGCGACCGTCTCGGCCAGGATCGCCGCCCGCCGCGGCAAGGAGGCGGTCGGCTCGGTGTGGACGGCGCGGATCTCCCCTTCCAGCCCGAGCGGGGGGGCGATCTCGCCGAGCAGCTCCCGGACGTGCGTGAAGTAAGCGAAGTCGCCCAGGTTGGCGAAGCCGAAGAACCCCGGGACGAGGACGAGGTGGTGCGGCCGCGCCACCTAGACGAACAGGCTCGACAGCGAGTCGGCGTTGTAGATGCGCTTCACGGCCTCGGCGAAGAGGCGGGCCGTCGGGAGCTGCTTGATCTTCGTCAGCCCCTGCGCGGCCGGGGCGAGCGGGATCGTATCCGTGACCACGATCTCCTCGATGGGGCTCTTCTGGATGCGCTCCACGGCTGGGCCGGAGAGCACGGCGTGCGTCGCGTAGGCGAAGACGCGGCTCGCCCCCTTGTCGACGAGCGCGTTGGCAGCCTGGGTGAGCGTGCCGGCGGTGTCGATCATGTCGTCGAGCAGGATGGCGACCTTGCCCTGCACGTCGCCGATCACGTTCAGGACCTCGGCGACGTTGGGCTTGGTGCGTCGCTTGTCGACGATGCCCAGCCCGGCGCCGAGCCGCTTCGAGTAAGCGCGCGCGCGCTCGACGCCGCCAGCGTCGGGCGAGACCACCACCAGATCGTCGCCCTGGCCGTCGAACTTCCGCTTCATGTGGTCGAGCAGCACCGGCGCCGCGTACAGGTGATCGAAGGGGATGTTGAAGAAGCCCTGGATCTGCCCGGCGTGCATGTCCATCGAGACGACGCGGGTCGCGCCGGCCGCCTCGATCAGGTCCGCCACCAGCTTGGCCGTGATGGGCGTGCGCGGCGCCACCTTCCGGTCCTGACGCGCGTAGCCGTAGTACGGGATGACCGCCACGATGGAGCCCGCCGAAGCGCGCTTCAGCGCGTCGGTCATGATGAGCAGCTCCATCAGGTTCTGGTTCGCGTCCCGGCAGGTCGACTGGATGACGAAGGTGTCCGCGCCTCGGACGTTCTCGCCGATCTCGACCTGGATCTCCCCGTCCGAGAACCGGCTCACCGTCGCCTTGGAGAGGGGGCGCTCGAGCTGGGCGCACACCGCCTGGGCGAGCGAGAGGTTGGAGTTGCCGGCGAAGATCTTGTAGCCGTTGCCGTTGCCACCCATCGAAGCGACCTCCGGTGGCGGGACCAGCGCGGCCCCGCTGCGAGCGAGAGAGAGTGAGTCCGACGCGGCGGCGGTGAGGATCAGGGACCCCCACGCCTCCGACCGGGGCGTTATACCCAAGGCCTCTGACGGCGTCGACGGGTCGGCGCACTGGGGTTCCGGGCAGCGCCGCGGCAGGCGGCTGCGCGGTGCGGCGGAGGCTCGCTGCTAGGCGCTGGTGCCGATCGCCTGTGGACCCTGGCCTTTCGCCAGCTCGCGCGTGTATTCGGCCAGGATCACCTTCTCCATGCGCTCACGGGTCTCGGCGTTGAGCGGGTGGGCGATGTCCTTGAACGACCCATCCTTGCGCCGCTTGGCAGGCATCGCGATGAAGAGGCCGGTGGTGCCGTGGATCACCTTCAGGTCGCGCACGACGAAGCAGCCGTCGATGGTGATGGTCACGTACGCCTTGAGCTTCTCCTCGCCGACCGGGAAGACCCGGACCTCGGTGATTTCCATGGGGAGACCCCCGGATGTCGCTGCAAGGTGCGGACGACGTGAAGCTCGGCGCTCGGCCCCCAGCCCTCCCCGATGCTGGCGGCGGCTCGCCGCGCCGACGCCCGATCCGCGAACAGCCCAAAAACCGTCGGACCGCTGCCCGACATTATAGCTGCCTTCGCCCCATGTCCTACAAGGTCGGCGAGCGCGGTACGGAGGGGCGGGAGGCGCTGTAAACATGGACGTTCCAGGTCGTTTTCGAGCGCGCCGACACGCCAGGTCCCGCGCGGGGAAAGCGGCTTTCGTTCCCCGCTCAGGGCGTCTCGCCGGGCCGCGTCCAGCCAGCCGTACGCGTCGCCCGCGCGGATGGCGAGGCCGGGGCTGGTCGGATAGAGGAGCACGAGGTCGAGCGGTGGCACCTCGACCGGCGTGAGCCGCTCCCCGCGGCCGGCCGCCCATGCGGCCCCGCGACCGAGGAAGAATGGGACGTCCGAGCCGACCTCGAGCGCCACGGCCGCCAGAGCGTCACGATCCGTCACGCGGTGGGCACGTGCCAGCGCGCGTAGCACCGCCGCCGCATCGGAGCTGCCGCCACCGAGGCCGGCCGTCACCGGGATGCGCTTCTCGACCGTGATAGCGGTGGCCTCGGTGGTCCCGAAGCGACGGCGAAACGCCTCGGCCGCGCGGGCGGCGAGGTTCCCCGGCCCGTCGAGCTCCGGCCGGCCGGGCGCGCGGCAGGTCACCGGGCCGGGGAGCCCGCCCCGAAGCCGGACCTCGACGACGTCGGCGAGATCGAGCGGGACCATCAACGTGGCGAGGTCGTGGTAGCCATCCGCGCGGCGAGGCCCGACCCGGAGGACCAGGTTCACCTTGGCTGGGGCGCGGACGCGGTAGATGGCGGTGGCGGCGCGCCTCACGGGGCGAGCGCTGCGTACTTGGTCTCGAGGTAGCTGCGGAAGTCGTCGTCCTGGAGTCCGCGCCCGGTGGCGCCACGGACGATCTCCTCGGCCGGGAGCGTCCGTCCGTGCCGGTGCACGTGCTCCCGCAACCAGTCGCGGAGCGGCAGGAGCCGCCCGCCGGCGAGGTCGTCATCGAGCGCCGGCAGTGCCCTCCGGGCGGCGGCGAAGAGGCTCGCCGCGTAGAGGTTGCCGAGCGTGTACGTCGGGAAGTAGCCGAGGTCGCCCCACGCCCAGTGGATGTCCTGCAGGACCCCCTCTGTGTCGCGGGCAGGGCGCACGCCGAGGAGCCGCTCCATCCCGTCGTTCCACGCCTGCGGCAGGTCCTTCACGGCGAGGCTCCCGCGCATGAGGCCGAGCTCGAGCTCGAACCGCAGCGCGATGTGGAGGTTGTAGGTCACCTCGTCCGCCTCGACGCGGATGAGGGAGCGCTCGACCCGGTTGGCCGCGCGGTGGAAGGCGGTCAGGCCTGCGCCCGATACCTGCGGGAAGCGCGCCTGGAACCTGGGCAGCAGGTGCCGCCAGAACGGCAGTGAGCGACCGACCAGGTTCTCCCACAGCCGCGACTGCGACTCGTGCAGCCCGAGCGAGGCGGCCTGGCAGAGGAAGGTGTGGCGATGCTCTGCCGGCAGGCCCTGCTCGTACAGGCCGTGGCCACCTTCGTGCAGGGTCGAGAAGAGCGCCGAGAGCGGCAGCTCCTCGGAGAGGCGGGTGGTGAGGCGCACGTCGCCGGGATCGATGCCCAGGCTGAAGGGATGAACGGACCGATCCTGGCGACCGGCGTCGCCGTCGAAACCCATCGCCTGGAGGATCTCCAGCGTGAGCTGCCACTGCTGCTCGACGTCGAAGCGCATTCCGGCGAG
>DASPZP010000171.1:0-1558 GCA_035636195.1 Anaeromyxobacteraceae bacterium
AGGGGCCCAGCAGCGCCTCGCCCAGGTCGCAGCCGATTACCCCCGCGATCGGGGCGCCGAGCATGGCCGCGAGCGCGCGGTTGGCGCGGGAGATGCACCCATGGTCGTCCACCACGGCGATCCCTTCAGAGAGCGCGTCGAACGCCGTCTCCCACTGCTCCTTGGCGTGCTGCACCATCTGGAAGAACCGGGCGTTGGCGATCACGATCGCGGCGTGCGTGGCCACGGTCGAGAGCAGCCGCATGTCCTCGGGCGGGAACGTGCGGTCCCGAGGGTTCGCGATCACGAGCGTCCCCACCACTACGCCGTGCGCGCGCAACGACACCGCGGCGGCCGAGTCCACCGCCACGTCCCCCAGGAGCCGCGTCGGCTCGCCGCTCGAGCTGCGGACCAGCTCGAGCCGCTCGCGGCTCAGCGAGCGGACCACGAGACCGGAATCGGTTGGAGCGATGGCACGACCGGCGAGTCCCGCCAGCGTCCCCTCGGCCGCCGTCACGTGTAGAGGACGCCCGCCTTCCCCCTCCGCCGCAAGCGCCACCAGCGCTCCCTGGGCGTCGAGAAACCGCATTGCATACCGCACCACCTGCTCCACGATACGGTCGAGCTGCAAGGAGCCGGCGAGGATGTAGGACAGCTCCTGGAGGGAGAAAAGCTCGGAGAGCCGGCGGTTCAGCTCGTCCGCCGCCCGCCGCCGGTCGCGCTCGCTGCGCTCGAGGCGCCGTTTGAGGTGAAGGGCTCCCCAGCCGAGCCCGCCCGCAAGGAGCAGAACGAGGGCGACGAGAATGAGCGACATGGTTCGCACAAGAATAATGGCTGCTTGACCGTCCGAATCCCGAATTTTAGATTCGGGTATCTCTGGTTGATATCCATTCTCAACTAGCATTACCACGGAGTCGTAATGCGGACGGTCGTCCGGTGGGGCCTCCTTGTTGTCATGGCGCCCTGTCCCCTCCAGATCCTCGCCGCCCAGGAACGCACCACTGTAGGGGGCTATGGCGAGGTGCACTACACCAACCCCACCGGTCCCAAGACTCCCCCCGTCGTCAACCTTGCCCGTTTCGTCCTCTACCTCGCGCACAGCTTCGATGATCGACTGGCGTTCCGCTCCGAGCTCGAAGTCGAGGACGCGAAGATCGAGGGAGGGCAGGCGGGCGGGGAGGTCGCGCTGGAGCAGGCCTACCTCGATTACCGTCTGGGGGACTGGATCACTCTGCGCACGGGGCTCGTGCTGCCGCCGGTCGGGATCATCAATGAGACCCACGAGCCGCCGACCTTCAACGGCGTGGAGCGCCCTGGCTTCGATCACGACGTGATTCCCACCACCTGGCGCGAGATCGGCCTCGGCGCGGTGGGCACGATTCCCGGTGGCAGCGGGTTCGCGTATCGGGTGTACCTCGTGAACGGGCTCCGTGCCGATGGCCTTTCGGCCGCCGAGGGGATCCGGGAGGGACGCCAGGAGGGCCGGCAGGCGAGCTTCGCGAACCCGTCCTTCACGGGGCGGGTCGAATGGGCGCGCCCGGGCGTGAAGATCGGCGGGTCATTCTGGTATGGGGGCACG
>DASPZP010000172.1:0-1640 GCA_035636195.1 Anaeromyxobacteraceae bacterium
GGCCTCGAGCACGACCCGTCACTCGGCGAGCCGGAGCGGCGCTGGCTGCGGGACCTCCGCGTCGCGCATGCCGTCCGCACGGCCGACCAGGCGGGCGAGGCCGGGCAACCGGGCACCGCGCTGGCGGCGCTCGGCCCTGTCCTGCGCGCGTACCCGGCCGATCCGCGGCTGCAGGCCGCGCTGGGCCGCGCGCTGGAGCGGCGGGGCGACGCCGGCGCCGCCCACGCCGCCTTCGCGAAGGCGCTCGCGGCTCGGCCCGAGGATCTCGAGGCGCGCCGCGGAGCGGTCGACACGGCGCTGGCGCAGGGGGAGGTCGGCGCCGCGCGCGGGCTGGTCGAGGAGGGGCTCCGCCGCCAGCCGGGCGAACCGCAGGCGCACCTGCTCGCCGCGCGGCTGGCGTTCGCCGCCCGCGACGACGCGGCGGCGGTGAGCGCGTACCGCCGGGCCGGGGCGCTCCTCGATCGCGCGGCGGCGACCGAAGCGCAGGTGCAGGCCGGCATCCCCGGGCCGGCGCTCGCGGTCGCGCCGGGCACGGCGGTGGCGCTGCCGCCGGAGGGCGCGCCTCGGCCGGCGGCGCTCGCCGGGATGGACCCTGCCGCGGCGGCCGGGATGCGGGCCGAGATCGACCGCGGGCTGGAGGCGGTGCGTGATCGCCATCGCCCGGGGCTGCTGGGCGGCTTCGAGGCGCGGCAGCGGGGTGGTGAGCCGGGGCTGAGCCAGCTGCTCGCGCTGCGGCAGTCGGCGGGCGCAGAGCTGCCCGTCGGCTACGGCGGCCGCGCCACCTTTCAGATCGCCCAGGTGGAGCTCATGGCGGGCGCGCTCGCGGGCGCCGCCACGCCGCGCCTCGGGACGGGCACCGAGGTGCCGGGGCAGCCGGACCGCGCCATGACCGGCACCGAGCTGCAACTGCGCTACGAGGGGCGGCACCTCTCCGCCGACGTCGGGTCGACTCCGCTGGGCTTCCCTGTGCAGGCGCTCCTCGGCGGGCTCCGGCTGCGGGGATCCGTGGGGCCGCTCACCTTGGCCGCCCAGGGTGAGCGCCGGAGCGTCACCGAGAGTGTGCTCTCCTACGCCGGGGTGAAGGACCTCGCCACCGGCCGGACCTGGGGGGGCGTCGTGACCGAGGGCGGTCGCCTCGACCTGGGCCTCGCCCTGGAGGAGGTCTCGCTCTTCGCGTACGGCGGCCTGCACCGGGTGGTCGGCTTCCGGGTGGCCGACAACCAGCGGCTCGGGGGAGGCGCGGGCGCCGACCTCCGGCTCCTGCGGGGCGGTTACGGGGACCTGTCGGCCGGGGTGTCCGGAGCGGCGCTCGGGTACGACAAGAACCTGCGCTATTTCACGTTTGGTCACGGCGGCTACTTCAGCCCGCAGCGCTTCTTCCACGGTGGCCTCCCGGTGCGCTGGACGCGCGCGGGCGGCGTCCACTGGGAGGTGGTGGCGGAGCCCGGCTTCGACACCTACGAGGAAGCGAGCGCGCCAGCCTTCCCGCTCGGCGGTGGCAGGGCCGATGCGGCGGACTACCCGGGCCGCACGAACAGCGGCCTCGCGTTCAATGGCCGGGCCGAGCTCGGTGTCCGGCTGGGCTTCCTCCAGGCGGCGCTCAGCGCAGGCGTCCTCCAGGCGCCCCAGTTCCAGGAGGT
>DASPZP010000173.1:0-7034 GCA_035636195.1 Anaeromyxobacteraceae bacterium
TGGGAGTTCGCGAGCTTCGACGCGTACTGCGCGAAGGAGCTCTTCATCCGCAAGCAGACCGCCGAGAAGCTCACCGCGAGCTACGGCTTCATCGAGCGCCACGAGCCGGCCTTGGTGCGCGAGGCGGCCTCGCCGCGGCCGACGCCCTCGTTCGAGGTCATCGAGGTGCTCTCCCGCGCCGAGGCGGCGGGGCGGCTGCCGGAGGACGGCTGGCGCGAGCTGCGCGAGGACATCCTCGAGCGGCCGACGACGCCGGCTGCCTTGAACCGGCAGCTGAGCGAGCGCTACGGAGCGCCCCCTCGGCCGGAGCCTGCCTCCGAAGGTGAGCGGCTTCGCAAGCTCGCCGTGCTGGCGCACCGGCTGTCCTCGGCCTGCGGCAGCGACGACGCCGTGCCCGCCGCAGTCGCGGAGCGGGCGCGGGCGCTGGCCGACGACCTCGACGAGCTCGTCGACGGCTGACGGCTCGTCCGCCCGCTGCGCCGCAGCCGGCTGCGTCACGCCTTCACCTCCCGAGGTGTGATCCCTCTCCCGCCAGGCGGGAATGCGGGGCGGATCCGAGCGCTGCGGGAGGCGCCGTCCCAGGGCCTTGGCTATATTCGGCGAAGACGCCGCCTGGGTCGGGCGTCGTTCTTGGTGTACCATTCAGGGCTGTGAGGGACGCGTGAGCCGCAAAGAGCACCACCACGGGAACCTGAGCTGCTCCTTCTGCGGGAAGGGTCAGCGCGAGGTGCGCAAGCTCATCGCGGGTCCGACCGTCTACATCTGCGATGAGTGCATTCGCCTCTGCAACGACATCATCGCGGAGGAGGCGGAGCGCGACGAGGGCCGCCCGGCGGTCTCGCTCCCCACGCCGGCGGAGATCAAGAACTTCCTCGACGACTACGTGGTCGGCCAGGACCGCGCGAAGAAGGTCCTCTCGGTCGCCGTCTACAACCACTACAAACGCGTCTACTCGAAGAAGCCGGCCCGCCCGGCCCGCCCCGGCCAGGTCCGGCCAGGCGCCGAGGACGTCGAGCTGCAGAAGTCGAACATCCTGCTCATCGGTCCCACCGGCTCCGGCAAGACCCTGCTCGCCCAGTCGCTGGCGCGCTTCCTCAACGTCCCCTTCACCATCGCCGACGCCACCAGCCTCACCGAGGCCGGCTACGTGGGCGAGGACGTCGAGAACATCATCCAGAACCTGCTCCACAACGCCGACTACGACGTCGAGAAGGCGGCCCGCGGCATCGTCTACGTCGATGAGATCGACAAGATCGCGCGGAAGGGCGACACGCCGTCTCCCACCCGCGACGTGGGCGGCGAGGGCGTGCAGCAGGCGCTGCTCAAGATCATCGAGGGCACGCGCGCCAATGTCACGCCGCGCGGAGGCAAGAAGTACAACCAGCAGGAGTACATCCAGGTCGACACGTCCAACATCCTCTTCATCGTCGGCGGCGCCTTCTGCGGAGTGGAGCAGGCCATCCGGCGGCGGGTGGGGGTGCGCGGGCTGGGCTTCGGCGCCCGCATCGAGCGGAAGGAGGAGCTCTCGCTCGGTGAGCTGCTCGCCAAGATCGAGCCCTCCGATCTCGTGAAGTTCGGGATGATCCCGGAGTTCGTCGGCCGCGTGCCCATCATCGCGACGCTCTCGGACCTCTCCGAGGACGACCTCGTCACCATCCTCACCCAGCCGAAGAACGCGCTCACGAAGCAGTACGTGAAGCTGTTCGAGATGGAGAAGGTGAAGCTCTCCTTCACCCGCGAGGCGCTGCGCGCCACCGCCCGCGAGGCGGTGCGCCGCAAGTCGGGCGCCCGCGGCCTGCGCGCCATCCTCGAGCAGGCGATGCTCGACATCATGTACGACGTGCCGTACCGGGAAGGCGTGAAGGAGTGCAAGATCACGGAGGGCGTCATCCTGAACAAGGAGCCGCCGCTCCTCTCCTTCGAGAAGGAAAAGAAGCTCGCCTGACCTTCGGGAGGGCGCGCGAGCGCCCGCGCTAGCCCCGGACACACTGTTGCGCGCCCGGCACGGCGTTGCGGCCCCAAAAGCCCCGAACTTTCAAGGGCTTCCCCGTGGCACCTGCTTTGCTTAGTGTCTGGGTGTGAGGCAGGAGGTCCCTCCGAATCGCCGGGAGGGCGGGACCTCCGGAGGAATAGCACCATGACCCGCCAGCTCGCCTTCGCGCTCGGAATCGCCCTCGTGCTCCCCGCCTTCGCGCAGGAGCAGGCCTACGAATACCGTGACGACGGCTCCGGCTGGACCGACGAGAGCGGCGGCGAGCCCGGCGCCGCGGAGGGGCCGAACGTCGACGTGAACGTCGACATGGGCGCCGGCGGCGCGGCGGTCTCGTTCGACACCTTCCGAGACGGACTCTCTCCTTACGGCGAGTGGGTCACCGCGGGCACTTACGGGCGCGTCTGGCGGCCGCACGTCGCGGCGGGCTGGCGGCCCTACTACTACGGCCGCTGGGAGTGGACGGATGAGGGCTGGCTGTGGGTCTCGGACGAGTCCTGGGGCTGGGCCACGTACCACTACGGACGCTGGGCGGTCGATCCGGCGTTCGGCTGGGTATGGGTGCCGGGGTACCAGTGGGCTCCCGCCTGGGTGAGCTGGCGCTACAGCCCCGACTACATCGGCTGGGCCCCGCTCGCGCCAGGGCTCTCGGTGTACGTGTCGAGCTATCCCACCTCGTACGCCTACTGGAGCTTCGTGCCCTGTAACCGCTTCGTGGGCGTTCCGGTCTACTCGGTGGCATACACAGGGGGTCAAGTCCGCGGCATCTTCCACGCCACGCAGCCCGCGCCGCCGCGCGCGGCCGTCTTTGGCATGCCGGCCCCGGCCTGGGGTGGCCCGGCGCGGCCGTTCATCGAGCGGCGCGTCGGCCACGCCATCGCACCGGTCCGTATCCAGCCGGTCGCCTCGCCGCACGCGAGCGGCGCCCCCTCTCGTGCCGGGGTGGTGTCGATCTACCGCCCCGAGCTGCGCCCGCCCTCCGCTGGCCGCCCCGCCCCGGGTGGCGGTCCGTCGCGGCCGTGGGGCAGTCCGCCCGCCGCCGGCTTCGCGCCTTCCCGGCCAGGCGCTCCCGCCCCAGCCTCCCAGCGTCCGAACGTCGGCTGGCGCGGCAACGCCCAGCAGGCGCCGCGCTCGTATTCGCCCACGCCGCAGGCTGCGCCGCGGCAGTACGCGCCCGTCCCACGGGGAGCGGCTCGCCAGGGCGCGCCGCAGGGCGCGCCGCAGGGCTCGCCCCGGCAGTACGCGCCGCCCCAGCAGTCAGCTCCGCCCCAGCAGTCGGCTCCGCCCCAGCAGTCGGCTCCGCGCCAGCTCGCGCCGCAGGGTGCGAACCGGGGCCAGGCGCCGGCTCCGGCTGGCGCCCACGGCGGAGCGCAGGGCGGAGCGCAGGGCAGCGGGCACGGCGCGCCCGCGCAGTATCGGGAGCGGTGAGGGTTCGCCCCGCCGTCGCGCTGAGCCGCGGAGATCCGTCCGCGCTAGGACTGGGCCACGCGGAGCGTGCGCTTCATCTGCTTGCCGGTGTCGAGGTCGCTGGCGCTGACCGTCAGGATCCCCTCGACGTTCACCTCGAAGAGCACCTCGAGGCGCACCGTGCCGGCCGGCGCCGGACGGACGCCGCCGAAGGTGAACTCGCCGAGGAGCTCGTTCTTCGCCACCTCGGGGTGGTCGCCCTGGAAGATGCGCAGCATGAGCTCGCTCTGGCCGTCCATCGAGCTCGTGGCGGCGAGCGCCTTCGCGTTGGGGATGGCGGCGTTCCGGGGCAGCACGACGTGCATCGCCCCGCCGGCCGCCTCGAGCCCGATGGCCATGGGGATGACGTCGAGGAGCTGCAGCTTGAGATCCGAGTCTTCCTGCAGGGACCAGCCGTAGAGCGCAGCGCCGATGGCCACCGCCTCGTCGGGGTGGACGCCCTTCGACGGTGGCTTCTTGAAGTAGTGCGTGAGCGTCTGCTGGACGAGCGGCATGCGCGTCTGCCCGCCCACCAGCATCACCTCGTCGAGGTCCTTCGGCTCCACCCCGGCGTCGGCCATCACCTGCTCGACGATGTCGAGCGTGCGCTGGACGAGCCCGCGCGTCAGCTCCTCCAGGAGCTCGCGCGAGAAGCGCAGCTCCATGTTGAGCGGCTGCCCCTGTGGCGTCATGGTGATGAACGGGATGGAGAAGGGGGCCTCGGTGCGGGCCGAGAGGTCGATCTTGGTCCGCTCGGCGAGGTCGCGCACGCGCTGCATCGCGACGGGGTCGCCGGTGAGATCGAGGCCGTGCTGCTTCTGGAAGCCCTCCAGCACGTAGCGGATGATGGCGTCGTCGAAGTCGAGCCCGCCGAGGAAGATGTCGCCGCCGGTCGCCTTCACCTCGAAGACCCGATCGCGGATCTCGATGATGGAGACGTCGAAGGTCCCGCCGCCCAGGTCGTAGACGAGCACCCGCTCCTGCAGCTTCTTGCCGATCCCGTAGGCGAGGGCGGCCGCGGTGGGCTCGTTGATGATGCGGACCACCTCGAGGTCGATGAGCCGCCCCGCCTCCTTCACCGCCTGCCGTTGCCGGTCGGTGAAGTAGGCCGGGACCGTCACCACCGCGCGGCGGACCTTGAAGCCGAGGTGGTCGGAGGCGACGTCGCGGATCTTGGCCAGCAGCTTGGCGGCCACGTCCTGTACCTGGAAGGTGCGGCCGTGGCAGTCGAGCTCGACGTCGTTGTGATCGCCGCCGTGCAGCCGGTACTGCACCGACCGCTGCACCGAGTCGACCACGTCGTCCTTGGGTGACCGGCCGATGAGGCGCTTCGTGGCGTAGAGCGTGTTGCGCGGGTTGAGCTGCCACTGGCGCTTCGCGTCGTACCCGATGAGCTCGTGGCCCTTGTCGTCGATGGCGAAGATCGACGGGATGGTGTACTCGCCCCCCTTGTAGGGGATGAGCTTCACCTGCCCTGCGCCGGTGGCCACGGCCGCGCAGGAATTCGTCGTGCCGAGGTCGATCCCGACGATGGTGTCGGGCGAGGGCGTCTCCACGGGCGGAGCGTACTACGGCGGGGGCCCTGTCGGGAGCCGCCGACGGCACGGTAAATGATCCACGTCATTCCGGCAGCGCCAGCGTCTCCGTCTGGTCGTCGTACGAGAAGAGCGCTCCGAAGCGCGACCAGCTCACGAAGGCGTCGAAGACGGCCTCGCCGTTCTCGTTCGGCATGTAGAGCGCGATGAGCTCCTGGACGAACTCGCTCCGGAGCCGATGCTCCGGCTCGCGCTGGAGCGCCTCCCGGACCTGGCGGAAGAGCTGGAGCTCGAGCAGCTTCGCGCGCCAGAGCGCCTTGCGCTCGGCCGCGGCGGCCCGCACGAAGCGCAAGCCCTCGGGCGATAGCACCACCGTCCGCCGCGGGGTATCGACCAGATCGAGGAGCTCGGCCGCGTTCACCACCGTGATGAGCCGGCCGAACTCGCGGTTCGTGTCGGAGGCGATGCGGAAGACGTCCTCCCGCCCGCCGCGCGCGTCGAGGTACTCGATGAGGCCCACGATCTCGCTCGTGCGCGCGCTGGGGATGGTCTCGAAGGTCGCGGCGGCGGCCGGCACGTCCGGCATCTCCATGCCGGTGATGATGTCGTGCAGCCGGTCGACGAGCTGCAAGAGGCCCGGCGAGCGGTAGTCGCGCGGACGGGCCAGCCCGTTCTCGACCACGGTCCGGACGCGGCCGGGGCTCGCGTCGAGCACGACGATCCGGTCGGCCATGTAGACCACCTCCTTGATGTCGTGGCTCACCATCACGATCGAGGAGGGGTTCGTGTCCTGCACCGCCCACAGGTCGAGCACCTCGGCCCGGAGGCTCTCGGCCGTGAGGGCGTCGACCTGGCTGAAGGGCTCGTCCATGAAGAGCAGCTCCGGGTCGAGCGAGAACGCGCGCGCCATGCCGACCCGCTGCTTCATGCCGCCCGAGAGCTCCCGCGGGAAGGCCGCCTCGAACCCTGCCAGTCCCACCATGCGGATGGCGCGCGCGGCGCGGTCGCGGACGAGCCCAGCGGCGAGTCCCTTCGCGGCCAGCACCGCCTCGATGTTCTGGGCCACCGTCATCCACGGATAGAGCGCGAAGCTCTGGAACACGAAGCCCACCCCGGGGTTGAGGCCCTCGAGCGCCCGGCCGTGGTACAGCACCTCGCCGCGGGTCGGCCGGGTGAGCCCCGCCAGCACCCGCAGGATGGTCGACTTCCCGCAGCCCGACGGGCCGAGCAGCGCCATCACCTCCCGCGGCCGGATGGCGAGCGAGATGTCCTGCAGGACGTGCAGGGGCGGCCCCTTCCCCTGCGGGAACTCCTGGTGGACGTGGCGCAGCTCGCAGAGGAGGTCGGTGCTGGAGGCTTCCATGGGGTGGGGTCCAGGGTCACCGGACGAGCGCGTAGCGCTCCTCGGCGAGTCGGTGAAGGCGGCGCCAGACGGTGCGGTTGAAGAGGACCACCACGAGCGCCATCACCACCACCGCCGCGCCGAGGGTGGGGAAGTCGCCGCTGGCGGCGGCGAGGCTGATGCGGGCGCCCAGGCCGGCGGTGGCGTGGACCGAGCCGCGCAGGCTCATGTACTCGGAGACGATGCTCGCGTTCCAGGCGCCTCCGGCGGCGGTGACCCAGCCCGTGACGAGGTACGGGAAGACGGCCGGCAGGTAGAGGACGCGGAACCGCTGCAGCGCGCCGAACCGGTAGAGACGGGCCGCCTCGCGCAGGTCGGCCGGGATGGCGGAGGCGCCCGCGACGACGTTGAAGAGGACATACCACTGGGTGCCCAGCAGCATGAGGACGACGCTGCCCCAGCCGAGCCCCACGCCGGCCGCCGCCAGCGCGGCCACCACCGCCGGGAAGAGCATGGGCGCCGGGAAGGAGGCGACGACCTGGACCACCGGCTGCAGCACGCGCGACAGGCGCGGCGAGAGCCCGATGGCGAGCCCGGCCGGCAGCGCCCACAGCGTGCCGAGCGCGGTGGCGGCGAGGACGCGGGCGAGGGTGAGGAGGGCAGCGCCGCCGATGGAGAGCCAGGCCGCGGCCGGGACCGGGCGGAGCAGGCCCAGGAGCCC
>DASPZP010000174.1:0-12169 GCA_035636195.1 Anaeromyxobacteraceae bacterium
CGCGAGGGGCAAGCTGAAGAAGAAGGTCGACCCCTCGCCCGGTGCGCTCTCGAACCAGATGCGTCCGCCGTGGCGCGTCACCACATCGCGGCTCATGCCGAGCCCCACCCCCAGCCCGCCGTAGTCGTGCTGCGTCCCGGCATGCGCGCGGTAGAATCGCTCGAAGATGCGCGCCTGCCGCTCGGGCGGGATCCCGAGCCCATGGTCGCGCACCGAGATGATGGCCTCGCCGCCGTCGCTCGCGAGCGCAGCCTCCACCTCGCCGCCCTGTGGCGAGAAGTGGAGCGCGTTCTCGAGCAGGCTGCCGATGACCTGGCCGATGCGCTCGCGGTCGCCGAGCACGCACGCGGCGGTGGGCGGGACGACCACGACGATGTGGTGTCCATCGCTCTGCCGCCGCAGCCGCTCCGCCACCTCCGCGACGAGCGCGGGCAGATCGAAGCGCTCGCGCGCCAGCTCGGCGCCGCCCACCCGGAAGCGGGCCACCTCGAGCAATTGCTGAACCATTCGCGTCAGCCGGTCGATCTGCCGCGCGATGACCTCGAGCGCGGCCGGGTCGCCCTGGCCGCGCTTGTGCATGAGCTGCGCGTAGGCCTTGACCACCGCCAGCGGCGTCTTGAACTCGTGCGCTGCGGTGGCGAGAAAGTCCTCCCGGGTCTCCTCGAACCGCTTCACCTCGCTGATGTCGCGCAGGACCGCCACCGCCAGCCGGGCTGGCTCGCCCGGCCGCGGCCGCACCGCCGAGGAGGAGATGCTGATGAAGGCCTCGCGTCCGTCGAGCCGGCGCATGCGGGCCTCGAAGCCCACCACGTCTTCGCCCCCCAGCGCGCGCCGGCTGGCGGTGCGGGCCGGATCGAGGCGCCGGCCATCCACGTGGCGCAGGTCCATCCGCTCGACGAGCTCTGCCACCGGGACGAGGAGCTCGCGCCGCTCCCCCGCGGCGAACAGGGCGAGGGCGGCCGGGTTGAAGTCGACGATGATGCTCCGGCGATCCACCACCAGCACCGCGTCCGGCATGCTGTCGAGCACCGTGCGCACCTGGGCGTCGCGAATGCGGCGCTCATGGTGCTGGCTGCGGATGAGGAAGTAGAGGAGGACGGCGGTCACGGCCACGTACGCGACGCCCTTGCCGGTCGCGAGGGCCTCGCGCCGGACGGGGTCGCGCACCAGGAGCCCGAGCGCGCGGTCCGAGAAGAGGATCCAGACCGCGCCCACCAGCGCGTAGAGCGCGACGATGCGCAGGGGGGTCATCGCGATGCGCAGTCGGCCGCTCACCCCACCTGTGTACGCGTTTCAGGGGCGCCTCGTCATGCCCTCGCACGGGTCGTGAGGGGTGCTCCCACCTGTCGAGGTCGCCGCTGGCGGGCGTGCTATAAGCCCGCGCCGATGGAGGAGGTTCTCATCGTCGCCACCGAGGCGAGCGCCGACCTGCACGCGGCCCGGGTCCTGGAGGAGCTGCGGCTCCTTCGTCCCACGGTGACGGCGTTCGGGATGGGAGGTGCTCACCTGCGTGCAGCCGGCCTGACGGCCCTTCACCAGGCGGAGGAGATGTCGGTCATGGGGGTGGCCGAGGTGCTGCCCAAGCTCCCCCTCATCTTGCGCATCCTGCGCGAGCTCGCCGCCGCCGCGGCCGCTCGCCGGCCGGCGGTCGCGCTCCTCGTCGACTCCCCCGACTTCAACCTGCCGCTCGCGAAGCGCCTCCGGGCGCTGGGCGTGAAGGTCGTCTACTACGTCTCACCAAGCGTGTGGGCCTGGCGGCGCCGGCGGGTGAAGACCATCGCCCGCTTCGTGGACCGCATGCTGTGCATCCTTCCCTTCGAGGAGAGCTTCTACCGGGGGACCGGGGTGTCCGCCCGCTTCGTCGGCCACCCGCTGGCTGAGCGCCCGCCGCCCGGCCCGCCCGCGGGCTACCGGGCCGCCCTCGGCCTCGGCGTGGGGCGCACCACCATCGCGCTCCTCCCCGGCAGCCGCCGCTCGGAGGTGAGGCGGATCTTCCCGCCCATGCTGGACGCGGCGGAGAGGATCCGCGCCCGCCACCCCGACGCGCAGTTCGTGGTCCCCGTCGCCTCCACCCTCACGCCGGAGGTGCTCGCCCCCTACCTGGCGCGCCACCGCGCCCTGAACGTGATGCTGGTTCGGGGCCAGACCGAGGCAGCGGTGGGCGCCTCCGACGCCGCCCTCGTGAAGAGCGGCACGTCGGTGCTGGAGGCCGCGCTCATGCTGCGGCCCATGGTCGCCGTCTACCGCCTCAGCTGGATCACGTACTTCGTGGCCCGGCTGTTCGTGCGGCTGGCCCACTTCACCCTCGTGAATATCCTGGCCGGGCGCACGCTCATCCCCGAGCTCCTCCAGCGGGACGCCACCCCGGTCCGGATGGCGGCCGAGATCGAGCACCTGCTCGAGGACGGGAGCGCCCGGGCCGAGCAGGTGCGGGGCCTCGGCGAGGTGCGCGCCGCGCTCGGGAGCCCCGGCGCGCCGCGGCGCGTCGCCGAGGAGCTCGCCGCTTACCTCGGAGCCTGCCCATGACGTCCCCGCCGAACAGCCCGAACCGCGCCCTCGTCTGCCTCCCCACCTACGACGAGCGCGACAACCTCGAGCCCATCACCCGCGCCATCCTGGCCGCCACCCCCGAGGTGGACGTCCTCGTCATCGATGACAGCTCGCCCGACGGGACCGGCGAGCTCGCCGACCGGCTCGCGGCGACCGAGCCGCGGTTGCACGTGCTGCATCGCGCGGCGAAGCAGGGGCTCGGCAAGGCGTACCTGGCCGGCTTCGCCTGGGCGCTCCAGCGCGGCTACCCGCTCGTGCTCGAGATGGACGCGGACTTCTCCCACAACCCGAAGTACCTGCCGCGGATGCTCGAGGCGGCGCGGGAGGCGGACCTCGTCCTCGGCTCGCGAAATGTGAAGGGGGGCGGGACGGTCAACTGGGGCCTCGGACGGAAGATGCTCTCCCGGGGAGGCTCCTTCTACGCCCGCACCATCCTCGGCCTCCGCGTGCGCGATCTCACCGGCGGCTTCAAGTGCTTCCGGCGCCAGGTCCTGCAGGCCATCGACCTCACGAGCGTCGAGTGCTCGGGCTACGCCTTCCAGATCGAGCTCACCTACCGCGTGGTGAAGAAGGGCTTCCGGGTGGTGGAGCTCCCCATCATCTTCGAGGACCGGCGGGTGGGACAGTCGAAGATGTCGCGCCGGATCGTCCTGGAAGCCGTGAGCAAGGTGTGGTCCATTCGCCGCAGCCACGTCGCCAGGGACGCTTGATCCGAGACACCCTCACCTTCGCGTTCGTCTCCTTCTCCGCCGTCTTCGTGGTGGTGGACCCTTTCGCGGCCGTGCCGTTCTTCCTCGCCATGACGGCGGGTGACGACGCGCGAAGCAAGCGCGAGACGGCGCGCCGGGCGGCCACTGCCGCCGGCGGGGTGCTGGCGGGCTTCGCCCTCACGGGCGCGGTGATCTTCAAGGTGCTCGGGATCAGCCTGGGGGCCTTCAAGATCGCGGGCGGGGTGCTCCTCCTCATCACCGCCGTCGACATGCTGCGGACGCGCGCCTCCGAGACGCGCATCACGCCGGGCGAGGTCGAGTCGGGCGTCGCCAAGGACGACGTCGCCATCGTCCCGCTCGCCATGCCGCTCCTCGCCGGGCCGGGCTCGATCGCGACGGTGGTGGTGCTGATGGGCCGCGCCCGGTCCGCCCACCTCTGGCACGGTCTCCTCGTGCTGGTCGGGGTCGCCCTGACGGCTCTTCTGGCCTACCTCATCCTGGCCGGCGCGGCGCAGGTCGACCGCGTCCTCGGCAGGACCGGCCTCAACATCCTCGAGCGCGCCTCCGGCCTCCTCCTGGCCGCCATCGCGATCCAGTTCATGATCGACGGCATCGGCGAGTCGCTGCCGGGGCTCATGCAGCGCATGTAGCCGCCGTCAGCGCGCCTGGGCCGCGCCGGGGGGTGCCGCGAGCGGCTCCGCCTGCGAAGACACGAGCCGCCCGTCGTGCTGCCAGGCGTACCAGGCGAAGTAGCCCGCGATCCCGGTGAGGGCCGCGACGCCCGCCGCCCCGGCGCAGTACTGCCCCTTGTTGACGGCGCACGCGGCGGCCAGCCCTGTGGTGGCGGCCAAGCCCAGCCCCCCGAAGACGAGCGGCTCGACGCGTGCGGCGCGGCTCGACCGCAGCACGACCGAGAGCTGCCGCCGCTCAGCGGCCTTCACGTCGACCGTGAGGTCGAACGCGTACCGTCCTTCGTCGCGCTCCAGCCGGAGCGCGTACTTCCCTGGCTTGAGCGCGAAGCTGGCCGGGGTGTCGCTGGCCGCGAAGGCGTATTCCTCGTCCGGCTCGGGCGCGGGGGCCTGGCGCGTGACCGCCACCCGATCGGCTGCCGGCGACGAGCGGACGTCGAGCACTCCCGTCCCGCGCTGCACGGGCGGCGGCGCCGCGATGGTGCGGCAGCCGCAGAGGAGCACCGCCGCGACGATGGCGCCGTGAATTCGTGATCTCATGTGTGGCCCTCCCGGACGGAAGTCACGTCTACCACGCTCCGGAGGGGGCGCCGCCGCCAAAGCGGCGGCGAAAGCCCGCGCGATTCCGGTATAGCGAGCGGCGCCGCGAGTCTGACATGATGCGGTTTCCCCAGCCGAGGAGCCGCAGATGCCATCCCCCGACGCGTTCCGCCGCGCGCGCGACTTCCTGCAGCTCCATCGCGGCGACTACGAGACGGCGTACCGGGACTTCCGCTGGCCGGTGCTCGATCGCTTCAACTGGGCGCTCGACTGGTTCGACGTCCTCGCGGAGGGGAACGCCCGGGCCGCCCTCCACATCGTGGAGGACGACGGCCGCTCGGTGAAGCTCTCCTACGCCGAGCTGGCCGAGCGCTCGAACCGGGTGGCGGTCTTCTTCCGGCGGCTGGGCGTCAAGCGCGGCGACCGCGTGCTGATGATGCTCGGGAACTCGGTCCCGATCTGGGAGGTGATGCTCGCCGCCATGAAGGTCGGAGCTGTCATCATCCCCGCTACCTCGCTCCTCACCCCGGAGGACCTGCACGATCGCCTGGAGCGCGGCCAGGTGAAGCATGTCGTCACCGACCCCATCGGCGCCGAGAAGCTGCGCGCGTTCGACGGAAGGTTCGGCAAGATCGTCGTGGGGGAGAAGGTTCCGGGGTGGACGCCGTACGAGCAAGCCTACGCCGAGTCGCCGTACTTCCTCGAGAAGGCCGACACCCACCCCAACGACCCGGTGCTGCTCTACTTCACCTCGGGCACGACCGCCAAGCCGAAGCTCGTCCTGCACACGCAGGCGAGCTATCCGGTCGGCCACCTCTCCACCATGTACTGGCTCGGCCTGGTGGAGGGCGACGTCCACATGAACATCAGCTCGCCGGGCTGGGGCAAGCACGCGTGGTCGAACTTCTTCGCGCCCTTCAACGCGGGCGCGACGGTCTTCGTCCACAACTATGCGCGCTTCAGCGCGCGCCGCACGCTCGAGGTGCTCGCGCAGCACGAGATCACGACCATCTGCGCGCCCCCGACCGTGTGGCGCTTCCTCATCCTCGAGGACCTCGCGCAGTACCGGGTGAAGCTCCGCGAGGCGCTCAGCGCCGGCGAGCCGCTCAACCCGGAGGTGATCGAGCGCGTGAAGCAGGCGTGGGGCGTCGTCATCCGTGACGGCTACGGGCAGACCGAGACCACCTGCCAGATCGGCAACTCTCCTGGGCAACGGCTCAAGGCCGGCTCGATGGGCCGCCCCATGCCCGGGTTTCGGGTGGCACTCCTCGACGGGGAGGGACGCGAGGCCTCGGAAGGCGAGATCGCGCTCGCGCTCGATCCGCGCCCGACCGGGCTCATGGCGGGCTATGTCGACGATCCGGACCTGACGGCGCACGCCACCCGCGACGGCTTCTACCGGACGGGCGACGTGGCGAGCCAGGACGCGGAGGGCTACATCACCTACGTCGGCCGGGCCGACGACGTCTTCAAGAGCTCCGACTACCGCATCAGCCCCTTCGAGCTGGAGAGCGCGCTCATCGAGCACGAGGCCGTGGCGGAGGCGGCGGTGGTGCCGAGCCCGGACCCGGTGCGCGGGGTGGTGCCGAAGGCGTTCATCATCCTCAAGCCGGGCCAGGCGCCGTCGCGCGAGCTGGCGCTCGAGATCTTCCGCTTCATGCGGCGCCGCCTCGCGCCCTACAAGCGCGTCCGGCGCCTCGAGTTCTCCGACCTGCCGAAGACCATCTCCGGCAAGATCCGGCGCGTCCAGCTGCGGCAGGCCGAGGCCGGCCGTGCGCCCGGCGCACCGCGCGGCGACCGGGAGTTCTGGCAGGACGAGTTTCCGGAGCTCAAGGACGCAAAATAGCGCAGCCCGTCAGGAGCCCCCCGCTGCGGGCGGCGCGTGCTAAGGGACAAGAGTCGGTTCTCCGGGCCGGCGCGTCAGCCGGCTCGTGCGCTTGTGTCCTTCTCTCGCGGGAGTGCGTCAGCCATGCCGAGCAACCGCACCATCCGGACCTTCTGCATCACCGGCGCCGACGGGTCGGGCAAGACCGCCCTCGTCGAAGCCTTTCTCCACCTGGCCGATCCCAAGCACGCGGCCCCGGACGGCTCGACCGCCCGCCTCGACGCCGAACCGGAGGAGAAGAAGCGAAACTTCTCGCTCAGCCTCCACCCGGAGACCTTCGAGGAGACAGGCCGGACTTTCAACGTCCTCGACACGCCCGGCTTCGCCGCCTTCCTGACCGAGGTCGACTGGGCGCTGCGGGTCTCCGACGGCGCGCTCCTGCTCCTCTCCGCCGCCGACGGAGCGCACAATCACGCCGAGCGACACTTCGACGTCCTCTCCGACTCGGGGGTGCCCGCGCTCCTGGTCATCGGCCGGATGGATCACGAGCGGGCGGACTTCGCGAAGGCGCTGGGCGACGTGGAGACCTCGCTCAAGGTGAAGCCCATCCCGCTGCAGCTCCCGATCGGGCAGGGCGCCGGGCTGAAGGGCCTCGTCGACGTGCTCGCCATGAAGGCGCACGTGTACGAGAAGGGCTTCGCCAGGTGGACCGAGCAGGCGATCCCGGCCGGCCTCCGGGCCGAGGCCGAAGCCGCCCGCACGGCGGCCGTCGAGGCGGCGGCGGAGTCGGACGACGAGCTGCTCGGGAAGTACCTCGAGGGCAGCGCGCTCTCGGACGAGGAGATCCTGCTCGGCCTGGCGAAGGGCGCGGCCGCGCAGAAGTACCTGCCGCTGGCGGTCGCGGCGCCGAAGCCTGGGATCGGCGTGAAGGAGCTGCTCGGGTTGGTGGAGAAGCTCCTCCCCGGACCCGAGGGCCGCTCGCTCACCGGCAGGAACCTGCACGGTGACGAGGTGGAGGTGAAGACCACGGCGAACGCCCCCTTCGTCGGACAGGTGTTCCGCACCACCATCGACCACTTCGCAGGGCGGGTGGATTACGTGCGCGTCTTCGCCGGGACGCTCCGGGACGACGCCGTGCTGATGAACCCGCGCACCCGCAGCGAGGAGCGGATCACGCACTTCTACAAGACGGACGGCGTGCAGAACGCCGAGGTGAAGGAGGCGGGCCCGGGCGACATCGTCGTCCTCATGAAGCTCAAGGACGCCCACACCGGGGACACGCTCTGCGACCGGGAGATGCCCGTCCACCTCGCGGAGTTCCCGGTGCCGAACCGGCCGGTGGCGTTCGCAGTCCACACCAAGAACGCCGACGACAAGGCGGCCGCCGCCCTGCACAAGCTCATCGAGGAGGACCCCTCCCTCGAGCTCGGTCGCTCCCCCGACACCGGCGAGATGCTGCTCAAGGGCATGGGGCAAGCACACATCGAGGTCACGGTGGAGCGCGTGAAGCGCAAGCACAGCGTCGAGATGACGCTCGCTCCGCCCACGCCGTCCTACCTCGAGACCATCACGATGACGGCCAAGGCGCAGGGCAAGTTCAAGCGGCAGACCGGCGGACACGGCCAGTACGGCGACGCGCACGTCGAGCTCTCGCCGAGCGGCCGCGGCGAGGGGTTCGAGTTCGAGGACGCCATCGTCGGCGGCTCCATCCCGCGCCAGTTCATCCCGTCGGTCGAGAAGGGCATCCGTGGCTCGCTCGGGGCCGGACCGCTGGCCGGCTATCCGGTGGTCGACTTCAAGGCGAAGCTCGTCTTCGGCACCTACCACGACGTCGACAGCTCCGACATGGCGTTCCAGGTGGCGGGCTCGATGGCCTTCAAGAAGGCCGTGCTCGAGGCGCGGCCCATCCTGCTCGAGCCGATCATGAAGCTCGAGGTGCGCGTGCCGGAGGAGTACGTCGGGGCCGTCCTGGGCGATCTCAACAGCCGCCGCGCCAAGGTGCAGGGCATGGAGCCGCTCCCGCGGGGCGTGCTCGTGCGCGCGCTCTGCCCGCACGCCGAGGCGATGACCTACGACGCCGAGCTGCGCTCGCTCACCCAGGGCATCGGCTACTTCACCGTCGAGCCCTCGCACTACGACCCGGTGCCGCCGCAGATCGCGCAGAAGATCATCGAGCGCCGCCGCGCCGACGGGAGGGTGAAGGGGATCGAGGAGTAGGCCGGGGACCCGCGGCTCGCCCCCGGGGGAGCGGGCGAGGGCTGGGGGAGTGGGCGGACGGTCGGCCGCCCGCGCTCGATGTCGAAAATCCCTTGCGGCTGACGTAGGATGCGCTCGCCCGCCGCGGGCTATCTCCACGACCTTGAGCGCCTACCTCCGCCTTCTCCGCTTCGTCGCCCCATACCGGGCGCGCTTCGCCGCCGCGCTGGCCTGCATGGTCGTGCTCGCGCTCTCGACGGCTGCCTACGTGAACCTGCTCGGGCCGGTGCTGGAGTTCCTCTTCACCGGCCGGTCGCAGGCGGTCGCCAGCCTGGGCCGCTTCCTGCCGTCCTCGCTCGACCTCGCCGGTTGGCTCCAGCGCGCCGACCGCGAGCGCGTGCTGGCGCTCCTCCCCGCCGTCATCGTGGGGGTGGCGCTCGTGAAGGGGGTCGCCTACTTCGGCCAGTTCTACCTGATGGGCATGGTCTCGCAGCGCGTCATCGCCGACCTGCGGACGGCCATGTTCGATCACCTGCTCGGGCTGTCGCCGGCGTTCTTCGCGAAGCGCCACTCGGGCGACCTGATGAGCCGGTTCTCGGCCGACGTGCAGTCGGTCGAGACCGCCGTCGCGTACGCCGTCTCGAGCTACATCCGCGACGGGCTCACCATCGTCGTGATGCTGGTGAACTGCTTCATCCTCGACTGGCGCCTCTCCCTCATGGCCTTCGTGGCGGTGCCGGTGACGCTCCTCCCCATCGCGCGCTTCGCGAAGCGCTTGAAGCGCGTCACGCAGCAGTCGCAGTCGACCTTGGGCCGCATCGCCGAGCTGGTGCAGGAGGCGCTCTCCGGGATGCGGGTCGTGCAGGCGTTCGGGATGGAGCGGTGGGAGTCCGAGCGGTTCCGCGAGGAGAACCGGCGCTGGCTGCGCATCATGCGGAAGAGCTTCGTCGTCCGGGCCGTCTCCTCGCCGCTCATGGAGGTGATGGCGGCGGTGGGGCTGTCGCTCGCCATCTCCTGGGTGGGGGGCCGGATCCTGCGCGGCGAGCTGGAGGCGGGGAAGTTCTTCTCCTTCGTGGCGGCGGTGCTGCTCCTCTACGGGCCGGTGAAGCAGCTCGGCAAGGTGGGCCAGATCGCGCTCCAGGGCGGGGCGGCCGCCGAGCGGCTGTTCGAGATCCTCGACGCGCGCACCGCCGTCCCCGACGCCGGGACGGTCGCCCTGCCGCGCTTCGCGCGCGAGGTGCGCTTCGAGGAGGTCACCTTCGGCTATGACGATCGGCCGGTGCTGGAGGCGGTCGGCTTCACGTTGAGGAAGGGCGAGGTGGTGGCCCTCGTCGGCTCCTCGGGCGGCGGCAAGACCACCATCGCGAACCTCCTGCCGCGCTTCTGGGATCCGGCCGGGGGGCGCGTCACCCTCGACGGGATCGACCTGCGCGACGCCACGCTCGCGAGCCTGCGCGCGCAGCTGGCGGTGGTGTCGCAGGAGACCGTCCTCTTCAACGACACGGTGCGCGCCAACATCGCCTACGGCCGCCCCGACGTCTCGGCCGAGGAGGTCGAGCGCGCGGCGCGCATGGCGCACGCCCATGACTTCATCGCCGCGCTGCCGCAGCGCTACGAGACGCTGGTGGGAGAGAAGGGCGTGCTGCTCTCCGGCGGCCAGCGCCAGCGCATCGCCATCGCGCGCGCCTTCCTGAAGGACGCGCCCATCCTGATCCTGGACGAGGCGACGAGCGCCCTCGACGCCGAGAGCGAGCGCGAGGTACAGCGGGCGCTGGAGGACCTCATGGGGCTCGGTCGGGCAGGGGGACCGCGCACCACGCTCGTCATCGCGCACCGCCTCTCCACCATCCGCAGCGCGGACCGCATCCTCGTGCTGGCCGGGGGGCGGGTGGTCGAGGCGGGACGGCACGACGAGCTCATGGCCCGGCGCGGCGAGTACGCCCGGCTCTATCGCATCTTCGAGGGCCAGGGCGGGCGGGGCGAGCGGGGGGTCGCCGCCGGCTAGCCATGCACCTCCTCTATGCGCTCGCCAGCTACGTCCTCTTCCTGGCCTTCTTGCCGGTGCTGCTCTTCCACCCGAAGATCCGGCACGGCATCCCCTTCCGGCTCGGCTTCTACCGGCGCTCGTTCTCCCGCGGTGAGGGCACGCCGCGCATCTGGCTGCACGGCGCGAGCGCGGGCGACCTCCTCTCGCTCCAGCCCATGATGAAGGAGCTGAAGCGGCGCCTCCCGGGCTGCTGCATCGTGGTGACCACCATCACCAACAGCGGCCTCGCCATGGCGCGCAAGAAGCTCGTCGAGGCCGACGTCGTCCTCTACGCTCCGTATGACTTGCCGCTCGCCACCCGCCGCGCGGTGCGGCGGCTCGCGCCGGACCTGCTCGTCCTCGAGTACACCGAGATCTGGCCGAACCTGATCCGTGCCGCCCGCGCGGCCGGCGCGCGCATCGCGCTCACCAACGGCCGCTTCAACCCCGACAAGCTCGCCCGCTACCGCGCCTTCTTCGGGGCCATCGGCAACCCGCTCGCGAAGATCGACCTCTTCCTCATGCGGTCGGACGAGGAGGCGGAGCGCGTGCTGGCGCTCGGGGCAGCGCCCGACCGCGTCTGGGTGAGCGGCAACACCAAATTCGATGCGCTGGTGCTGGAGGCGGACCCGGCGCGGGTGGCCGCGCTGCGGAGCGAGATGGGGCTCTTGCCCGAGGCTCCGGTCTTCATGGCGGGCTCGACGCACGAGGGTGAGGAGGACCTCCTCTTCCAGGTCTACCGCGGGCTCCTGAAGCGCCGCCCCGACCTGCAGCTCGTCGTGGCGCCGCGCTACATCGAGCGCGCCGGGCGCATCATGGCGGCGGCTGCCGAGGCCGGGCTGTCGGTGCGGCTCCGCTCCGGCGGCGCCGCGGCCGGCCACGCGCAGGTGACCGTCCTCGACACCATCGGGGAGCTCGCCATCGCCTACCGGCTCGCCACGCTCGTCTTCGTGGGCGGGAGCTTCGTGCGGCGCGGCGGGCAGAACGTGCTCGAGCCCGCCGGGCAGGGGCGGCCGGTGCTCTTCGGCCCGCACATGGAGAACTTCAAGGACAGTCTTCAAGTCCTGGTCGGCCGCGGGGGCATCCAGGTCGCGACCCCGGAGCAGCTCCTCAAGGTGGCGCAGGAGCTGCTCGCCCGGCCCGACAAGATCGTGGAGCTGGGTGAGCTGGCCCGCCAGGCCGTCTCGCACATCCGCGGCGCGAGCGGCCGCAACGTCGATCACATGCTGCGCCTCCTGCCGCGCTCACGCACCCACGACGCCGCCGGACTGGCCGCGGTCCAGGTGGAGCGATGAAGTTCCTGATCCTCCGCTACAGCGCGCTCGGCGACGTGGTGCTCGCCACGAGCGTCCTCGATCCGCTCCTCGAGAAGTTCCCCGGCGCGCACGTCGAATGGGTGACGGATCCGCTCTACGCTCCGCTCCTGCAGGGTCTGTCCGGCCTCGCGGCGGTGCACCCCCTCGACCGCTCGACGCCCGGGGCGGCCATGGCGCTGGCGGAACGGCTGCGAGGCCAGTTCGACGTCGCCATCGACCTGCAGCACAAGGTGAGGAGCACGCTCATCGCCCGCGCCGCGGCGCCGCGCCGCCTCACCTTCCGCAGGCGCACCGCCGGGAGGGCGCTCCTGTCGCTC
>DASPZP010000175.1:0-13996 GCA_035636195.1 Anaeromyxobacteraceae bacterium
GCCGCCGGAGGACGTGCAGCTGCAGATGGCGAAGGAGCTCGAGCTCGTCGAGCAGCTCGGTTACGCGAGCTACTTCCTCACCGTCTGGGACATCGTCCGCTTCGCGCGCGAGCGCGGCATCCTCTGCCAGGGCCGCGGGAGCGCCGCCAACTCGGTGCTCTGTTACTGCCTCGGCATCACCTCCATCGACCCGGTGCGGATGGGGCTCCTCTTCGAGCGCTTCATCTCGGTGGAGCGGGGCGAGCCACCCGACATCGACGTCGACTTCGAGCACGAGCGGAGGGAGGAGGTGCTCCAGTACGTCTACGAGCGCTACGGCCGCGACCACGCCGGCATGGTGTGCGAGGTCATCAGCTACCGCGGCAAGTCGGCGCTGCGCGACGTCGGGAAGGCGCTCGGGCTCTCCCTCTCGCAGGTGGACCGGCTGGCGCAGCTCCTCGGGCCCTACGAGCAGCTGTCGGAGGTGACGCCGGGCTTGCTCGCGCAGGCCGGTCTCGATCCGGCCGCCTCGCCCGCGGTGCGCCAGACCCTGGCCCTCGCCAGCGAGCTGCAGGGGTTCCCGCGCCATCTCTCCATCCACGTGGGCGGCTTCGTCATCACCTGCCGCCCGCTGTGCGAGACGGCGCCCATCGAGCCGGCGGCCATGCCGGGTCGGACCATCGTGCAATGGGACAAGGACGACATCGCCGAGCTGGGGCTGCTCAAGGTCGATCTGCTCGGGCTCGGCATGCTCTCCGCGCTCTCTCGCTCGCTCGCGCTCCTCGCCGCCCATCACCCGGCGCCGGCGCTGCCCACCGCGACGCCCTGGCCCCAGATGCTGGCCGAGATCCCGGCCGAGGACCCGGCCGTCTACGAGATGATCGCGCGCGCCGAGACCATCGGCGTCTTCCAGGTCGAGTCGCGGGCGCAGATGTCCCTGCTCCCGCGGCTCAGGCCGCGTTGCTTCTACGACCTCGTCATCTCGGTGGCCATCATCCGCCCCGGCCCCATCCAGGGCGGCATGGTCCACCCCTTCCTGCGCCGCCGGGATGGGCTCGAGCCGGTGCGGTATCCGTACGCGCCGCTCCGGCCCGTGCTGGAGAAGACGCTCGGCGTGCCGCTCTTCCAGGAGCAGGCGATGCGCCTCGCCGTGGTCGCCGCCGGCTTCACGCCTGGCGAGGCCGACGAGCTCCGCCGCGTCATGACGCACAAGCGCTCCCACGAGCGAATGGCGGCGATGAGGTCGCGGCTCGTGGCCGGGATGGCCGAGCGGCGCATCCCGCGCGCCGACGCGGAGGCCATCTACCAGCAGCTCCTCGGCTTCGCCGGCTACGGGTTCCCCGAGTCGCACGCCGCCTCGTTCGCGCTGCTCGTCTACGCCTCGGCCTGGCTGAAACGCTACCACCCGGCGGTCTTCTCCT
The DNA here is from genome assembly GCA_035636195.1 of Anaeromyxobacteraceae bacterium. Lineage (GTDB taxonomy): Bacteria > Myxococcota > Myxococcia > Myxococcales > Anaeromyxobacteraceae > Anaeromyxobacter_A. The sequence continues at coordinate 1,401 of DASPZP010000175.1, forward strand.
GCGCCCTCCTCGCCAGCCAACCGATGGGCTTCTACGCGCCCCACACGCTCGTGGAGGACGCCAAGCACTCCGGGGTGGAGGTGCGGGGCGTGGACGTCCTGCACTCGAGGTGGGAGGAGACGCTCGAGGGCGCGGTGCCAGGCACGCCCGTCGCCGAGGGCGAGCGGCCAGCGCTGCGGGTGGGACTTCAGGTCGTACACGGGCTGCCGCGCGCGGTGGGAGAGGCGGTGGTGGCCGCCCGGGAGGAGCGGCCCTTCGCCTCCATGGCCGACCTGGCCTGCCGGGCGCAGCTCTCCCCGGCCTGGCTGGAGCGGCTGGCGGCGGCGGGCGCGCTGCGCGGCTTCGAGGTGCAGCGGCGGCGCGCGCTGTGGAGCGCGCTCGCGGTCGGGCCGTCGGCCCGGGAGGGGGACCTCCTCGCGGAGGCGCCCTGCGACGAGCCGGCTGCGCCCATCCCGCCCTCTACCGCCTCGGAGGAGGTGGCAGCCGACTACGCCACCCAGGGGCTGTCCGAACGCGCCCATCCCATGGCGCTCCTGCGCCCGCGGTTGGCCATGCGGCGGGTGCGCACCGCCCGCGAGCTCGGCCGGATGCGGGACCGGGCGGCGGTCGAGGTGGCCGGGCTCGTCATCGTCCGCCAGCGCCCGGCCACCGCGTCCGGCATCGTCTTCGTGAGCCTGGAGGACGAGACCGGCATCGCGAACCTCGTCTTCATGCCCGACGTCTACGAGCAGTTCCGCCTGCTGGTGCGCGGCTCGGCCTTCCTGGTGGCGCAGGGGAGGGTGGAGCGGAACGGGCAGGTGGTGAACGTGCGGGTGCGCTCGGTGACGCCGCTCACCGGCGCGCCGGGGGTGGCCTCCCAGGCGCGTGACTTTCACTAGGTCTCTCCCGGGTCGGGTGAATATCGCCGCCGGCGCCGCGTCGTCACCTAGGCCGCGATGGCCCGTGCGCTGCGTCGGGTATCATGCGGTCCCTCCTTCCACGGCTCGCCCCACCGGGCCATCTCTCAGGAGCACGCATGCGCCACCTCCTCGCTGCCCTCGCCCTCCTCTCCGCAGCCCCGACCCTGGCCGCGCCCCCCGCGGGAAGCGTGAAGGAGGTGCAGATCAAGGTCACGACCAAGGGCTTCGAGCCGCACGAGGTGAAGGCGAAGAAGGGTCAGCCCATCTCGCTCGTCTTCACCCGCACCACCGAGGACACCTGCATCACGGCCATCGACGTGCCCGCCGAGAACGTGAAGGAGTTCGCGCTGCCGCTCAACAAGGCCGTCACGCTCACCCTCACCCCCAAGAAGGCGGGCGTGGAGAAGTTCCACTGCTCGGCGATGGGGATGGGGGATGGGAAGCTGATCGTGGAAGATTGACCCGCGGCGGGGGATGAACCCCCGCCCTACGACGGGGGCACGTGTAGGGCGGGGGCTTGTCCCCCGCCGCAAGAAAGAGGCGCCCGGAATGATCCCCCGGGCGCCTCGTGCTTATTCCGCCGAGCAAGCTCGGCGGCGGTTTAGCTGCAACCGGTCGTCGACCCGCAGTTGAGGCACTTGTAGCAGGCGCCGTTCCGCACCGTGATGCTCCCGCAGGTGGGGCAGGGCGGGGCATCCTGCTGCATGCGCGCGCCGAACTGAGCCGACTCGCTGGGCGAGGGCGGGCGCGCCACGGGCGGGAGCTGCGGCATCACGAGCACCTTCGTGCCCGCGGCGGCCTTCACCCCCTGCGGGGCTGCGCCGGGGGGCAGCGCCACCTGCGCTGCCTCCAGCTGCTGAGCGTTCTCGCTGGGCAGGAACTTGAGCGACAACCAGCGGAAGATGTAGTCGGTGATGGACTTCGCGATCGGGATGTCGGGGTTCCCGGTGAAGCCCGACGGCTCGAAGCGCATGTGGCTGAACTTGTCGCACAGCACCTGGAGCGGCACGCCGTACTGGAGCGCCATCGAGATGGAGGTCGCGAAGCCGTCCATGAGGCCGGAGACCACCGAGCCCTCCTTCGCCATCGTCACGAAGAGCTCACCGGGCGCGCCGTCGTCGTACATGCCGACGGTCATGTAGCCCTCGTGCCCGCCGATGGAGAACTTGTGCGTGATGGAGCGGCGCTCGTCGGGGAGGCGCCGGCGAGCGAGGCGCTCCGGCGGGGCTTCCACCGCCACCTGCTGCTTCTCCTTGCCGGTGTTGAGCGGCTGGCTCCGCTTGCAGCCGTCGCGGTAGATGGCGACCGCCTTGAGCCCGAGGCGCCACGACTCGAGGTAGGCCTGCTCGATGTCCGCGGGCGTGGCGTCGGTCGGCATGTTGACCGTCTTCGAGATGGCGCCCGAGAGGAACGGCTGCACCGCCCCCATCATCCGGATGTGCCCCATGTAGTGGATGGTGCGGTTGCCGTTCGACGGCTTGAAGGCGCAGTCGAACACCGGCAGGTGTTCGGATGCGAGCCCCGGCGCCCCCTCGATCGTCTCCACCTCGTCGATGAAGCCGAGGACGGAGTGGATGGTCTCCGGCGCGTACCCGAGCTTCTGCAGCGCCAGCGGCACCGTGTTGTTCACGATCTTGAGCACGCCGCCGCCGACCAGCTTCTTGTACTTCACGAGCGCGATGTCGGGCTCGATGCCGGTCGTGTCGCAGTCCATCATGAAGCCGATGGTCCCGGTGGGTGCGAGCACCGTCACCTGGGCATTCCGGACGCCGGACAGCTCGGAGAGCCGGAGCGCCTCGCCCCAGGCGGCGCGGGCCGCCGAGACGAGCTCGGGGGTCGCCAGGTTGCGGTCGATCCGCTCCACCTCGGCGGCGTGCTTGCGCAGGACCCCCAGGCACGGCTCGCGGTTAGCCTCGAAGCCCGCGAAGGGCCCGGTGTGGCCGGCGATGCGCGCGCTCATCGCGTACGCCTCGCCGGTCATGAGGGCGGTGATGGCGGCCGCCACCGCCCGGCCGGCGTCGGAGTCGTAGGGGACACCGCTCGCCATGAGCAGTGCGCCCAGGTTGGCGTAGCCGAGCCCGAGCGGCCGGTACGCCGCGCTGTTCTTGCCGATGGCCTCGGTGGGGTAGCGGGCGTTTCCGACCAGGATCTCCTGCGCCAGGATGGTGAGGTCGATCGCCTTCTTGAAGCTCTCCGCGTCGAACCCGCCGTCGATGGACCGGAAGTGCATCAGGTTCAGCGAGGCGAGGTTGCAGGCCGAGTCGTCGAGGAACATGTACTCGGAGCAGGGGTTCGACGCGTTGATGCGGTCGGTGTTCGGGCAGGTGTGCCAGGCGTTGATGACGGTGTCGAACTGGATGCCCGGGTCGCCGCACAGCCAGGCCGCCTCGGTGATCTTCCCCATCAGCTCGCGCGCCTTGATGCGCTCGACCACGCCGCCGCGGGTGCGGGCGGTGAGCTCCCAGTCGCCGTCCGCCTGGACCGCGCGCATGAAGCTGTCGGTCACGCGGACTGAATGGTTGGCGTTCTGGAAGAAGACCGAGTCGTAGGCGCCGCCGCGGACGTTGAAGCCGCCGTCGTAGCCGGCGTCGATGAGCGCCCAGGCCTTCTTCTCCTCGCTGGCCTTCGACTCCACGAACTCCTCGATGTCCGGGTGGTCGGCGTCGAGGATCACCATCTTGGCGGCGCGGCGGGTCTTGCCGCCGCTCTTGATGACACCGGCGAAGGCGTCGAAGCCGCGCATGAAGCTCACCGGGCCGGAGGCCTCGCCGCCGCCGGAAAGCTTCTCCTTGGAGGAGCGGATCTTGGAGAGGTTGGACCCGGCTCCGGAGCCGAACTTGAAGAGCATGCCCTCGGTGTGGGCGAGCTTCAGGATCGAGTCCATCGAGTCGGAGACCGCGTTGATGAAGCACGCGCTGCACTGCGGGTGCTCTTCGACCCCGACGTTGAACCAGACCGGGGAGTTGAAGGACATCTTCTGCCGGTAGAGGAGGTGGGCGAGCTCGGCCTCGAACGAGGCGGCGTCCTCCTCGGAGGCGAAGTACCCGTCCTTGCGGCCCCAGGCGCCGATCGCGTGGACCACGCGGCTCACCAGCTGCCGGACCGAACGCTCGCGCTGGGGGGACCCGAGCGCGCCGCGGAAGTACTTCGAGGACACCACGTTCGTGGCCAGCGCCGACCAGCTCTTCGGCACCTCGATGTCCTTCTGCTCGAAGATGAGCTGACCACCGTCGCCGGTGATGGCCGCGGTCCTGAGCTCCCAGGCCAGCTCCTCGGCCGGATCGACCCCCGGCGTCGAGAAGTAGCGCGGCACCACCACGCCCTTCTTGACGGCGCGCCGCGCCGCCTTCCCGTTCCGCCGCTGCCCGACGATCTCGCGCTCCATCATCTCTCCACTCCTCCGGTCCGGGCGCTGTGGCCCGATCCCACGGCTGGCTGGACTGCGAGCGCCCGCAGGCGCTCCTCGAGAAAAAAGGTCCCCGGCCGGGCCCGCGGAAGAGGGCCGGAGAATCACTACCCAAGCTGTCGAGATGCTTCAGGAACTTGTGACCGGGGACAGGACGCCCCCGGTTCTCCTCCGCCCGCGCTCCCCACCTTCGAGTCCGGACGTCATGACATGGGGGTCCGACACGACGAAACTGTAAGGCGCTGCCGTACGACACGTCAAGCACCTGACTACAATATATAGTGGTGCCACGTATGGTCGTACGCAACATGCTGGAGTTTCGCGGAGTTCCGGCGAGCGTTCCTGGTGGGTAGGCCGCGGGACGGCAGCCGCACGCGCACCGGAGAAGACAGGCATGTTAAAAGCCCGTCCTCCGATGCCGGCCGAAAATCAGCACATCCGAAACTTTTCCATCATCGCCCACATCGATCACGGCAAGTCGACGCTCGCCGACCGCCTGCTCGAGAAGACCGGGACCGTCAGCGCACGCGAGGCGCAAGCCCAGTTTCTCGACAACATGGAGCTGGAGCGCGAGCGCGGGATCACCATCAAGGCGCAGACCATCCGGATGGCCTACCGCGCCCTGGACGGGAAGGACTACGAGCTGAACCTCATCGACACCCCGGGGCACGTGGACTTCGCCTACGAGGTGTCCCGCTCGCTCGCCGCCTGCGAGGGGGCCATCCTGGTGGTCGACGCGAGCCAGGGCGTCGAGGCGCAGACCCTCGCGAACGTCTACCAGGCGCTCGACCACGACCTCGAGATCATCCCGGTCATCAACAAGATCGACCTTCCCAGCGCGGACGTGGACGAGGTGAGGCGCGAGATCGAGGAGGTGATCGGCCTCGACGCGAAGGAGGCCATCCCCTGCTCCGCCAAGGAGGGCATCGGCATCCAGGAGATCCTGGAGCAGATCGTGAAGAAGGTGCCGCCACCGGAGGGCGATCCTCAGGCGGCGCTCAAGGCCATCATCTTCGACTCCTGGTATGACTCCTACCGCGGCGTGGTCATGCTGGTGCGCATCTTCGAGGGCACGCTCGCGCCGAAGCAGAAGATCCAGTTCTGGTCGAACAAGCGGGAGTTCGAGGTGCAGGAGCTGGGCGTCTTCGCGCCTTTCTCGCGCCCGGTGGGGAAGCTCATCGCGGGCGAGGTGGGCGTCGTCGTCGCCAACGTGAAGGACGTCCACGACGCGAAGGTGGGCGACACCATCACCGAGGTCGGCAAGCCCACCGACGAGCCGTTCCCTGGCTTCAAGGTCATGAAGCCGATGGTCTTCTCGGGCGTGTTCCCCATCGACGCCGCCGACTACGACAACCTGCGCGACGCGCTGACGAAGCTCCGCCTCAACGACTCGGCCTTCACGTTCGAGCCGGAGACCTCGCAGGCGCTCGGCTTCGGCTTCCGCTGTGGCTATCTCGGCCTCCTCCACATGGAGATCGTGCAGGAGCGGCTCGAGCGCGAGTACGAGCTCTCCCTCATCACCACCGCGCCGTCGGTCGTCTACCGGGTCACCGACACGCAGGGCGAGGTGGTGGAGATCGACAGCCCCGCCAAGCTACCCCCCGTCCAGAGGATCGCGAAGCTCGAGGAGCCCATCCTCACCTGCCACATCCACGGCCGCACCGACGACGTGGGCAACATCCTCAAGCTGTGCCAGGAGCGGCGCGGCGTGCAGAAGGACCTCAGGTACATCGCGGCCACCCGCGTCCAGATCACCTACGAGATCCCGCTCGCCGAGGTGGTGTTCGACTTCTTCGACAAGCTGAAGAGCGTCTCGCGCGGCTATGCCAGCCTCGACTACGAGCTCAAGGGCTACCAGGAGGCCGACCTCGTCAAGCTCGACTTCCTCTTGAATGGCGAGCCGGTCGACGCGCTCAGCGTCATCGTCCACCGCGAGAACTCCTATCAGCGCGGCCGGGAGCTGACCGCCCGGCTGAAGGGAGTCATCCCGAAGCAGATGTACGAGGTGGCCATCCAGGCTGCCATCGGCGCCAAGATCATCGCGCGCGAGACGGTGAAGGCCTATCGCAAGAACGTCCTCGCGAAGTGCTACGGCGGCGACATCAGCCGCAAGCGCAAGCTCCTGGAGAAGCAGAAGGAAGGCAAGAAGCGCATGAAGCAGGTGGGGTCGGTCGAGATCCCGCAGGAGGCCTTCCTGGCGGTGCTGAAGGTGGAGGATTGAGGGGGGGCGTGCCGGCCGCGGCCCCCGCGGCCGCCGACGATCGCGAGGAGGCGCTCCGGCTGGCCGTGGCCACCCGTCGCTTCCTCGAGCGGCGCGGCGGGCGCGTCCCGGAGACTGCCCGCGCCGAGGCGCTCGCGGCGGCGGCGGCGGTGGAGACCGCCGCGGCAGGGAAGGGCGTGGAGGCCCTCGCCGAGGCGACCGCGCGCCTCGACCTCGTCTGGCGCGACCACCTCTCCGACGTGGCCCGCAAGAGCACGCTCCGCGAGCTCCTCGAGTCGGCGCTGGTGGCACTCCTCGCGGCGCTCTTCCTGCGCACGTTCGTGGTGGAGGCCTTCAAGATCCCGTCCTCGTCGATGGTGCCCACCCTCCACGTGGGCGATCACATCCTCGTCTCGAAGCTCTCCTACGGGGTCCGGCTGCCGGTCGGGCGCGGCTGGCTCGTCCGCTGGTCCGAGCCGCGGCGCGGCGACGTGGTGGTGTTTGCGAACCCGCAGGAGCCGGGCAAGGATTACATCAAGCGCGTGGTGGGCCTGCCGGGCGACGTGGTGGAGCTGCGGGATCAGGTCGTCCACGTGAACGGCGTCCCGCAGCCGCGCGAGCCCCTCCCCGACCTCACCTACGACGAGCAGGGCGAGCCGGAAGGGGCGTGGACGCGCGAGACCTGCTCCGCCTGGCGCGAGACCCTGGCGCGCGGCCGCGTCGCCGAGCCACCGAGCGCGGTGCCGCGCGCGCTCGCGCAGGCCTACGAGGCGGCCCTGGCGACGGGGGGCGGCTCTCAGCACGCCGTCGTCCAGTGCCGTCGCGCCCGGCTCGGAGAGCGCGAGGGGCCCTTCGAGCGAGTCGCCCCCGGTCACGTCTTCGTCCTGGGCGACAACCGCGATCGCTCCGCGGACAGCCGGTCCGGCGGTGGCTGGCAAGTGCCACTCGCCAACGTCAAGGGGCGCGCCTGGCTGGTCTGGTGGAGCTGGGGAGGGTCCGGCTGGGCGCCCTGGCACAGCCCGGCCGGCCTTCGCCCCGAGCGGCTTTTCAAACGGATCGAGTAGCGCTACAAACGCGTGATCCCCATGGCCCCTGCCGGAGTGGAAAGCGTCATGAACGCCGACGGAATCGAGCGTGCGCTGGCGCGCATGGCGCGCGAGCTGGTGGAGCGAGCCCGCGAGCGCGGCGGAGAGCTGGCGGTGGTAGGCATCCGCCGTGGCGGCGTCCACCTGGCCGAGCGCCTGCGGCGCCAGATCGCGGCCATCCTCGGGACCGAGCCGCCGCTCGGCACGCTCGACATCGCGCTCTACCGGGACGACCTCTCGGAGCTGGCCGTGGCGCCGGTGGTCGGGCCGACGGACATCCGCTTCCCGGTCACCGGGAAGACCATCGTCCTCGTCGACGACGTCCTCTACACCGGACGGACGGTGCGGGCGGCGCTGGACGAGCTCGTCGACTTCGGCCGGCCGCGGCGCGTGCTCCTGGCGGTGCTGGTCGACCGGGGCGGGCGCGAGCTTCCCATCGCTCCCGACGTGACGGGCGTCGCGCTGGCGGTCCCGGAGGCCGAGCAGGTCGAGGTCCGGCTCCGGGAGGGCGGCGCGCCCGAGGACCAGGTGGTGGTGAAGGCGAGGGGGCAAGCGTGATCGGACGTCACCGTCATCTCATCGGGCTCGAGCACCTGTCGCGCGAGGAGCTCCTCTCCGTCCTCGAGCTCTCCACCTCCATGAAGGAGGTGTTGCGCCGGCCGCTGAAGAAGGTCCCGACCTTGCGCGGCAAGGCCGTGGTGAACCTGTTCTTCGAGGCGTCCACCCGCACGCGCACCTCCTTCGAGACGGCGGCCAAGATCCTCTCCGCCGACGCGGTCAACTGGAGCTCCTCCACGTCCTCGGTGACGAAGGGGGAGACGCTCGTCGATACCGCCCGGAACATCGAGGCGATGCACCCCGACATCCTCATCATCCGCCACCCCGCGAGCGGCGCGCCGCAGCTGGTGGCGGACCGGGTGGGCTGCGCGGTCGTCTCGGCCGGCGACGGCGCGCACGAGCACCCGAGCCAGGGCCTCCTCGACCTCTACACGCTGGCGGAGTACTTCACCGCGGCGGCCGGGAGGAAGGACGCGGCGCCCGACTTCGGGTTGCTCGCCGGCAAGACCGTCGCCATCGTGGGCGACGTCTCGCACTCGCGGGTGGCGCGCTCGGATCTCTTCGGGCTCAGGACGCTCGGCGCCCACGTGCGCCTGTGCGGACCCCCCACCATGATGCCGCCCGGGCTGGAGGCGCTCGGCGCGAGCGTCCACCACCACCTCCAAGAGGCCGTGAAGGACGCCGACGCGATCGTCATGCTGCGCATCCAGCACGAGCGCATCGGCGATCCGCTCATCCCCGGCACGCGCGAGTACTCGAAGTTCTGGGGGCTGAACGAGAAGAAGGTGGCGGAGTGGCTCGCGCCCGCGTGCTGCATCCTCCATCCCGGCCCCATCAACCGGGGCGTCGAGCTCTCGCCCGAGGTGGCGGATGGCCCGCGCTCGGTCATCCTCGACCAGGTCGAGAACGGCGTGGCGGTGCGGATGGCCATCCTCTACCTGCTCGCCGGCGGCGCGCAGGACGCGGGCCAGGGAGGCGCGCGGGCATGAGCCACGACGAGATCGTCTTCATCGAGGGTGGCCGGGTCATCGACCCGGCGAGCGGCACGGACGGCGTGCGGACGGTGGTCGTGCGCGAAGGGCGCATCGCCGAGGTGGTGGAGCGGCTCGAGCGCCCGCGCGGCGCGCGCGTGATCGACGCGCGCGGGAAGTGGGTCACGCCGGGGCTCCTGGACCTGCACGTCCACCTCCGCGAGCCCGGGCACGAGTACAAGGAGACCGTCGCCAGCGGTGCCCGCGCCGCGGTGGCGGGCGGCTTCACCGCCGTCTGCGCCATGCCGAACACCGTCCCGGTGAACGACAATGCCAGCGTGACCGAGCTCATCCTGGCTCGAGCCGCGGCGGCAGGGCTGGCGCGCGTGTACCCGGTAGGCGCCATCTCGAAGGGCTCGAAGGGCGAGGAGCTCGCCGAGTACGGCGAGCTGCGGGGCGCGGGCTGCGTGGCGCTCTCCGACGACGGGAAGCCGGTCATGTCGTCGGCGCTCATGCGGCGCGCGCTCGAGTACGCGCGCGCCTTCGGGCTGCCGCTCACGGTGCACGAGGAGGACCTCGGCCTGGTGGGGAAGGGCGTCATGCACGAGGGCCCCGCGGCCACGCGGCTCGGCCTGAAGGGCGTCCCGGCGGCCTCGGAGGAGGTGATGGTCTCGCGGGACCTCGCCCTCGTCGAGCTCACGGGCGGCCGCCTCCACATCGCCCACCTCTCGACGGCCGGGGCGGTGCGAGCGGTCCGGGAGGCGAAGCGGCGCGGGCTCTCCGTCACGGCGGAGGTGACGCCGCACCACCTCACGCTCACCGACGAGGACGTGGCGCGCTCCGGCTACGACCCCTCCTTCAAGATGAACCCCCCGCTCCGCTCGGCGGAGGACGTACGCGCGCTGCGCGAAGGCCTCGCCGACGGCACCATCGACTGCATCGCCACCGATCACGCCCCCCACTCCGCGGTGGAGAAGGACCTCGAGTTCGACGCGGCCGCGAACGGCATCGTGGGCCTGGAGACCGCCTTCCCGGTCTGCCTGGCGCTGGTGCGGGAGGGGCTCCTCGGCGAGCGGCGCCTCATCGAGGCGCTCACCGCCTCACCGGCGCGCGCCTTCGGGCTGCCGGGCGGCTCGCTGGCCAGAGGCGCCCCGGCCGATCTCGCCCTCCTCGACCCCGGGCTCGAATGGCGCTGCGACCCGGCGCGGTTCCACTCGAAGAGCCGGAACTCACCCTGGAAGGGCAGGGCGCTCGTCGGCCGCTGCACCCACGCGCTCGTGGGCGGGCGGCTCGTGCACGAGCTCGGCGAGGGAGCGCGATGAAGCCTGCGATCCTGGCGCTCGCGGACGGCTCCGTCTTCGAGGGCACCGCCTTCGGCGCCTCCGGCGAGGCCACCGGCGAGGTGGTCTTCAACACCTCGATGACGGGGTATCAGGAGATCCTGACCGACCCGTCCTACGTCGGGCAGATGGTCTGCATGACCTACCCCGAGCAGGGAAACTACGGGGTGAACGCGGCCGATGAGGAGTCGGCCCGTCCGCACGCCACGGGCTTCATCGTGAAGAACTGGGCCGAGCAGCCGAGCTCCTGGCGCGCCGAGCAGGGCCTCGACGCCTATCTGAAGAAGCACGGCATCCCCGGCATCGCCGGCCTCGACACGCGGCGCCTCACCCGGCACCTCCGCACCGCGGGCGCGCAGATGGGCATCATCGCGAGCGACGGCACGAGCGCACGCGCGCTCGTCGATCGAGCGAGCTCGCTCCCGGGCATGGAAGGGCAGGACCTCGCCTCGCTCATCTCGACCAAGGTCATCTACGATTGGAGCGAGGGCGGGGCAGACGCCTACGCTGGTGGCAGCCGGACGGCGGAGGCGGCGCCGCGCTTCCGCGTCGTCGCGTACGACTGGGGCCTCAAGCGCGCCATGCTGCGGGTCCTCGCCGAGCAGGGCTGCCGCATCACCGTCGTGCCGAGCGCGACCTCCGCCGAGGAGACCTTGAAGCTCGAGCCCGACGGCGTCTTCCTCACCAACGGACCGGGTGATCCGGCGGCGGTGAAGGGCGGCCGTGAGGCGGTGGCGGGCCTCCTCGGGAAGGTGCCGGTGTTCGGCATCTGCCTCGGACACCAGATCCTGTCCCTGGCCGTGGGCGCCACCACCCACAAGCTCAAGTTCGGCCACCGCGGCGCCAACCAGCCGGTGAAGGACCTCGCCACCGGCAAGGTCGACGTCACCTGCCAGAACCACGGGTTCGTGGTGGACGACCGCTCGCTGGGGAAGCGCGCCCGGGTCTCGCACGTGAACCTGAACGACGGTACTGTGGAGGGGATCGTGGTCGAGGGTGTGGCCGCCTTCAGCGTGCAGTATCACCCCGAGGCGTCTCCGGGGCCGCACGATGCGCGGCAGCTCTTCGGGCGCTTCGTCTCGATGATGGAGCAGCGTCGATGAGCCTTTCCGAGCTCCAGGAGAAGCTCCTCGCCTGGGCGACCGCCGAGGAGCGCAAGGAGCAGTTGCTGTCGGCGAGGCGCGATTACTTCGACCGGCATGGCGAGCCGCACGAGGAGGACAAGAGCTTCGAGACCCGCATGAACGGGATGCTCGACCACTACCTGTTCGACTTCCGGCCGCCCGGCTCCTCCGAGACCACCATCGAGATCTTCATGCGGGAGATGGGGCCGCAGCTCACCACCGACGAGCTGGCCGTGTACCGGATGCTCGCCAAGAGCGTCCATGGCCTCTTCGAGGTGAAGAAGATCAAGCCGGGCGAGGTCCGGCTGCGGGACGTGTTCAGCGAGGTCGTGTACGACGTCACCGAGCGACGCCAGATGCTGGGGCTCGAGAAGGGGGACATCCTGGAGGCGCGGCTCCTCCCGTTCGAAGGGCGGCTGTTCTTCTCCGGCGCCTTCCTCTACCACCCGCAGGAGGTGCGCAAGCTCATCCTGTCCGAGGTGAAGCTCATGAAGAAGGAGGCGGGGAAGGGGAAGCCGCTCGACGTGCCTGCCTTCATCGCCGTCCTCTCGCGGATGGCCTTCAAGCTCGAGCGCTATCGCAACGTGAAGGTGGAGTCGCTCTACGACTTCCGCCCCGACGTGCGACCCGCCGCGACGCCTCCCCCGCGCGTCAAGGAGAGCTGACGGTGAACGGCGAGCAGCCCCCGCCGCTCCCGCCGGTGCCACCGGCAGCTCCCCGCGACGACGTCATCATGCTCGTCCTGTGCTACCTGGGCCTGCTCGCCCTGGTCCCGTACCTGGCCGCCGGGCGGGAGGCGCCGCTCGTCCGCTTTCACGCACGGCAGGGGCTCGCGCTGGCCCTCCTCGGCCTCTTCTCTGCGGCGCTGGCGGCCGTGCCGTACCTCGGCTTCATCGGCTACCTGGGGCTCACCGGCGTGCTCATCCTCTCGGTGCTCGGTATCGTCAAGGCGCTCGCTGGCCAGGAGTGGCGTGCGCCGGTGGCGGCCGACGTCGCCGATCGCCTGCAACTCT
>DASPZP010000176.1:0-3519 GCA_035636195.1 Anaeromyxobacteraceae bacterium
CCCGGCCGAGCAGCCCGGCGAGCTCACGCAGCGTGACGTTGTAGGACGAGCGGCGGCGCTCCTCGTCCGCGCTTTGAAACACGCGCAGGAGCTCGGGCGGGAGGTGCCGCTCCACCTCCGCCCGGAGCTCGTCCGCGCGCCCATCGCGGCGGAGCGCGTCCCGCACGTCGTCCACGCGGATCGTGTCGACGTCCCGCACCGGGAGGTAGCGAACCTCACGTCCGAGGGTGGTCTGTGCCAGGAGCCCAGCGCGCGCGAGCCCGTCGAGGATCCCTTCGATCATGAGCAAGGGCACCTGCAAGCGCTCCGCGAGCGCACCCGGGCTGCACGACGGGCCTCCGGACAGGAAGTCGCGCGCGACGTGCGCGGCGAGGACCAGCGCGAGGGTCTCTCGCAGCGCCGGGTCCATCCGCCGCGCCCGGAACTGCTGCCGCACCACCCGCACGTTCTGGTGGCTGGCAGCCACCTGCGCGCCGACGAGCACGACCAGCCACGAGACGTAGGTCCAGACGAGGAAGATCGGGATCGCGCTCAGCACGGAGTAGAGCGCGTTGTAGCTCGACATGCCCACCTGGAACCGGACGTAGAGCACCAGCGCTCCCTGCCACAGCACCGCCGCCACCGCCGCGCCGAGCGCGGCCGACAGCGGCCGGATGCGCACGTTGGGCAGGATCACATAGATCGCGAAGAAGGCGAGGGCGACCACCGCCAGCGAGGTGAACTGCAGGAGGAAGTCGATCACGCCCCCGAGGCCGAGCGCGTTCCGCAGGAAGAGCACGACCCGCGAGCTCTGCGCCGCGGTGGCGACCGTCGCCCCCGCGACGACTAGCAGCGGGGTCGTGACGAGGAGCGTGACGTAGTCCGTCACCTGGCGGAGGATCGTGCGCTTGGTCGTCGCCCCCCAGATCTCGTTCAGGATCTCCTCGACGCTCGAGAGCAGGCTCACGCAGGTGTAGACGAGGACCAGCAACCCGACCGCGCCCAGCGTCGAGACGCCCGTCCGATCCACGAACTGGATGATTCGCTCCAGCGACCCGAGCAGCGCAGCGTTGCCCCCGAACGTCTCGTGGAGGAACGGGCGCGCCGTCCCCTCGATGAAGCTGGCGTAGGCCCCGAACCCCTTCAGCACCGCGAACGCGAACGCCAGGAACGGCACGACGGAGAGGACGCTGTAGTACGTGAGCGCTGCGGCCCGGACGGTGAGCCGGTTGGCGAAGAAGCCGCGGACCGTCGAGTAAGTGACGCGGCTCGCCCGGTAGAGCAGCGCCCTGCCCCGCCGCAGCTCCGCCACCCGGACGGCCCAGATCTCCTCGGTGAAGAAGAGGCTCAGCCGCTCGAGCAGCGGCCGGCCCCGAGCGTTCATCGCCTTCGTGGCAGGGGACGTCGGGCTCACGGACGTTCACCCCGACTCGCGCGACTCCGCGACCCCGTGCGCCTCCCGGAAGATCGCGAAGGCGCTCGTGTAGCCGTGGAGGAAGGTCGTGCCGCCGACCGGCCCGATCTCGCCATTGCAGAAGAAGCCTCCCAGGGGGGCCGGGCCGAGCTGCTCCTCGAACAGGCTCGTGTCGTGATCGGGGCAGCCGAAGAGCCCCGCGCCACGCCCGACGCAAGAGAACAGGAGCGCTCCCGCCGGGCGATCCGTGGAGACGCGGCGGTGCCGGACGAGCATGCGCCGCAGATCCTCCTCGGCGCTGTGCGCGTCGCGCAGCATGAACTGCGCCACCGTCATCGGTCGGAGCTCCGCGCCCACCGCGAGCGCGCCGGTGCGCTCGTCGGCTCCCAGGACGTTGCGGACGAGGAGCTCGCTCGGCTCGTATTCCACCTCGTCCGACCGCAGCTCGAGCCCCAGGAAGACCGACTGCTGCATGAGCTCGCGGTCGCGAGCGCCGAGCGCGTGGTAGAGCTCCGTCAGGGCGACCATCGCCGGGCGTCCATCGAGCTCCTGCAAGAGCGACTGCTGGCAGCGGGTCACCAGCATCGGCGATCCGATCGGGCGACAGCCCTGCGCGATGAGCGTGTCCACCGTCACGTCGCCGCTGAAGACGACCCCGACCCCGCCGCTCCGCCGCACCTCATCCCCGATGAAGAGCCGATTCTCCATCGGACCTTGCCCGCCGCTGGCGAGCCCTCCGAACTTGGGCGCGCCGGGGTACGCGCCGTCGATCTCCTGGATGAACCCCGGCACGTCCAGCGTGAAGGGATCCGCGAGGAGCAGGAGCTTCGGTCCTCCCTTGGCAGGCCCGCCGGCGCGGTCGGTCCTGTCCGGCGCTCCGGCGACGGGGTGGAGCCGCGAGTCGGAATCGACGCGGAAGGCAGAGAGCGCGGCGCCGGGCAGCACCCCGGCCGTGAGCGAGAGTCCCGGGCCCTCCTCCGCCTCTCGCGCGCCGCCGATGACGCCTCCGGCGGTACAACCGACGAGGAGCGCCCGCGCGAAGCGCCGGGCCGCCTGGGCGGCGATCTGCTCGTAGCCATCCGCGTGATCGGGCGAGACGAAGACGAGCAAGATGTCCGGCGGGGTCCCCTCCAGCTGCTGCTCCAGCGCGCTCGCCGCCTCGTCGAACGCGGCCGCGGCGCGCGGTTGGCGCGAGAGCGTGGAAGCCCATCGCATGGGATCCCCGTTACCGCCGGCCCGCGCCGGCCGCACGCCATGGTGGTGAGCCCACAAAGGGCATCCCTCGACGGCCAAGCTGCCGGTCGCAAGCGCCCCCGAGCGCACCTCGACACTCCGCGAGGGCATGTCGATCTCGCTGGCCTCCGTTCGTCGCGGAAATAGAGCCAGGTCACCAGACGCGGCGCCGGGCCGGGACCGTGGCTCCCAACCCAGACGGAGGTACGACGATGCGATTCATGGTGCTGGTGAAGGCGGACGAGAACTCGGAGTCGGGCGTGCTGCCGGACCAGAAGATCCTGACCGAGATGGGGAAGTTCAACGAAGAGCTGGTGAAGGCCGGCGTGATGCTCGCGGGCGAGGGGCTTCACCCGAGCTCGACAGGCGCGCGCGTCAAGTTCGCGGGAGGGAAGCGGACGGTCACCGACGGTCCCTTCACCGAGGCCAAGGAGCTCATCGCCGGCTTCTGGCTGTGGCAGGTGAAGTCGAAGGAGGAGGCGATCGAATGGCTGAAGCGGGCCCCCTTCGACCAGACCGAGGTCGAGATCCGCCAGGTCTACGAGACGGCGGACTTCGCTCCCAGCGATCCCACGGGGGAGATCAGGAAGCAGGAGGAGCGGCTCCGGGAGACCATCGAGGCGCGCCGCCGGTGAGGCGGGCGTTCATCCCCGCGGACCCACCTCGTGTAGGGCGGGGGTTCATCCCCCGCCGCTGCCCGCCCTTGCGTCCGGAGATGGTGATGCGCTGATCGGTGCCATGACGGCACCCGAGGCGCACCGCGCCATCGACGCGGTCTTCCGGATCGAGTCGGCCAGGCTGATCGCCGGCCTGGCGCGCATGGTGCGCGACGTGGGGCTCGCCGAGGAGCTCGCGCACGACGCGCTCGTCGCGGCGCTGGAGCGGTGGCCCGA
>DASPZP010000177.1:0-2594 GCA_035636195.1 Anaeromyxobacteraceae bacterium
GCGCCCATCTGCTATCGTGAGGGCGTGTCCGCCTCCCGCCCCCGCGCCCTCTCCTACCTCGCCTACCGCGCCCTCCTCGCGCATCCGGTGAAGCGGGTCCGGCAACGGGGCACCGGCCTCGACAGGTTCCTGGCGAGCTACGCCTCGGAGGGCCTCGTCCCGACGCACCCGGACGACCGCGCCGTCGGCGAGGCCGCCAGCGCGTGCATCGGCTGCGGCCTGTGCGAGGTGGGCTGCGGGCTCGCCACCTCGGTCCCCACGCTGCGATCGCTCGGGCTCCACGCCGCCTTCCGGCTCTACGGGAAGAGCAGCACCGAGCTGCCATTCGCGCGCGACGCGCTCCAGGCTTGCTCGGCCTGCCAGGGCTGCGATCCGGTTTGCCCTACGGGCGTGCCCATTGCACGAATAGTCCGAGATCTGTTGACCCGCGTGAGCGCGCCGCCGGCCCCGCGTTATGCTGCGGGCGAATGAAGCCGCACCTCATCGTCAACCCCGCCAGCGCGAACGGCCGGACCGGCCGCCACTTCGATGCCATCGCGCGCGCGGTGCGGAGCGCGGTGGGCGATTTCGGCTGCAGCTTCACCGAGCGGCGCGGGCACGGCGTCCAGCTGGCGCGCGAGGTCTCCCGGGCGGGGGCGAACCTGGTGGTGGCAGTCGGCGGCGACGGCACCGCCAGCGAGGTCGTCGACGGCCTCATGCTGGAGCGGGCCGCCCGCGGCGTGCGCGACGACGAGAGCGCCTTTGGCTTCATCTCGCGCGGGACGGGCGGCGACCTGCAGCGCTCGATCGGGTCTCCGGTGGACGCGCTCGGCGCCGCGCTCGTCCTGGCAAGTCCGGCCGAGCGCATCATCGACCTCGGGCGGGTCGAGTTCGTCGGCCACGAAGGGAAGCCGGAGGCGCGCCACTTCGTCAACGTGGCCGGCTTCGGCATCGCCGGGCGGGTGGTGCAGGAGGTCGAGCGGATGGGCAAGGCGCTGGGCGGAAAGGCCACCTTCATGCTGGCCTCGGCGAAGGCCCTCATGGGCTGGCATGACCAGCCCGTGCGCTGGCGCATCGACGGCGGACCCTGGAACGAGGACCGCATCACGTCCTTCTCCGTGTGCAACGGGCGGTTCTTCGGCGGTGGCATGATGGTCGCGCCGTCCGCGCGGATGGACGACGGCCTGTTCGACGTCACGCTCTGGAAAGGCCTGGGCTTCTCCGATTTCGTCCTGAAGAAGGGCATGCTCTACGATGGCTCCCATCTGCGACTCCGGAACACGACCACGTTCCGGGGGCGCGTCGTGGAGGCGGAGCCGCTCGGGCGGGAGCCGGTGCTGCTCGACGTCGACGGCGAGCAGCCCGGCATGCTCCCCGCGCGGTTCACCATCCTCGGTGGGGTGCTCCGGGCGCGCGCCCCGGGTGGCGATGCATAGGTTGCGGGCATGCTCTCGCTCGCCCTGAGCCTCGCCCTCGCAGCGCCGCAGTCGGCGGCCGGCACGGTGCCGGTGGAAGCCCCACCGATCACCAGCGGTCAACCCGGAGCGGTCCAGGTCATCGCCGACCCGACCCAGGTGCGAGGGCTCTGCGCAGCGCTGCTGCCCCCGGACCGGCTCGCCACGAAAGGGGACGTGGTCGCTCGGGCGCAGGCGGAGACCCAGCAGGACGTGCGGCGCGAGGCAGCGCTGGCGGGGCGCTACCGGGTGGTGGTCCCCGCCGACCGCCTGAAGTTCGGTCCCTACGACCGCGACGAGCAGCAACTCACGCTCTCCGACCGGACCTTCCTCGCCGCGGCGAACGGGACGCTGCACCTCTGGGCGGTGAGCCAGGAGGGCCTGCCGGTCGCGGCCGACGTGGCGGCGGCGCAGCGCATCGCGCAGGCGGCCACCCAGCGGAAGCTCACCCTCGCGCTCACCTTCACGCTGCCGGACGACGAGGACGCGGCCTATTGCACGAACGTGGCCGGGTCGCAGCAGTACGGGCTGGGGGTGGAGCCGTTCTCCTGGGAGTACGTGGTGGACGGGCAGGTGCTCGCCCGCGGCGGCGAGGGGGGCGATCGGCCGCTCCTGACGGCGGCGCAGGGCGCGCGCCCGCGCGTCGCGGTGAGCGATCCGTATGGCGCGGGCGGCCGCGAGGCGCGCCAGGCGGTCGAGGCGACCGCGCCGGATCTGGTGAGCTGCTACCAGCAGGCGCTCCGCGAAAACCCCGCCCTCGACGGCACGCTGGTGGCGGAGGTGGACCTCTCCGCGGGTCAGAGCGTCCGCGTGGCGGCGGACTCGGTCCAGGACGACGGGCTCACCCGCTGCGTGATGGGCGTCATCTCCCGCGCCCGCATCCCGCGTGCTGGCGCGAGCCGCCTCGACATCCCCATCCACTTCCTGCTCGAAGCGCCCACCTCGGACGCGGGGTAGCGCCCATCGTTCAACTTCCTCTCCCCCGCCGGGGGAGAGGGCAGGGTGGGGGCATCTGACTAGACGCACCGCCAGTACGCCGTGGCGACCAGGCTGCGCCGCTCCCTCGTCTCCGCCTTCTTCTTCAGCTCGGCGAGCGCCCGGTCCTTCTCGCCATAGCGGAGCGCCTCGGTCGCGCGCAGATCGTCGAGCCGGCGCCGGTAC
>DASPZP010000178.1:0-6196 GCA_035636195.1 Anaeromyxobacteraceae bacterium
GTCGTTCCATCTCGGCGGTGGGCGCCCAGCGCGGCATGAAGGTGTGGTGCAGCCCGTTGGTGATGGTGCGGTACAGATCGGCGTCGGTCGGGAGCTTGCCGCTGGGCGTCGAACGGAACTTGAAAGTCCCACTCGTGAGGATGCGCGGCCTCGGGTCGATCCAGTCTGCGGTCGGTCCCCGACCGTCGCCGTCGACGCCGTGGCACGAGATGCAGTAGCGGTTGAACACACTCCTCCCCCGCTCGGCCGCGGCCGGGTCGGGGGGGGTGGCGCCGTCCGACGACGCGACCGCGCCGACAGCGAACGCCAGGACAGCTCGCGTGACCACGGAAGTGCGGATCATGACCGCCCCCTAGAAGTCCAGGTCGATGCCGGCGAGGACGCTCTGCGCCTGGACGACGAGCGGAATGCCGTCCGGCCCGGCAGCGCCCACGCCTTTCGTCCGGTCGATGTGGCCTTCGACGTGGACCGCCGCCGAGGCGCGGGGGCCGATCGCGAGGTAGCGACGGACCCCGATCGTCCCGCCGTCGACGTCACCCGCCCCGTGCTTGAACCGCACCACGTCGTACCGCGCGAAGAACATCCACGGGAGCGCGTTGTAGCTGGATTCGGAGAACGGAACCCAGTCGAGTTCGCCGAAGCCGCCGTTGAACGAATTCGAGGAGGTCGAGAGATCGAACCCCGTGGCGTCGGTGCCGCTCGCCAGGCCGGCCTCCTCCCAGCCGTACACGTACGCGGCGCGTATGAGCAGTGGAGTCGCCGGGTAGCCGAGCATGAAGTTGAGCTGCGGGCCGACGCGATAGAACGCCTTGAGGTTCGTCCCCGTACCCGGGATGTTCGTCGGCGTGCCGCCCTCCGACGTGATCGTCTTGAAGCTGGTCGGCCACCATCCAACCCCGCCGAACGCGCCCACCTGAACCCAGGGGAAGACGCGGCTCGGGATCTCGATCACGTGCTCGACGTGACCGTACAGCATCGGCGTGGACCAGCCACCCTTCGACAGTCCCTCCCCGCCGTTCGCGGAGGTGAAGGCCAGCGCATATCGCGTCGAGCTGCGCGCGCTGTGGCCGTCGATCTCGACGCCGACCTGGTTCTCGCCCATGTCGAACGCGACGCTGGTCCCCTGCGGGTGGGCGCCGTAGGCCGCGTACCCGGTGGTGAGCGTGACGTTGCGGTGCGACGAGGCGGGCAGATCGAGCTCGAACTTCCCGACCTTCACGTTGAGCCAGCCCGTTCCACCGAGGTTGTCGAGGCGCGCCCACGCCGACTCCACGACAGCCGTCCCGTCTGGGCCGAACCCGGTCAGGACGAGCAGGAACGAGACGTCCTTCGCCAGCACTCCACCGGTGAGGACGTCGACGCTGGGCGGGAGGGGCACGCCCCCGACCTGCGTGACGGTGGGCCCTTGGTCCGAGGGCTGATTCGTCATCCGGGTGAATTGATAGAAGACGGTCGTGCGCAGCGACACGGGAAGGTAGTCCTGAGAGAGCGCTACCGGGTCGTCCTTCGAGAGCCCAAACTGGAACCCGTTGTCCCGGAAGTTCTGGCCCTGCTGGTTGAACACTGGCCAGCCGACGTGGCACGCGCTGCATGACATGCCGTACTTCCGGGCGAACGCGGGGAACGCGTCGGCGCGCGCCGCCGCCACGATCACGACGAGCGCGATCACCGCTCGCAAGGGCGCCTTCATCACGACCTCCCGTCCGAGCCCGCGGGCACGTCCTGGCGCGCGGGAGCGCGTGCAGTTGCCGCCGGTAAAAGGCTATTCAGTCCGCGGCGCGTGCAACGGCCCTCGTTAGGGAAAAGCGACGAGCCACCCAAATACCCGCGCTTCGCCGAGGTGGATACGAATCGTTGCTCGCAGCCTTCGGGGGTGCTCGTCTTCCACGCGGGGATGGCGATCTCCGCTGCCGGCCAGGGGTGCGCTCGCGCCGGCGATCGCGTCGGGGGCGTCGCCAGAACAAGACAGCTCCGCTAGGGCACCCGCTCACGCGACGCCGCAGCGCGTTGCCGCCCGGTCGGTCATCCCCTAAGAGAAGGGCGTCCGTACGCGGCTCGCCCGCGAGGCCGCCACGCGAGGCTGCTCCCGTGATCCAGCTCCCCATGGCCGAGGTCGTCCAGCCGCGAAGCCCGCTGGCGGTCGCGCGCGACGTGGTGGCGCTCACGAAGCCGCGCCTCTCGGCGCTCGTCCTGTGCACCACCGCGGGCGGCCTCTGGCTCGCGCCCGGGCACCGCGACGGGTTCTCCGCCGCCGTGCTGCTCGTCGGCACGGCGCTCGTCGTCGGCGCCGCCAACGCGCTCAACAATTTCCTGGAGCGCGACGTCGATGTGCTCATGCGGCGCACTCGGGACCGGCCGCTGCCGGCTGGCCGCCTCGACCCGTCCGTCGCGCTGGCGGTGGGTCTCTTGCTCCCGTCGGTGGCCCTCCCGGCGCTGGCGCTCTTCACGAATGGCCTCACCGCCACGCTGGCGGCGCTGGCGCTCTTCACCTACGTCGTGCTGTACACGCCGCTCAAGCAGAAGAGCTCGCTGGCGCTCCTCGTCGGCGCAGTCCCGGGCGCCATCCCTCCGCTCATGGGCTGGACCGCCGTGACCGGGCGCCTGGACGCGGGCGGGCTGGCGCTGTCCGCGCTGCTCTTCTGCTGGCAGCTCCCGCACTTCCTCGCCATCTCGATGTACCTCAAGGAGGATTACGCCCGCGGCGGGCTCCAGGTGTTCGCGCTCGTCCACGGCGACCGCGCCGCGCGCAGCTGTGCGGCCGCGACGAGCCTGCTCCTCATCCCGGTCTCGCTGACGCTCCTGCCGCTCGGGCTGGCCGGGCCGGTCTACGGGGTGGCGGCGTCACTGCTCGGCGGCGCGCTCGCCGGCTATGGCCTGACCGGGCTGTGGCAACAGGGGGCCGCCCACCGCTGGGCGCGCAACTTCTTCCTGCTCACGCTCGTCTACCTGACGCTCCTCTTCGCGGCGCTCCTCGTGAGCGGGCGGTGACGTCGACTTGACCGCCGCGCGGTACATGCAGCCCGTCCCGAGCGCCACAGCGCCGCCGCGGCTGGCGGTGCGCGACCTCGCCTTCCGCTACGGCGAGCGCGAGGTGCTGCGCCGCGTGTCGTTCGAGGTCGCGCCCGGCGAGATCCTCGGGCTCCTCGGGCCGAACGGCGCCGGGAAGAGCACGCTCTTCTCCATCCTGACCGGACTGCTCCGGCCGTCGGCGGGAGGGATGTCCCTCGACGGCGCCGAGGTGCCGCCCGGTGCGCGGGCGCTGCGAGCCCGGCTCGGGGTGGTGTTCCAGGCGCCCAGTCTCGACGCGAAGCTCACCGCGCTCGAGAACCTGACGCTCGGTGGAGCCCTCTTCGGGCTCGGGCGGCGCGAGGCGCGGGACCGCGCGCGGGAGCTGCTCGCCGCCGCCGGCCTGGCCGAGCGCGCCGGCGATCAGGCGGGGACGCTCTCCGGCGGCCTGCGGCGGCGCCTCGAGCTGGCGCGCGCGCTGGTGCATCGCCCCGCGATTCTCCTCATGGACGAGCCGACCACCGGCCTCGACGCGGCCGCCTTCCGCCAGACCTGGGCGACGGTGCACGCGCTCCGCGAGCGCGAGGGGCTCACCGTGCTCCTCACCACGCACCGCCCGGACGAGGCGGAGGCGTGCGACCGGCTGGCGGTGCTGGCGCACGGCCGCCTCATCGCGACCGGCACGCCCGATGCGCTGCGGGCGCGCGTACCGGGAGACGTGGTGACGGTCGAGGCCGACGACCCGGTCGCGCTGGCGCGGGAGATCCATGACCGTCTCGGGCTCGAGGCGCGGCCCGGCCCCCACGGCGTCCAAGTCGAGCGCGAGCGCGGCCACGAGCTCGTGCCGCGGCTCGTGGAGGCCTTTCCCGCAGGTCGGTTCCGGGCGGTCTCGCTGCGCCGCCCCACACTCGCCGACGCCTTCCTCGCCCTCACCGGCGAGGCGCTGGAGGACGAGCCATGACCGCAGTCGGCTACGATCTCGCCACCGCGCGCGTGCTGTGGCGGCGCGACCTCATCCGCTTCTTCAGACAGCCGTCGCGCCTCGCCGGAGCACTGGGACAGCCGATCCTGTTCTGGCTCATCATCGGGTCGGGGATGGCGGGCACGTTCCGGATGCCCGGTGCGAGCGTCGGCTACCTGCAGTTCTTCTACCCGGGCGTCGTGCTCATGGTGGTCCTCTTCGCCGCCATCTTCACGACCGTCTCCGTCATCGAGGACCGGCACGCAGGGTTCCTGCAGGCGGTGCTCGCGGGCCCCGGTTCCCGATCGGCGCTCGTCGCCGGCAAGGCGCTCGGCTCGGCCTCGGTAGCGCTATCGCAGGCGGCCCTCTTCCTGCTGCTCGCCCCCGCCGCCGGCTTCGACCCGCTCTCGGTGAACTGGCCGCTCCTCGTCGCGTCCCTGGCGCTCTGCGCTGTGGCGCTCTCCGCGCTCGGCTTTGCGGTCGCCTGGGCCGTCGACAACGTCCAGGGCTACCACGCCATCCAGATGACGCTGCTCGTGCCGCTGTGGGTCGTGTCGGGCGCCATGTTCCCGACGAGCGCCGACCACCCCGCGTTCGCGGCGGTGATGAAGGCGAACCCGGTCGCCTACGCCGTCTCGGCGGCGCGGCGCGCCCTAGGGGGCTCCGGCGCGCCGGGCGCCCTGCCCGGCTCGGCCGCCCGCGACCTGGCCGTCCTCTTCCTGTTCGCGGCGGCCGCGCTGGCGCTGGCGATAGCCGCCGCCCGGAGGCGTCCGTGACCCTCGCCGCCGCGCTCCCGACCGTGAACGCCGCCCTCAACGCGACCAGCGCGGCGCTGCTCCTCCTCGGCTGGCGGGCCATCCGCGCCGGTCGCCGCGAGCGCCACCGCGCGCTCATGCTCGGCGCCTGCGCGAGCTCGGTTCTCTTCCTGGCCGGCTACTTCACGCGAATCGCGCTTACTGGGACCCACCGGTTCCCCGGCGGCGGCGCGCTCGCGGCGGCCTACCTCGGCCTCCTGACGAGCCACACGGTGCTGGCCGCGGTGGCGCTGCCGCTCGTCCTCCGCACGCTGCAGCTCTCGCTCGGGCGACGTTTCCTCGAGCACCGACGCGTGGCGCGGATCACGTTCCCGGTATGGATGTACGTCTCCGTGACGGGGGTCATGGTGTACGTGATGCTCTACCACCTCGCGCCGCACCCATGAGCCCGTCAGCCCGAGCCGCCGCCCATGCGCTCACCCTCGTGTTGCTTGGCTGCGGCTCGATCGCGCCCCAACCGAGACGTCAGCTCGCGCTCCCGGGTTGGTCTCTTCCATGACGTCCATGGAGGTGACCGGTGATCCGAGCGCTCATGCTGGCCTTGTTCCTCGTCCCATTCACCACGGCCGCCGAGGATGTGTACTACCCGGAATGCAAGCGGAATCCCGTCGCACCACTGATAGTCGTCGATCGGATCGTGAAGGCCGATGACCCTGCCCGGCCCGCGTGCATCCCCGCCAACGACGCCTGCGACCTGCCGGACCCTCCTGCCCCCGCCGACTCGGGTGTGGCCCGGGCGCAGTCGTGGCCCGTTGCCGATCCGCCCGCTGCACTGATGTCGATGATTGGGTCAAGAGCTGTTGACTAACCTCAAGCCGTTCTATTGACCACGCTCTGACCTTGCTACTCGTCCGGGTCAATCCGATGCAGCCCGAATTTGTTGACCACCAGCGTCCCCGTGCGCTCCTCCCGCCTGCCGTCCCCGTGGATCGAGAGGCGAACGGGTATCCTGTACGTGCGCGGTGCATGGACGAGGCGGAGCCGATCACCGCCGCGGTCGAGGACGGCGATCGGCTTCACGGGATCGTGGAGGCGGGGCAGCAGGGGCGAGACGTCGTAACGGAACACGAGCCGGATGGCAGGTTGGTGCGCGCCGCGTACGGGGGACCGTGCGGCCTCGGTCCGGCCCTCGTGGATGAACCTTAGCGTCGTCCTCGGCACCGTCGCGGCGAGCAGCGGGTTCAGCGGATCGGGCTCGGAGGTGGTGACCGTCTCGAAGGACTCTCGTGCGCTCGCGATGACACGATGTCCGCCCTCGGGGCTCACCTCGACGAACCGAGTGACGCGCTGCGCGGTGAGCCGCTCGACCCCGCTCCTGAGCCACTTGCGCCCGACCTCACGGATCCTCTCCCGCGCCGCATACAGGAGGCCGCCCGCGAGCGCCAGCATCGCCACTCCGGAGCTCAGCCCTGCG
>DASPZP010000179.1:0-19784 GCA_035636195.1 Anaeromyxobacteraceae bacterium
GCCGAGGCTCATGTAGGGCCAGGGAATGACGCCCACCTTCTGGGGATCCGTCACGTCGAACCCCAGTCCCTTGCCGGCCAGGGCCGACACGCCGATGCGGAACATGAACCCGCCGTTGACCGGCTGGCGCCGGTACCCGATGACGGCCGTCCCCAGGAGAAAGTTACCGGCCTCGGAGGCGCTCATGCCGAAGCCGCTGCCGCTGCCGCTGCCGTGCAGGAAGATGCCGCCTATGCCCAGCTCCAGGACGTGGTTGCCGGAGGCGATGCCGAGGTAGCTCGCCACGAACGGGACGGAGTACCAACCAGCTGAGGCGCTGAGCGTCCCGGAGCCCGACGATACCGACGCGCCGAGCGACATGTAGCTGGCCCCGATCCGCAGGCCGAAGTCGTTCTCGAGCGTCCGCTCGTAGTTGAGCGAGTACGCCAGTCCGGGCCCGAGGCCTTCCGCGAACACTGAGTTCACCGCGGTGCGCTCCTGCGCGCGCGCCGGCGCCACGTTGGCGAGGCCGCAGAAGAAGGAGAGGACGACGAAGAGGCGGGTCAGTCTCATGTGTGAGGTTCCTCGGACGAGAGGGATGGTCAGTGCCGCAGCGAAGACGGTACCTGAACGGCGCGTACGATCGCCTCCCTCGCCATCACGGAACGTCAAACGATATCGAGCGGCGGCACGCAACCCCGCGGATCGACGATGGAGCGGATCGGCGCGCAGGTGGGCGGTCGTCGGGGCGCCGGCTGATCAGCGTCAAAGTCCCCATGATCCGTGCCACACCCACCACCGCGGTCGGACACTGAGTGACGGCGGTGCGCAGCCGGTATAGTCCTGCGCCATGCCGCGCCCGAATCCGTGGTCGCTCGTCTCCGCCGCCGAGTACGAGGCGCACATGGGCCCAGCGGGCGCCGACGAGCTGGCGCCCCTCTCGGCCATCTTCGGCAAGATCTACGCGGCGCGCCGGCCACGGCGGCTGGCGGTGCTCGGGGTCGCCACGGGGAACGGGCTCGAGCACGTCGACCCGGCCGTCACGCGCCGCACCGTCGGGCTCGACGTGAACCTCTCCTACCTCGCGGTCGCGCGGCAGCGCTTCATGCGGCTCGGCGCGTCGCTCGAGCTCCGCTGCGTCGATCTCGAGCGGGCCGAGCTCGACGCGGGCGGCTTCGACCTCGTCCACGCTGCGCTCGTGCTGGAGCACGTCGACGTTCGCCGCGCGGTTGCGCGCCTCGCCTCCTGGCTCGCGCCCGCCGGGGCCTTCTGTGTCGTGCTGCAGCTCCCTGGCGGCGGCCGGGTGCCCACCCCGGTCGCCAGCCTCCAGGCGGTCGGCGAGGCGATGCGGCTCGTGTCGCCGGAGGAGCTGCGGGCCCATGCGGCGGACGCCGGGCTCTCCGAGCGGGTGGCCTACGTGCTCCCGCTACCGACCGGCCGGCGCTTCTTCACCGCGCTCTACGAGCGGGCGGTGGCGCCGCCCGCGCGGTAAGCTCGCGCGCATGGCGGAGCGCGAGATCTGGCTCGTCCGGCACGGCGAGACCGAGTGGAGCCGCACCGGCAGGCACACCGGCCGGACGGACATCCCGCTCACCGCCGAGGGCGAGCGGCAAGCGCGTACCCTCGCCCCGCCCCTCGCCGCGCACGCCTTCGGGCAGGTGCTCACGAGCCCGCTCCAGCGCGCCCGCCGTACCTGCGAGCTGGCCGGCTTCGGCGCGCGGGCGCGCGCGCTACCCGACCTGATGGAGTGGGACTACGGCCAGTACGAGCAGCGCCTCACCGCCGAGGTGCGGCGGGAGGTCCCGGGCTGGACCGTCTGGACCCACCCCGTGCCAGGGGGCGAGACGCTCGACGATGTGGCCCGGCGCGCCCGGCGCGTGCTGGCGGAGGTCGAGGCGGGCGAGGGCGACGCGCTCCTCTTCGCGCACGGGCACCTCCTGCGCGTCCTGACGATGTGCTGGATCGGGCTCGCCCCGGCGGCGGGCGGCCTGTTCGCGCTCGGGGCGGCCTCGGTGTCGGTGCTGGGCTACGAGACGGAGCGGCGGGTGATGACGAGGTGGAACCTCGCGCCGTGAACGAGGGCGCGGCGTGCCAGCTGGCCCCTACGCTCCGACGATCCCCGTCCCCGCCAGCCTGAGCTCGTCCCCCGCCACGCGGCCGAGCAGTCGGAGCAGCCCGTCCGCGATGGTGATCGGGTGGGGCGGGCAGCCCGGGATCCACAGGTCGACCTCCACGCCGGGGATCGCACCGGCGAGCCCGTCGTTCGCGACCGGGCTCCCCGCGAACGGTCCGCCCGCGATGGCGCAGGAGCCCACGGCGATGAGGAGCCGGGGCGCCGGGGTCGCCTCCCAGGTCCGCCGGAGGGCGCCGATCATGTTCTCCGTCACCGGGCCAGTGACCACCACGCCATCGGCGTGGCGCGGAGAGGCGACGAACTGGACGCCGAAGCGGGAGAGGTCGAACTGGATGTTGCCGGTCGCGTTGAGCTCCGCCTCGCAGCCGTTGCAGCCACCGGCCGAGACCTGCCGCAGCCGGAGCGAGCGGCCGAAGAGCGAGCGCATGCGCTCGTCGAGCGCGCGCGCCAGCTTGGCCTCGTCCCCGCGGTCGGCGCGCACGGCGAGCTCCTCGCGCGTCCGCATGGCGAGCCGGTAGTCGCGGGTGAACTCGAGCGCGCCGGTCGGGCAGGCCTCGACGCACTCGGCGCAGAACAGGCAGCGGCCCAGGTCGAGCGACATGGCCGGCCGGCCCGCGTCGGCGATCGCCCCGGTCGGGCAGGACTCCAGGCAGGCGGCGCACTCCGGCGGGCAGCGCGCCGGGTCGAGCACCGGACGCCCGCGGAAGCGCTCCGGGAAGCGAGCCGGGCCCTCGGGGTAGGCGACGGTCTGCTTCCCCAGCCGCAGGCGGGCCTTCAAGATCTCGATCACAGGTCGTGCCCCGCGTAGGACAGGTTGAAGCTCTTGTTGCAGAGGGGGAAGTCGCTCACCTGCTCGCCGCGCAGCGCCTGGGCGAGCCCCATCCAGTTGTGGAAGGAGGGGTCCTTCACCTTGTGGCGGGCCAGCCGTCCGTCACCGTCCGTCACCGCGACGTGTACGATCTCGCCCCGCCACCCCTCCACCATCGACACCGCCAGCCGATCGGGCGGCAGCGACGGCAGCCGCGCCCGCAGCGGGGACTCCGGCAGGGTTCGCAGATGATCCGCCACGAAGGCAGCGCTGCGCTCGATCTCGAGCCAGCGCACCCAGGCGCGCGCGAAGACGTCCCCCGTCTCCGCGGTCGCGACCGGCAGGTGCGAGAAGCGGAACAGGCCGAAGGGGTGATCGCGCCGGACGTCACGCGAGAGACCGGAGGCGCGCGCCGCCAGGCCGACCAGGCCGAGCTGCAGCGCGAGCTCCCGCGAGACGACGCCGGTGCCGTCGGTCCGGTTGCGGGTGGAAGGAGAGCGGAAGAAGAGCTGCGCCGCCTCGCGCACCCGCTCGAAGGCGGTCCCGAGCTTGTCGGCCAGCCGCCCCGCCTCGTCGGCGGAGAGGTCGAAGCGCACGCCTCCGGGCGTGAGGAGCGCCCGCCCGAAGCGGTTGCCGCAGATCTCGGCCGTCGCGTTCAGGTACTCGGCTCGCAGCGCTCCGCAGGCGGCGGCGGTGGGCTGGAAGCCCACGTCGCCCGCCATCGCGCCGAGGTCGCCGACGTGGTTCGCGAGCCGCTCGAGCTCGAGCGCCACCCCGCGCAGGAACGAGGCGCGCGGCGGCGCCTCCACCCCGGCCAGAGCCTCCAGCGCCCGGCAGTAGGCGAGGCCATGGCCGATGCTGGTGTCGCCGGCGATGGTCTCGGCGACGCGCAGGCCGCGCGGGCTCGGGCCACCCTCGAGGAGCTGCTCGGCGCCGCGGTGCTGGTAGCCGAGCGCGACCTCCAGATGTAGCACCTGCTCGCCGTGGCACTGGAAGCGGAAGTGCCCGGGCTCGATGATGCCCGCGTGCACGGGGCCCACCGCCACCTCGTGGATCTCCTCGCCCTCGACGCGGAAGAACGGGTAGTCCCCGGGGATCTCCGGCCAGGAGGTGCCGCGGCCGAACGCGTCGCGCACCGGCACGTGCGCGTGCTCGAACCGCAGCGGCTTCAGCCAGGGGTGGCCGTCCGGGATGACGCCGAACTGCTCGGCCAGCTCGCGCTCGAAGGCCTGCAGGGCCGGGAACTCGGCCGAGAGCGACGGCCAGCGCGCCCCGACCACGGTCGAGAGCAGCCCGAGGCGGCTCTCGCGGTCCTCGGCCACCACCGCCGTGACGAGCACGCGGTTGTCCTGGTGGGGCCGGCCAAAGAGCGCCGAGACGCGGCCGCCCGCGCCGAGCGCGGCGCAGAGCGCGTCCTGGAAGCGGCCGAGCGGGAGCAGCGGGACGTCGCGCGCCGCCACCGCCTCGCCGTTCCAGGTGTCGAGCAGGTCGGCCATGGCTAGCCTCCCACCCGCGCCGCGGCGGCGTCGAAGACGAGCTTCAGCTCGCGCGGCAGGAACAGGCCGAGCAAGAGCACCAGCCCGAGGAGCAAGAGCGGCGGGCCGGCGGTGAGCCAGGTGTCGCCGCTCGCCGGGACCTCGGGCGCGCCCGTCGGATCGCCCTGCACCACCTTCAGCACCGTCGCGCCCATCCCCACGAAGATGACGGACAGGAAGAAGAGATAGAGGCCGCCCACCACCCAGCGGCCGCTGCCCAGGGCGCCGTTCAGGATGGAGAACTCGCTGAAGAACGGGCTGAAGGGCGGCGAGCCGGTGACGGCCAGGAAGCCGGCCAGGAAGAGCGGCCCGGAGATGGGGAGCCGTCGCGCCGCGCCGCGCACCTCGTCCACCCGCTTCGAGCCGTACGAGCGGTGGATGTTGCCGGCGGCGAGGAAGAGGACCCCCTTGGTCAGGCCGTTGTTCACGGTGTGGAACATGGCGCCGGACGCGGCGGCCCCGCCCAGCCCCAGCCCCAGCGCGAGGATGCCCATGTGCTCCACCGACGAGTAGGCCAGCATCCGCTTGAAGTCGCGCTGCCCGATCATGAACACCGCGGCGAGCGCCATGGAGAGGAGCCCCATCCCGACCAGCGCGTCGCGCGCGAAGGCCGACTCGCCGGCGGCGCTGCACACCTGCACCACCCGCGCGAGCGCGATGAAGCCGACGCTCGTCACGCCGCCGGAGAGGAGCGCCCCGAGCAGGCCCGGCGCCTCGCCGTAGGCATCCGGCTTCCACGAGTGGAGCGGCGCGAGCCCCATCTTCGTCCCGTAGCCCACCAAGAGGAAGACAAACCCGGCGCGGACCCATGGCGACGAGAGCGCAACGCCGGCGCGGGTGAGGTCCGCGAGCAAGAGCGAGCGCGGACCGCCCGGGCCGGCGCCGGCCAGCGCCAGGAAGAAGG
Source organism: Anaeromyxobacteraceae bacterium (assembly GCA_035636195.1). GTDB lineage: Bacteria > Myxococcota > Myxococcia > Myxococcales > Anaeromyxobacteraceae > Anaeromyxobacter_A. Next base: position 5,361 of record DASPZP010000179.1, read on the forward strand.
TGCCGAGCAGCGCCAGCGCGATGCCGAGCGAGCAGACGAGGAGGTACTTCCAGGCCGCCTCCAGCGACCGCGCCGACTTGTCGAAGTAGATGAGCGGCGCGGTGGTGAGGGTGGTGAGCTCGATGGCGACCCAGAGGAGCCCGAGGTGCTGCGAGAGCGCCACCACCGTCATGGCGGAGAGCAGGACCAGGAGCCCGCCCACGAAGACCCGGTTGTCGCGCTCGGCGCGGCGCGCCAGGTAGCCCTGGGCGTACACGGCGCAGACGCAGAAGAGGACGCTCGTCATGGGCAGGACGACCCGGGCGAGCGGGTCGAGCTCGAGCCAGCCGCCCAGCACGGGCGCCGGCCGGGCGAGCCAGAGCGCGGTGACGCCGGCCAGGTGGAGCAGGCCGCCGGCGAGCAGCGCCAGCGGCCGGCGCCCCTGGGAGGGGACGGCGAAGGCGACCGCGGCGAGCGCGAGGGGGGCGAGGATGACGAAGAACATCCCGGTCAGTCCTTCAGCACGGAGAGCTTCTCCGTGTCGAGCGAGGAGAACTCGCGGTTGATGTGGAACATCACGATCCCCATCACGAACACGGCCGCGAAGAGGTCGAGCAGCACGCCCGCCTCGACCATGGCCGGCATGAAGTCGGAGAGGAGCAGGCCGAAGACGAAGACCCCGTTCTCGAGCACCAGGAAGCCGATGACCTGGGAGACCGCCTTGCGCCGCGACACGACCAGCAAGAGCCCGGTCCACACCGTCGAGAGCGCCGTCGGCACGATGAAGGCGTGCTGCTCGGGGGTGGGCAGCGGCATGGCGCTCGAGAAGGCGAAGGCGAGCGCGACGCCCACCCCGCCCAGGATGAGCGACGGGATGAAGCCGACGATGGGCTCCACCTCGCGGCGGATGGACGCCTCCCGGATGGCCCACAGGAGCAGCCGCGGGATGACGATGCCCTTCACCACCAGCGCGCCGATGGAGAGGGCCAGCACGTGGCCCAGCTCGGTGGTGTGCCAGGCGAGGAGCAGCGGCATGACAGCGAGGAGCGCGCCCTGCGCGGCGGCGGCGCGGATGACGGCCTTGAGGCGGCTCGACGCGAGCAGGAAGAAGTCGAGCACCACCACCAGGATGAACACCATCTCGGTCCAGGCGGACATGCGCATCACCGGAGCAGGAGGACGAGGCCGAAGGCCGAGAGGACGGAGGCGCCCACCAGGAGCTGGGGAACGCGGACGAGGCGGAGGCGCGCCATGATCGACTCGACCACGCCGATGAGCGCCGCGAACGCGACGACCCCGGCCAGGAACACGCCCAGCCCGGCCAGGCCCTGCACCGAGAAGCCGAGCACGAGCCGGACGAAGAGCGCGCCGAAGAGGAACAGCTTGAGGGACGCGCCGTAGAGGATGAGCGCCAGGTCCGGCCCGGAGTGATCGAGCACCATCACCTCGTGGATCATGGTGAGCTCGAGGTGGGTGTTGGGATCGTCGACCGGGATGCGGGCGTTCTCCGCCAGCGCCACCACGAAGAGCGCGATGGCGGCGAGGAGGAGGGCCGGCGCCGCCCGGCTCCAGGCGAGCGGGAGGGCCGGGCCCAGCATGCCGCTGAGCGAGATGGAGCCGGTGGCGCGCGCCAGCGTGATGAGGCAGAGGAAGAGGGCCGGCTCCGCCAGGCTGGCGAAGGTCACCTCGCGGGCCGCCCCCATCCCCTCGAACGACGAGCCGGTGTCGAGCGCGGCCAGCACGGTCGCGAAGCGCGCCAGGGCGAGCAGGTAGGCGAAGAGGATGAAGTCCCCTGCGAACGAGAGCGCCGCCGGCGCCCCGCCGAAGGCCATGAGCAGCCCGGCCGAGGCGACCGCCGCCAGCCCCACCACCGGGCCGGCGCGGAAGACCCAGGTGGTGGTGCGGCTGTAGACGGCGCCCTTGCGGGCGAGCCGAGCCAGGTCGGCGTAGAGCTGCCACAGCGGCGGACCCTGCCGGCCGGCGAGGCGCGACTTGACGCGGTTCACCACGCCGGGGAGCAGCGGCGGGAGCACGAGGAACAGCGCCAGGTAGGCGAGGGATTGGAGGATCGTCACGGGCTCACCACCAGAGGAAGCGCCAGCCGAGGAGGGCCAGCAGTGCGACCGCCACGAGGAGCGCCTGCGCCTGCACCTGCCCGCGGTGGAGCCGCCGCACGCGCTCGGCCCCCCAGCTTGCGCTGCGCAGCACGGGGAGCAGCGCCACGTCGAGGACGGTGTCCGGGACGTGTGAGCTGAAGGAGGCCTCACGCGGAAAGGCGCCGCGCGGCGGCACGACGCGAGCGCGCGGGAAGAACGCCCAGCCGAAGCGCAACGTCAGCATCTCCGCGAACGACGAGCCCGTGTACTGCATGCGGGCGGTGGGACGGGCGTAGCCGCAGCCCCAGGTGTCGGACACCGGCGCCCCGCGCGTGCGGCGCTGCCGCCAGACGCCGAGCGCGGCCGCCGCGGCGAGGAGGGCGGCGGCGGCGGCGGTGACGGCCCGCGCCGACGCGGCAGCGACGCTGGCCGCCTCGCCCAGCGCGGACGGCGCCAGGCGCATCCACGCGGCGCAAGCGCGGTGCAGCGCCGGGACGAGCAAGGAGGGGAAGAGGCCGATGAGCAGGCAGGGCGTGGCGAGCAGCGCCATCGGCGCGAGCATGGCGCGCGGGGACTCGCGCGGCTTCGCCGCGAGGTCGGTGCGGGGCGTCCCGAGGAACACGGTGCCGAAGACCTTGGCGAAGCAGGCCGCGGCCAGGCCGCCGACGAGCGCCAGCACCGGCGCCGCCAGCACCGCCCACGCGACCACCGGGGAAGGGGAGGAGACGGCGCGCAGCGCGCCCAGGTAGACGAGCCACTCGGAGACGAAGCCGTTCAGCGGCGGGAGACCGCTGATGGCCACCGCGCCGAGCAGGAACAGCCCGGCGGTGAGCGGCATGGCGCGGGCGAGCCCGCCCAGCCGATCGAGCTCGCGCGTGCCGCAAGCGTGGTCGACCGAGCCGGCGCCGAGGAAGAGCAAAGCCTTGAACAGGGCGTGGTTCACGACGTGGAGCGCGCCCCCGGCGAAGCCGAGCAGCACGAGCGAGGGGTCGCCGACCGCGCGCCCGACGAGCGCCAGACCGACGCCCAGCGCGATGATCCCGACGTTCTCCACGGAGTGGTAGGCGAGCAGCCGCTTCAGGTCGTGCTGCGCCAGCGCGAAGGCGACCCCCAGCACCGCCGAGAGGGCGCCCACCGTCAGGAGCGCGAGCCCCCACCAGAGCGGCGGCGCGGCGAAGAAGCCCGTCACGCGCAGGAGCCCGTAGATCCCGGTCTTGAGCAGCACGCCCGACAAGAGGGCCGAGACGTGGCTCGGCGCGGCCGCGTGCGCGCCGGGCAGCCAGAAGTGGAAGGGCATGAGCCCGGCCTTCATGCCGAAGCCCAGGAGCGCGAGCAGGAAGACGCCGGGCGTCCCCGGCAACCCGGCGCGCGCGATGTGCGAGAAGTCGAAGGAGCCGGCCGCGCTCCCGAGCAGCGCGAACAGCGCGAACAGCGCCAGCGTGGCGACGTGGGTGGCGGTCAGGTAGACGAAGGCGGCTCGCTGCGCGGCCGGCTTCTCGTGCTCGGTCAGGACGAGCAGGAACCCGCACAGCGCCATCACCTCCCACGCCACCAGGAAGAGCATCGCGTTGGCCGCGAGGACGACGAGGGCCATGGCGGCCGTGACGAGCCCGTACCAGAGCTGCAGCCGGATGGCCTCTGCGCCGCGGCGCGCCTGGGGGAAGTAGGCCAGGCCGAACAGAGAGCCGGCGGCGGGGATCGCGAAGACCGGGACGAGGAAGATCGCGGAGAGCGCGTCGAGGCGGAGCGCCAGCGCGCCGCCGGGGACGCTCCAGCGCGCGTCGATCTGGGCGGCCTCGCCGCCGGCCAGCGTCAGCGCGGCCGCCCCGAGGCCGAGCGCCGCGCCGACCACCAGGAGCGCGCAGGCCGCGCGCTGGGCCAGCTCCGGAGCGCGGCGGAGCGCCAGCGCCGCCCCGCCGGAGACGGCGACCAGCGCGACGGCGGCGAGGGCGAGGAAGAGGCTCATGGCGCGCGCAAGGCGAGCAGCGCCGCGAACACGAGGAGGGTTGCCACGGTGTAGAGGAGCTGGAGATTGAGGCGCTGGGCCTGGTACCGGCGCAGGCGGCTGGCCCGATCGCCGACGGCGCGGAAGATGGGATCGAAGAGGCGGGTGCGGGCCGGATCCCGGACCTGGAAGACCACGCTCGCGCGCGCGGGCAACACGCCCTTCGGTGGGACGATGCGTCCGCGCGGCTGGAGCAGGCGGGGCGCCAGCCCGGAGAGGAACAGCTGGCCGAACGAGGCGCCGGTGTACTGCATGCGTGGGGTGGGGCGGGTGAAGCCGCAGCCCCACGTATCGCTCGCGCCCACAGGGCGCCGCGCCCGCGCCCGCGCCGCGGCGAAGGCCAGGCCGAGGGCGAGGAGGAGCAGCGCCGCCAGGGCGACGCGCGCCGGCACCGCCAGCGAGCGCACCGCCGGGGCGAGCTCGAGGGCAGCCGCCGCGGGCGACGCCCCGCTCACCTGCGCCAGGGCCGGCCCGGCGAAGCGCAGCGCGAGGTCCGGGAGGAGGCCCAGCCCGACGCACACCGCCGCCAGCGCGGCGAGCGGTCCCCACAGCCCGACCGAGGGCTCGTGGGCGGCGGCCGCCTGCGGGCTGCGCGGCGCGCCCAGGAGCGCCACGCCCCCCAGCCGCGCGAAGGCGATGGCCGCCACGCCACCCACCAGCGCCAGCGTGGCCACCGCCCCCCAGGCCAGGATCGAGGCGCCCCCCGGCGAGCCGACCGCCGCCCGGAGCAGGCCGAGGTACAGGAGCCACTCCGAGGAGAACCCGTTCAGCGGCGGCAGCGCCGCCAGGGCGGCGAGCCCGAGGAGGAGCAGGCTGGCCGTGCGCGGGAGCCGGGCCAGGAGCCCGCCCATCCGCTCGAGGTCTCGGCCGTGTGCGGCGTGCGCCACGGCGCCGGCCGCCATGAAGGCGAGGCCCTTCATGAAGGCGTGGTTCCACACGTGCAAGAGCGCCCCGGCCCACGCCAGCGCCGCGACCGCCGCCTGGCCGTGGGCGGAGGCCGTCACCGCGAGGCCGATGCCGAGCGCGATGATGCCGACGTTCTCCACGCTCGAGTAGGCGAGGACGCGCTTCAGGTCGCGTGGGCCTAGCGCGAGCGTGATGGCGATGAGCGCCCCGGCCAGTCCCACCCCTGCCAGGACCAGCCCGAACGCTGCCGGCGCCGGCGCGAGCCAGAGGAGCACGCGCACGATCCCGTACAGGCCGGTCTTGATCATGATCCCGGAGAGCAGCGCCGAGATGTGGCTGGGCGCGGCGGGGTGCGCCTCCGGCAGCCAGACGTGGAGCGGGACGAGGCCGGCCTTGGTGCCGAAGCCGACGAGGCCGAGCCCGAAGAGCAGCGCCGCCGGTGCCGCCGTCCGGGCCGGCAGGGCGGCGAAGGCCTCGAAGTCGAACGATCCCGCCTCGCGCCCGAGCAGCACGAAGAGCGCGAAGAGGAAGGCGGTCCCGAGGTGCGAGGCGACCAGGTAGACGAGGCCCGCGCTGCGCACCTCGGCGTCGTCGTGCTCGAACGTGACGAGGAGGAACGAGGCGACCGCCATCACCTCCCACGCCACCAGGAAGAGCACCGCCTGGCGCGCCGAGAAGACGAGCGCCATCGCGGCGATGAGCAGGTTCTGGAAGAAGAGGAAGCCGCCCAGGCCGCGGCGTCCCAGGTGCGGCCGCATGTAGGTGGCGCCGTACAGCACGGCCGGGATGGCGAGCGCGAAGAGCGCCACCTGGAAAAAAGCGGACAAGGGGTCGAGCCCCACGCGGAACGCGGCGAGCGGCGCCGTCCAGGCGAGCGCGAAGCGCTGCTCGCCGCCCGAGGCGAGGGCGACCGCCGCGGCGACGAGGCCGAGCGCGCTGCCTGCCACCCCGGTGACGGTGGCGGCGGCGAGCGCCAGGGCAGGCCGGCGCGCCAGGGCGAGCGCCAGGAGGCCACCCGCCACCAGCACCGCGAGCGCGGCGAGATGGAGGGTCACGCCTTCTCCCCGCGCTGCGCTGCGCGCCTGAGCTCCAGCGCGGTCTCCACGCGGTCGAGCGCATCGATGAGCTCCGCCGCGCCCGCGCGGGCCTGGATGAGCCGCTGCACCTCCGCGTCGCCGAGCGCCGCCGCCAGCACGGCCAGGAGGTGCAGGTGCACGCGCGTCGAGCGCGACACCAGCGTGAAGAGCGTGTGCACCGGAGCGCCATCGAGCGCCTGGTAGTCGACCGGCTTCGCCAGGTACGCCACCGCCACCGCCGGCGCCGGCACGTGCAGCACGATCGGGTTCCGCGGATGGGGAATGGCGATCCCCTTGCCGAAGCCGGTCGAGCCGAGGTGCTCGCGCGCGAGCAGCATCTGGTGGAGGAACTCGCGGTCCACGCCCGGCGGTAGCGGCAGCGTGTCGACGATGGCGCGCAGGACGGAGGACTTGTCGGTGCCCGCCACGTCGAAGTGGACGCCGCCCGCGCGCACTGCCTCGGACAGGCGCGGCATCGGCTGGGCGCCCTCGGCGAGCAGCACCTCCGGCGCGACCTGGATCCCGCGCGCGGTGGCGAACTCGAGCAGGTCCACCTGGTCGAACTGGTACTGGTCGTGGACGAGCTGGGCGGGGATCTCGCCGCGGCGGGCCCATCGGTAGAGGGTGCTGTCGTCAACGCCGAGGAAGCCGGCTGCGTCGCGTAGATCGAGCTGCATGTCAGGAGAGGGGCGGCCCGACCGGGCCTCGAGCCCCGGATCTCGAACTCGGCCGCACGCTACGCCGGCCGCGGCGGCGGTGCAAGGAAGGTGGGCGTGCCGTCCCCGCCCAGCCGGATGCTGCCGGGTGCGGCCTCGGCGGCGCGCCGCTCGGCGTCGTCGACGGCCTCCCCCACCGCGCGCAGCTCCGGCAGGTCGGCGGTCCCGAAGTTGCCCACCAGGGCGCGCCCGGCGGCGACGCCGATACGCAGCGTCAGGCGGGGGGGCTCGCGGCCCCCCTCCACCGCGGCCGCGCACGAGAGGAGCGCCGTCGCGCAGCGAGAGGCGCGCTCCGAGGCGTCCGCCTGAGCCTGGGTGAGCCCGAACACGGCCAGGAACCCTCCGGCGAGCCGCTCCTCGATCGCCGCCTCCTCGGCCAGCGCCGCGGCGGACAGCGCGTGCTGCACCGCGACCACGCGCTCGGCCACCTCGCCGGCGGGCCGCGCCGCCGCGAGGTCGGCCGCGCCATGGAGGGCCACCGCCACCGCCGCCACGCCGTCGCGCAGGACCGGCTCGAACGGATCCTTCTCCGTGCCCTCCGCCGCGAGCAGCGGCGCGGCCGCGGCCGCATCCAGATGGCGCAGGACGCGGAGGCGGAGCTCCTCCGCGGTCCGTGCCCGCTCCGCGATGCGGAGCCGCTCCACCGTGAGCGCGGCCTGGAAGCCGACCAGCGTGGCGAGCTCGAGGTCGTCGGCGGTGAAGGGATCGGCGAAGCCGCGTTCGAGCAGCAGCACGCCCAGGATGCGGTTGTCGGCCCAGATCGGCGCGCAGATGCAGGACCGGATGCCCTGCGCGATGACCGACTGGCTCTGCGCGAAGCGCAGGTCCTGCTGCGCGTCCAGGGTGAGGATGCCGGCCCGGCTGCGCAGCGTGGCCTGGACGACCGTGGCCGAGATGCGCGGCGGGGCCTCCGCAGGCTCGGCGGCCAGCGCCGTCAGGTCGCCGCGCTCGTCCATGAGCAGCACGCTCGAGCGCTCGGAGCGAGTGGAGCTCGCCAGGACCCGGACCAGTCGATGGAGCGCCTCGGCGAGCGAGGTCGAGCCGAGCTGCGCCCGGCCGATCTCGTTCACCACTCCGATCTGGCGTCGCGCCATGACCGCAGGACCCATCCCGCGCATGGTCTCCCGCCGTGATTCTCCGCCGGGTGGCGCCACTGCCTCTGCGATCGAGGTGGCGCTGGACGGCGGCCCCGCCGGCGGCATCGGCGCGATCCCGGCCTCGGCCGACAGATCGGCGATGTAGCGGATGATCGTGCGCTGGTCGGAGAGGATGCCAGCCGGCTCGAGCGCCTCCAGATGGGCGCGCAGCTCGGCGCTCGTCTTGCCGAAGCGGAGCCGCGCCCCTGGCTGGATGACGGCCTCGTGAACGCGCGCGTCGTCGACGAAGGTGCCGTTGCGGCTGTCGAGGTCGACCACCCACAGCTGCTCGCCGCGCCGCTCGAACAGCGCGTGCATGCTGGAGATCCAGGGATCGGCCACCTGGACGTGGCACTCCGGCGAGCGACCGAGGACGGTCGGCACGTCGGGCAGGAAGAACACGGTCCCGCCACAGATCCCGTTCACCACGAAAAGCTCGGCCACCGATCGTCTCCCGGAAGGAACGACCGAGGGATGATAGCCCAAGAGTCGCGGAGGCCGAAGGTGCCGTCGCTCCTGAAAGTTCAGCGCGTGGCGCTAGACGGCCGCCCGGCGCGGCCTCATGACCGCACCGGCGAGGACGAGCAGCAGCACCGCGCCGATGAGGCTGCCGAGGAAGCCGGCGCCGTGCATCTCCTGCGTCGAGCCGCCGGCGAGGGCGGTCGCGACCAGGCCGCCGACGAGCGAGCCCGCCACGCCGAGCAGGGTCGTCATGATGAAGCCCATGCCCTGCTTCCCGGGCACGAGGGCGCGGGCGAGGAGCCCGATGATGAAGCCGAACACGATCCAGGCGATGATTCCCATGGGTGTACCCCCTGGCGAGCAAGGTACGGCGCACGGTACGACCACGCCCGGCCGGCTGGCCGTGGGGAAGACCCTCGCTCAGCCGTCGGAGTCCGGGAGCTCGAGCGCCCCGGCCTTGGTCAGCTCGCCCATGACGACGGTCGCGTAGGAGCCGCGGGGAAGCTCGAAGCCGGCGCGGTAACCGCCCGGCGCCGCCTCGAGCGCGATCGCGACCGGGATGCGCCCCGCGCGCCGCGTGCCTTCGGTCTCGCCGCCGCCGCGCGCCAGGTCGGCGGCGGCGACCCCCTCGGCGGCGAGCAGGCGCTGCTCGCGCGCCGCGGCGGCGCCCTCGGCCGCGCGCATCTTGTGGCCGAACATGGGCCCGGACGGCGAGACCTCGAACCGGGCCACGCGCGGCTCGTCGGCGGCCGGATCCTCACAGACGAAGATGCCGCCCGAGTCGAGCTTCTTCAGGACGTCGCCCTGGAGCGCGCTCGCGAAGAGGCCGTCCCGTAGCCGCTCGGCCAGCCAGGCGTTGAACAGGCGCGACTGCCAGGCCGACAGGACGAGGCGCCGCAGGAAGCGATCGCGGCCCGCCCGACGTGCCTCGGGGTCGTCGAGGCCGAGCAGCAGCGCGCGCCCGAGCTCGGCGTTCTTGCCCTCGACGCCGAACCGCTGCGCCCCGAAGAAGTTCGGGAGCCCGCGCCGGGTGAGCTCCGCGGCGCAGGCGCGCGCCAGATCGAGATCGCCGCCCGCCACCGTGATGGAGAAGGCATTTCCGCGCAGGTGGCCGGTGCGGAGCTTGTTCTGGTGGCGCGAGGCCTCGACGACGCGATAGCCGTCGCCCGAGAGCGACGCGGGATCGGGGTCGCGCGCGACGGGGAAGGACAGCCACTGCGTCGTCACCGCCGCCCGGTCCTTGAGGCCGGCGTACCCCGCCTCGCGTTCCGGGACGCCGAGCGCGCGCGCCAGCGCCCGCACGACGTCGCGGGTGGTGCGGTCGCGCTTCTCGATCTTGATCCACAGGTGTGGCCCCGAGCCCTGCGGCAAGTAGGCCGGGAGCTCGTCGACGCGGAAGTCCTCCGGCGAGGCCTTCACGGTGCCGCCCGAGCCCGGCAGGTCGGCGGTGACGAAGGGCAGGGGCAGGGGCAGGGGTCTCATCGCAGGTCCCCGAGCGCGTCGAAGCGGCGCTTCACCTCGCGCCCGAGCCGCTCGTCGTCGGCGCGCGCCAGCCGCTCGCCGGCCAGGAAGAGGTAGAACAGCACCAGCTCGTGCAGCGCGTCGAAGAGGAGGCGCGCGCGGTCGCGGGACGGCTCGAGCTCCGCCAGCGCTTCCGGTTGGAGCGATTCCAGATTCGCGCGGACGCGCGCGCCGTCGATGCCGCCATCACGGGCCGGCACGACGCCGCGCCAGGCGGTCGCGAACCGGCCGGACGGGTCGGCGAGGAACGCGCGCGCGGCCGCCAGGAGCGGCTCGGTGGCACCCGGCCCCCCCAGCGCCGCCACGATCTCGCGCAGGATCTCGACCATGCCGGCCGCCACCGCGCCGGCGCGCTCCTCCTCGGACCGCGCGGGCGGGGCCGCCCCACCCACCTCGACGTAGCCGGCCTGGCACAGGTGGTACAGGACCTTGGTGGTGTCGAACTCGTTCAGGTGGGCGCCCTGCGCGATCGCGCCGACGGTCTGCCCCGCGTCGACGAGCGCGAGCAGCTGCTTCTCGACCGGCTTGAGCGTGATGGCGACCTTGGGATCGCGCCGGCGCAGGGAGGTGTCCGGCCCCGGGATGCGGGCGCGGAACAGGCTCATCTCGTCGATGCGCCGGATGCCATCCATGAGCAGGGACTGCGTGTTGACGGAGAGCGAGGTGCCCAGCTCGGGCGCGTCATCATCGACGAGCGCGAAGACCCCCTCGCGTGAGAGCAGGATGGCGTGGAACACCGTCGCCACCTGCTCGTGCAGGCACTTCCAGAGATCAGGGGCGGAGAGCAGGCCGCGCTCCACCAGCGCGCTGCCGAAGCTGCGTGCCGGTCCCGGCGCCTGTGGCAGCTGCTCGGCGCGCAGGTAGCCGAGGCGGACCGCCACGTCGCCGAGGCGCTCGCCGGTCGCGTCGGACTCGGCGCCGCGCACCTCGCCGTCGCGGAAGGCGACGACGCGGTCGTGCCCCGCCGCGCTGACCGTGAGCAGGCCGGAGAGCTTCGACTGGTGCAGGAACGCGACGAAGTCCGCGATCGGGAAGGCGGACAGGTCGCCGGCGAGCAGGCAGCGCGGCGGACCGGTCGCTCCTCCCGCCACCGGGCTGCGCCGCGCGACGAGGAGGTCGGGCGCGGAGGGCAGGAGCACGAAGCGCCCGGCCCGGTCGGCGAGCAGGCGCCGCGCCTCGTCGTCCTGCGGCACGACCCGGCCGTGCGCGTCGATGTCGACGTGGAGCGGCATGGTCAGTCTCGCGCCCACCGCCCGCCGCGCGCCCACTCCTCCTCGTCCTCGAGCGTGAAGCGCAGCGTCTCGGCGACCTCGTCGGGGGCGCCCGGCAGCACGAGGCGCCGGCCGTTCAGGTAGAGGGTGGGCGTGCCGGTGAGGCCGGAGGTGCGCGCCTCCGCCTGCGAGACGGCCACCCGCCCCCGGTTCCGGCCCTCCGCGAGCGCGCGCCGGAGGTCGTCGGCGTCGCCGCCGAGCGCGCGGGCGTGCGCCGCCAGGTCGTCGTCGGAGAGCGCGTGCGGCCGCTCGAAGAGGCGGTCGTGCAGCTTCCAGAACAGCCCGGCGTCCCGCGCCCACTCGCCCGCCAGCGCCGCCTCCATCGAGCGCGGGTGGCTGGCGATCGGGAAGGGCTTGTAGAAGAGCTTCACCCTCCCGCCGCTCTCGCGCACGAAGCGCTCCAGCTCGGGGCGCAACGCCTGGCAGTAAGGGCAGGTGAAGTCAGAGAACTCGACCAGCGTGGCGGGCGCCGCGGCGTCGCCGAGCGGCGGGCCGAACTCCTTCAGGTCGAGCCGCGCGCGCTTGCCGGCGTCGAAGCCGGAGTAGTAGGCGGTGAGGATCTTCAGCACCTCCGGCGCGGTCATGCCCTGTCGCGCCAGGCGCAGCACCAGGGAAGCCATGCGCGGCGCGTGCTTGCAGTCCTTGTGCTCGCGCAGGCAGCCCGCCAGCGTGTGCGGGCAGCCGCAGTAACAAAACTCGTCCTGGAGGACGCGCCTCGCCACCTCCGCCTGCGAGGGTGGCAGCGACGCCAGGTCCACCCCGGGCAGCTCGGCCGGGGCGGCCGGCTTCTCCGGCGCGGCCTCCACGGGGAGCGCCGCCCCCGCCACGAGGAGCGCGGCGGAGAGCGCGAGGACGGCGATGGTGGCGCGGGACATGTAGGGCGTCCTCCGGAGGCGACGGATATTAGGTGGGGGTGGGGCCTTTGCAGGATAATAGCCGGCCGGGGGCCCTCGCGGGCCCGTTTCACTGTCAGGAAATGGAGCCTCACATGCGCTCGACCCTCCTCGCTCTGCTCGTCGCGCTCGCCGCGGCGCCGGCCGGCGCCCGCGCCGATGTGGTCCTGCGCTTCGCCGCGTTCGACGGCCCGGCCGATCCGGCACCCCGGCAGCACCTCGAGCTGCCCGCGCTCGCCGTGGAGGGGATCACCGCCTCGGCCTTCGCGCTCGACGAGGGCGGCGGCGCGGGGCGGCGCGGCGGCCACCGGGCCGATCCGGCGGTGTCGCTCATCCTCGGCATCATCCCCGGCTTCGGGATCGGCCACCTCATCGCCGGCTCGCAGCAGTGGATCTACTGGCTCATCGCCGACATCCTCATCTTCGCGGTCTGGCCGGGAGGGTTCTTCTACTTCGACCACGGCTCGGCCTACCCGCTCCTGGGCTTGCTCGTCCTCGTCGAGCGCATCGTCGAGGGCATCAGCGCCTTCCAGGCCGCCGGAGGGGGACCGGTCTTCCGGTCGGAGCGGGGCTTCGCCGCGGGGGTGCTCGACTCACCCGCGACGCTCGCGCTGCCGGTGGGCTCGCGCTCGGCGCTCCTGCGCTGACTGGCGCGCGCGTCCCGGCGGGCTTACCTCCTGCGGCGGCGATGGAGCGGAGGACGAACCCGATCGAGCGCGGCGCGATCCTGAAGGACCCCGGCGGCAAGCTGCGGGTGGCGCTCGTGTATCCGAACGCCTACCGGCTCGGCATGGCCAACCTCGGCCTGCACGCCGTCTATCGGATCATCAACGATCACCCGCGCGCCGTCTGCGAGCGCGCCTTCCTGCCCGACCTCCCGGGCGAGCCGCTGCTCACCCTCGAGGCGGGCCGGCCGCTTGGCGAGTACGACGTCGTGGCGTTCTCGCTCTCCTTCGAGGACGACTACCTGCACGTCCTCGAGCTCCTCGATCGGGCCGGCCTGCCACTGCGGGCGGCCGATCGCACGGCCGATCACCCGCTGGTCGTCGGGGGCGGCATCGCCGTGCAGATCAACCCCGAGCCGGTGGCGCCCTTCTTCGACCTCTTCCTGGTGGGCGAAGGCGAGGAGCTGTGCACGCCGTTCCTCGATCGCCTGCTCGCCACCGGGGCCCGCGGTTTGCCGCGGGCGGAGCTACTCGCGGACCTGGCCCGGCTGCCCGGCACCTACGTGCCCTCGCTGTACGAGGTGGCGTATGCCGACACCCGCGACCCGCAGGGCGCATGGGTGACGCGCTTCGAGCCGCGCGGTGGCGCGCCCGCCGCCGTCGAGCGCCGCTACGTGAAGGATCTCAGGACCGTCACCACCTCGCGGGTCGTCGACTCGCCCGACGCGCAGTTCGGCGACCTGTTCCTGACCGAGGTGGCCCGGGGCTGCCTGTGGGGCTGCCGCTTCTGCGCCGCCGGCTTCGTGCAGCGCCCGTACCGCGAGGTCGATCTCGAGAAGCTGAAGGGAGAGGCGCGGCGCGGCATCGCGCAGGGGCTCCGCGTCGGGCTGGTCGGGCCGGACACGAGCGACTACACCGGCCTCGACCCGCTCACCTGCATGATCGGCGCGGAGGGTGGCACCTTCAGCCCGTCATCCCTGCGCGTGGACGCCATCACCCCGGAGCTGGCGGGGCGCATGGCGAAGGGCGGCGAGCGCTCCATCACCATCGCACCCGAGGCCGGCACCCCGCGGCTGCGCCAGGTCATCAACAAGGACTTCTCCGACGACCAAGTGGTGGAGGCGGCGCGCCACGCCATCGGTCAGGGCATGCAGCACGTGAAGATGTACTTCATGTGCGGGCTGCCCACCGAGACCGACGAGGACGTGCTCGGGATGGCGCGGCTCGCGCTGCGCATCCGCGAGGAGGTGCTGCTGCCCCGCGCCAAGGCGACCGGGCGCATGGGCCGCCTATCGCTCTCGGTGAACCCGTTCATCCCCAAGCCGTGGACGCCCTTCCAGTGGGTGGCGATGGCCGACCGGCGCTGCCTGGAGGCGAAGCGGCGGCTGCTCGAGAAGACGCTCCGCCCGAAGGGCGTGGACGTGGACATGATGAGCCCGCGCGAGGCCTGGCTGCAGGCGCTCATGTCGCGCGGGGACCGGCGCTGCGCCGACCTGCTCGAGCTGGCGCACCGCGAGACGGGCGGGGATCTCAAGAAGGCGCTCGGCCGCTGGCCGCACGACCCGGAGTTCTTCGCGACGCGGGAGATCGGCACCGACGAGGTGCTGCCGTGGGACTACCTCGACCACGGGCTCACCAAGAAGTATCTCGCCCGCGAGCTCAAGCGCGGCGTCGGCGCGCTGATCACGCCCAAGTGCC
>DASPZP010000180.1:0-3516 GCA_035636195.1 Anaeromyxobacteraceae bacterium
GACCGGCTGGGCCAAGGCGGAGGTGGAGCAGCGGGCGCAGGTCGACCCGACCCTCGACGAGGCGCACGTCACGTACACGGTCACGCCCGGCCAGCGCTACCGCTTCGGCCCGGTCTTCGTGGCCGGGGCGGCGGTCGTCCCACGGTCGCGCGTCCGGGAGGAGGCCGAGCTGGAGGTGAAGCCCGGGGCCACCTTCGACGCCAGCGAGCTGCCCAAGGCGCAGGCGCGCGTCTTCGACCTGGGGGTCTTCGGCGGCGTGCGCGTCTCGCCAGGCCAGCCGGACGAGGCGAAGCAGCAGATCCCGGCGGTGGTCTCGGTGCGCGAGGCGCCGTTTCGCACCATCCGCGCCGGGCCGGGGTTCACCTTCCAGGCGACGCGGTGGGAGGCGGACGCCATCGCCGGCTGGCAGCACCGCAACTGGCTGGGCGGGCTGCGCCGGCTCAACCTCGACGCGCGCGTCGGGTACGCCTGGCTCCCCACGCTCCTCAACCCTCAGAAGAGCGGCCCGGTCGCGCTCATCAGCGCCGACTTCACCCAGCCTGGGGTCGCCACGCGCTACGTCGACCTCAACCTGCGCGCCGAGGTCGAGCGCGGGCGTGAGCAAGCGTACGACTTCTGGGCCGAGCGGCTCCGGCTCGGCACGCCCTTCAAGCTGGGGCGGCTCGTCACCTTCGTCCCGTCCGTCAACCTGGAGCTGTACGAGCTCGGCAACATCGTCACCCAGGCCGCCGTAGCCCAGGGCGCCTCCCCGAACCCGCAGGCGCTGCAGCTCACGACCTGCCCGGGCCAGGACCCGAGCCTGTGCCTGCTGTCGTATTTCGAGCAGCGGCTCGTCTTCGACTTCCGCGACGACCCCATCAACACGACGAGGGGCCTGTACCTCGCGCTGGCAGTGCAGGAGGGGTTCAGCGTGAAGGGGAACGGCGCCTCGTACCTGCGGCTCCTCCCCGAGGCGCGCGCCTTCGTGAGCCTGCCGTTCGGGTTCGTGCTCGCCGGGCGCGGCCGCATCGGCGTCCTCAGCGGCTCGTCCGAGGTGCCCATCATCGCGCGATTCACGAGCGGCGGTCCGAACCTGATGCGCGGCTACTACAACCGCCAGCTCTCACCGGTGCTTGGCTATTGCCCGCTCACGCCCGCGGCGCCTGGGAAACCCGCCGCGTGCGACCCGAACAACTTCCAGTACCTTCCTGTGGGGGGGGCGGGGCTCATCGACGGGTCGATCGAGCTGCGCTTCCCAATCGCCGGGGAGCTGGGCGGAGCGACCTTCCTCGACTTCGGCGACGTGCGGGTCAAGGCCGCCGACGCACTCAACGTGTCGAACCTCCAGTACGCCGTCGGCGCGGGCATCCGCTACAAGACCGTGTTCGGTCCGCTCCGCGTCGATCTGGCGGCCCGCCTGCCCAGCACGAGCGGGCAGCCCGGGGTGGAGGTGCTCAGACTGCAATCCGCGGCCGGCTGCGATCCGAAGGCGACGACCTGCCGCTCGGATCTCGTCAGCGACAATCGGTTTCACCACGACCCCATCGTCTCCTTCCACCTCTCCATCGGAGAGGCATTCTAGGGAGGCGCGGGTTACGGCATGGGAGTGGGAAGGGCCACGACGCGAGCGCTCGCCGCCTTCGGCTATCTCGTCCTCGGGCTGCTCGCCACGGCCGGGGTGGCCCTCTCCTGCGCCTTCCTCCTCATCTCGACCGACCTCGGGCGCGGGCTCGTCGTACCGCGGGCGCTGCGCGCCGTCGACGAGGCGCTCGCCGGCAGCATCCAGCTCGAGCGCTTCCACTTGCTCGGGCAAGGTGGCCTCGAGCTCGTCGGGGCCAAGGTGATCGACCCCGACGGCGACGTCGTCCTCACCGTGCGCCGCCTCCGCGTCTACCCGGACCTGGGACGCCTCCGCTCCAAGGTGATCGGGTTCCGGGTCGAGCTGGATGGGCCCGAGGTGGTGCTGAAGCGCGAGGACGACGGAGGGCTGTCGCTGGCGCGCGCTTTCGCCCCCACGCACCCCAGCACGGAGGAGAGCACGCCCTTCACCTGGACGCTGCGGCTCACCCGGCTCACGCTGCGCGGCGGCAGCGTCCGGTACGTCCCGTCCGACGGGGGGACCGGCTTCGCCGCCGAAGGGATCGACGCCGACGCGCGCGCCATCTACGGGCCGGGCCGCGCCGGCGCAGAGCTGTCCCTGCGCGGCGGGATGACCGAGCCGGAGCGCGCGCCGATCGCCCTCGACGCGGCGGCCGGACTGCGCGGGAGCCTGCTCCGCGTGCGGGAGCTGCGCGTCGCGGCGGGGGACACGGCGCTGGAGGTCGTCGGCCAGCTCGACCACGCCAGCTGGCGCGGCCGCGCCGCCGTCCTGGCGCTGGCCGTCGACGCCGCCGAGGTGCGGCGGCTCGTGCCTCGGGCTCCGCTGGCGGGCGATCTCGCCGGAACGATCTACGCGGAGTCGGACGGTCGCGAGGCGACCGCCGCGCTCGACCTGCGCCCGCGAAACGGAGGCGCCGCTCGGGCGGCGGCGGCGCTGCACCTCCCGCCCGCCGAGCTCGCCGCCGGTGCCGAGGTGATCCTCGAGGATCTCGACCTGTCGCGCGTGCTGCGCGGCGCGCCGGCGACGTCGCTCCGGGCCGACGCGCGCGCGCGGGCTCGCGGCCGCGACCTGGCGTCACTGCAGGGGGCTCTGGCGCTCTCGGTCGCGCCCTCCCGGGTGCGGGCGGGGCGGCTGGGACCGGTCGAGCTGCGGGCCAGCGCGGCCGGCGGGGCGTACGACCTGACGCGGCTCGAGGCGAGCCTCCCCGGCGCAGCCATCACCGGCGCCGGGCGGTGGCGACCGAAAGGCGCGCTGGGCGGCCACCTGGCGCTCGACGCCCGCGACCTCGCCGTCTTTCGAAGGAACCTCCAGGAGCTGCTCGGCCGTCCAGCGCTGCCTTTTTCCGGCGCGCTGAAGGTCGATGCCGACCTCTCCGGCACCGAGGCCGCGCCGTCGCTCCAGCTCCAGGCGCGCGCGCCGTCGCTCACCGTGGCCGGCGTCTCGGCCGGAGGCGTCACGCTCACCGCGTCGGCGGCGGGCACACTCTCTGCGCCGCAGGTACAGGTGGACGGCAGGGTCGATCGGCTCCTGGTGGGCACGCTGGACGCGCGGACGCTCGCGCTGCGCGGCCACACCGCCGGGCGCGCCGGCGACGTCGCCGTCACCGCCGTGGTCCCGGAGCTCGGGCAGGATCCGCTCGCGCTGCGGGCCGCCGGCGCGATCGGGCCGGACGGCCGCGTCCTGACGCTCTCGGCGCTCTCCATCGCCTGGCCCGGCGATCGCTTCGAGCTGACGCAGCCGGCGCGCGTGGCGCTGGCCGGGCCGTCCGTCGACCGCCTCGCGCTCGCCGCCGGGGTGCAGCGCATCGAGGTGGAGGGCGGGCTCTCCGGGCCGGCCGCGCGGCGCGCCCTCGACGCCCGCCTGCGGCTCGTCGCGGTCGACCTGGCGCTCCTGCCGCGGGCGCTCCTGCCGCCGCGGCTCGGACTGGCCGGCCAGGT
>DASPZP010000181.1:0-7434 GCA_035636195.1 Anaeromyxobacteraceae bacterium
ACGCACCGCCAGTACGCCGTGGCGACCAGGCTGCGCCGCTCCCTCGTCTCCGCCTTCTTCTTCAGCTCGGCGAGCGCCCGGTCCTTCTCGCCATAGCGGAGCGCCTCGGTCGCGCGCAGATCGTCGAGCCGGCGCCGGTACTCCCGCTCCGCGCGCTCCAGGAGCGCTCGCGGGTCGCGCAGCGGCAGGTCGGACTTGACGTGCAGGGCGGCGCGCGCGCGCGACCACGCCTCGCGGGCGTCCTCGGCCAGCCGCCGCGGTGCGATGAGCCCGTCCTCCACCGAGCGGTCCCACCGCTCGCGCTGCTCGTCGTAGGAGGCGCCCGACCGCTCCGCGAACTCCCCGAGGAGCCGCGAGGAGAGGGCGGCCAGCGCGTCCTCCTGCGCCGAGCCCATGGGGATGGCGCCACCGCGTGGCCCCCCCTTCGCCTCGCGTGCCGGCAGGCCCGCGAACGCCTCGGCCACCTCGGGCGGGAGCGCCCGGTAGCGATCGCCGTCCGCCCACAGGATGACGTGCGCCACCTTCTCCTCGCAGGCGAGCGCGTCGAAGCCGAACTTGTAGGCGAACCACCACCCCTCGCAGCCGGCGAGCTCCTGGAGCTGGGCCGGGAGGGCGCGCGCGTCGAGCTCGAGGAGCGCCACCGCCTCCTGTGGCCTCGTCTTCACCGCCTCGGCGGCGGCCTTGGCGAGCCGCGCGCGCCGCGCTCTGGGGCGCGCCTCGCCCGCCAGCGGCTCGGGCACGGGCGGCGGCGCCTCGCCCTCCTCGAACACGCTCCGTACCAGCGCCTCCTCGTCGGCCTCGCGCTTCGCCACCGCCTCGCGGGCGACCTTCTCGGCCACGCGGAGCTTTCCGCGCACCTCGCCGTCGAACTTCTCGAACAAGAGCGCCCGCGCGGCGGCGAGCCGGGCCTCGATCCGCTGGTCGAGGTCCTTGCGGAGCGCGTTGAAGGCGACGTCGATCTCCTCGCCCGAGCGGCACGACTGGTAGATGTCGAGGACGCGCTCCTCGAAGTCGATGCCGCTGCCGAGCGCGCCCAGGATCTCGTCCGACGAGCCGAAGACGCCGTCGAAGAGCGCCAGCTTCTGGGAGAGGAGGTCGTAGAGGCGCGCGTCGGCGGCGTTCTGCCGGTTGAGGAAGTTGAGGACGAGCACGTCGCGCTGCTGGCCATAGCGGTGGCAGCGGCCGATGCGCTGCTCGACGCGCTGCGGGTTCCACGGCAGGTCGAAGTTCACCACCAGGTTGCAGAACTGGAGGTTCAGGCCCTCGGCGCCGGCCTCCGTCATGAGCAGGATCTGGGTGCGATTCCGGAAGTCCTCGACGAGCGCCTGCCGCTTGTCGGCGTTGCCGGAGTCGCCCGAGAGGCTCGTCGTGGTGTAGCCGCGCGCCTCCAGGATCTTCTTGAGGTAGTCCTGCGTGCGCCGGAACTCGGTGAAGACGACCGCTTTCTGCGGCCAGCCGCAGGCGCGCGCGACGGTGAAGGCGCGGTCGAGCCCGCGCACGAGCGCGTCGCCCTTGGCGTTCACCTGGATGGACGCCGCCAGCTTCGCGCAGGCGCGGAGCTCGGACAGCTCGTCGCGCATGCGGTTCACCGCACCCGCGGCGCGGGGCTTCCCGTCGTCCTTGCCCGGTCCGCTCCACTCCTCCGCCTCCTCCTCGAAGCCGGAGAGGTCGAGGAAGGCGTCGGCGGCCGCGGCGCACTCCGCGCCCGCGAGCTTTCCCTCCAGCGAGTCGGCCAGCTTGGTGAGCGTGTGCGAGAGGGCGAAGGTCGAGGAGGCCAGGATCTTGCGATAGACGAGGACGAGCAGCGCGCGGCGCGACTGGGGGATGGCGACGGCGTCCTCGCGCCGCAGGTACTCGGAGACGCGGTCGTAGAGCTCCTGCTCCTCCGGCGTCGGCGCGAAGTCCTCCACCAGCGAGCGCCGGGCGGTGAACTTCACGTACTCCTTCACCTGGCGGCGCAAGGTGCGGATGACCACGTGCCCGAGCCGCTCCTGGAGATCGGCCGCCTTGTCCTCGGTGAGCTCGCCCGAGGCGAACTGGAGCCGGAAGGCGTCCTCGGTGCCGAGGAGCGCGTCGTCGATGAAGGCGGTGAGCCCGAGCAGCTCCATGACGTCGTTCTGGAGCGGCGTGGCGGTGAGCAGCAGCTTCGGGCACTTGCGGAGCGCCTTGCGGAGCGCCTGCCCGGTCTTGTGATCGCGGCGGTAGGCGTTCCTGAGCCGGTGCGCCTCGTCGATCACGGCGAGGTCCCACGGCACGCGCGCCACCTCGTCCCAGCGCAGCGCGGCGAACGCGTGCGAGGCGACGACGATGCCGCCGGTGTCGAACGGGTTCACCTTGAGCCCGTGCTTCTCCGCCGCCCGGGCGGAGATCCCGTCGACCACCGTGGACTCGAGGCCGAACTTGCTGGAGAGCTCGTCGCGCCACTGGTTGCGCAGCGAGGCCGGGACGAGGATGAGGATGCGGCCGCGCCCCTCGGCGGCGAGCTGCGCCAGCACGAGCCCGGCCTCGATCGTCTTCCCGAGGCCCACCTCGTCGGCGAGCACGCAGCCGCCGGTGGCCATCGACGACAGGGCGAAGGCGGCTGCCTCGATCTGGTGTGGGTTCAGGTCGACCGCGGACTGCGCCAGCGCCGGCGCCAGCCGCGACGCGCCCACGCCGCTCTTCGCGGTGAGCGCCTCGGCCGAGATGCGCTGGTGAAAGCGGGTGAGGGACGCTGCGCGTGGAGCCGCCCTCGGCGTGTCCAGCTCGCCCATGACCGTGCGCTCGCGCACGGCGACCTGCATGCCCACGCCCATCCCCACCACCTCCACCTTCCCGCCGCCCGACACCTTTCCGCCCGCGCTCTCCGACTTCGAGCGCCCCTGACGGAGGAGACATCCTAGCGCAAGTCGCGCCACGGCGCGACGGCGGCCGGATGAGCGCGATGAGCGCGAGCGGGCCTACATGATCGTCGGCGGTGGCGACGCGTCGGCGGGCCGGGTCGGATCGGGCGGACGGGCCGGCAGCTCGGTTGCGGACGCCCGGTCCGCCGGGGTGAGCTCAGCGGGCGCCGTCGAGACGTACGTGATGAGGCGCGCGCCTCGGCTGAAGGTCAGGTACGACCAGAACCACTGCAGGAGCACCGCGACGCGATTGCGGAAGCCGATCAGGTACAGGATGTGGACGAAGACCCAGAGGAGCCACGCCGGGCGGCCCTTGAAGTGGAAGCGGCCCAGGTCGGCGACCGCTGCGGCGTGGCCGATGGTGGCGAGGCTGCCCTTGTCGTGGTAGCGGAACGGCCGCGGCGGCTCGCCGGCGAGATCGCGCAACACGTTCTCCGCCGCCCAGCGGCCCATCTGCATGGCGGCCGGCGCGAGGCCGGGGACCGGCTTGCCGTCCTGCTGGATCGCTGCGAGATCTCCCGCGACGAAGACCTCGGGGTGGCCGGGCACGGACAGGTCGGGCTCCACGCGCACCCGGCCGGCGCGGTCGAGCGGGGCGCCCAGCGTGCGCCCGAGCGACGAGGCCGCCACGCCCGCCCCCCACAGGATGGTGCGCGCAGGGATGTGCTCTCCCGAGGCGACGACGCCGCGCTCATCGATGGCGCTCACGAGCGCGTCCGTGCGCACCTCCACCCCGAGCGCCTCGAGCTGCGCGCGCGCAGCCTCCGACAGGTCAGGCGGGTATGGCGGCAACACGCGGGGCGCGCCCTCGAGCAGGAGGACGCGCGCGCTGGCGGGCGAGAAGTGGCGGAAGTCCCGCACCAGGGTCGTGCGCGCGATGTCCGCGAGCGCGCCGGCGAGCTCGACGCCGGTCGGTCCCGCGCCCACGACGACGAAGGTGAGCCACTCGCGCCGCCGCTCCGGATCGACCTCACGCTCGGCCATCTCGAAGGCGGTCAGGAGGCGGCGCCGGATCTCGAGCGCGTCCTCGACGGTCTTCAGGCCCGGCGCGGCGCGCGCCCACTCCGGGTGCCCGAAGTAGGAGTGGGCCGCCCCGGTGGCGAGCACGAGGTAGTCGTAGGGGAGGCTGCCCGCGTCGAGGAGGAGGCGGCGCCCCGGGGCGTCGACCGCCCGGACGTCGGCGAGCAGCACCTCTGTGTTCGCCTGCCGGCGCAGCACGTGGCGGATCGGGGCGGCGATGTCGGCGGGGTTCAGCGCCGCGGTGGCGACCTGGTACAGCAACGGCTGGAACAGGTGGTGGTTGCGGCGGTCGACCACCGTGACGTCGACCGCACCTCGGCGCAGGGCGCGCGCGGCCTGCAGGCCGGCGAAGCCGCCGCCGACCACGACGACGTGCGGGCGGACATGACCGCCGGCGCGCTGCTGTTCATGCGTCGAATCCGTGACGCGACCTCCTGGCGTGAGTCTCCAGGATGCGAACGGGGCGCATCCGGAGCAACGTCCCGCGTCGAGGGTCCGCCCTCCGTCTCCTCCCGAGGGCACGTCCCTCTCCTCCCAAGGGCACGTCCTCCCTCTCCCCCGACGGGGGAGAGGGCAGGGGTGAGGGGGGCGGTCTCGAGGTCGGATCGGGATCCGGGTCACGGTCGAGGTCGGGTTCGCGGTCGAGGTCGAGGTCGAGGTTCGAGGTCGAGGTTCGAGGTCGAGGTCGAGGTCGAGGTCGGGTTTGACGCACCCACTGCACCGGCGCTACATACCTCCCACCATGCAGCTCAGGCTCAACGGCGAGATCCGTGAGGTCAAGGACGGCACCACCGTCGCCGCGCTCCTCGTGCAACTCGGGGTCAGGGCGCCGCGCGTGGCCGTCGAGGTGAACGAGGTGGTCGTGACGAAGGACCGTTACGAGGCACACGGGTTGCGCGCCGGCGACGCGGTCGAGATCGTGGCGTTCGTGGGCGGAGGATAGCCGTGGCGGACACCTGGTCGCTCGGCAGCCACACGTTCACGAGCCGGCTCCTCGTGGGGACCGGCAAGTACCCCGACTTTCCCACCATGCAGCGCGCGCTCACCGTTTCGGGCGCGGAGGTGGTCACCGTCGCGGTGCGCCGCCTCGACCTCTCGAAGAAGGGCTCCGAGTCGCTGCTCCAGTGGATCCCGAAGGGCATGACGCTCTTGCCCAACACCGCCGCGTGCTTCACCGCCGACGAAGCGATCCGCACCGCGCGTCTGGGGCGTGAGCTCGACATGGGCGAGCTCGTGAAGCTCGAGGTCATCGGCGACAAGCGCACCCTCTTCCCCGATGTCGAGGCGCTCGTGCAGGCGGCGCGGGTGCTCGTGAAGGAGGGCTTCACGGTCCTGCCGTACACGAACGACGATCCGGTCACTGCCAAGAAGCTCGAGGACGCCGGCTGCGCGGCGGTGATGCCGCTCGGCGCCCCGATCGGCTCGGGGCTGGGCCTCCGGAACCCCTACAATCTCCGCATCGTCATGGAGACGGTGAGCCTGCCGGTGCTGGTCGACGCGGGCGTCGGGACGGCCAGCGACGCCGCGGTCGCGATGGAGCTCGGCGCCGTCGCGGTGCTCATGAACACCGCCATCGCCGAGGCGAAGGAGCCGGTGCTGATGGCGGAGGCGATGCGCGACGGCGTGGCGGCGGGCCGGAAGGCCTTCCTGGCCGGGCGCATCCCGATGAAGCTGCACGCCGCCGCCTCGAGCCCGATGACGGGGTTGATAGGATCGTAGGAGGGGCCCCACCGCAGGTGGGGAGGGCGTAGCCCTCCAGGGCGGGACGCACGCGCGGGAGCGGCGGAGCCGCGCGCCCGCCCTACCCGACCGCCGCCTTCTTCACCGCCGGCCCGGTGGGCGCGATGCGCTCCCACGACTCGGCGGTGAAGCGGAAGGCGCGTGAGGGCTTACCCCAGCTGCCGGCCGAGAAGCCGTGGCAGATCTTCTCGTAAGCCTCGGGGTGCTGGTGCGGCTGGAACTCCTCGACCGTGCCGCGGAGCGCGTACCCGCTGAAGTCGTCGAGGTCGAGGACGAGCCGCGTCTCGTGGCGGTTGGTCTTCAAGTTCATGTACGTCTTCAGGGCCAGCCCATCGCCGTGGTAGAGCACGAGCCTGCCCTGCTGGGCCTCCGCGTGGAAGATGAACCGCGGCGAGAGGTTCGCCTGCTCGCCCACCGCAACGAGGGCATACCGGACGCCGCCCACCGTCTCTCGCACCTCCTCGAACGGGATCCGCTCGAAGAACTTCATGGTGTACGGGCTATGGTGCACGGTGAAGATCTGGCTGCCGTGCACGGAGACCTGGTCTCCGCGCGTCTCGTACAGCGCGGAGACGTCCCCCGCCACGATGGGCGAGGTCTTCACCTGGAACCCCTGGTATCGCTCCACGTGAGTGAGGTGCACGCTCAGGCACTCGCCGCGGGTGGGGGGGCGCGGCAGCGGCCCGCGCAGCAGGACCTTGAGCTCCTGCTCGCCCGCCGGCTCGAGGCCGAGGACCGGGCAGATCGCCACGGCGGCGTGCGTCCCCGCCAGGCTCGTCGTGCCCATGAAGCTCAGCACCTTGTCGAACACGACTGTCGGGAAGTGGGGCGCCTGCTTCGCCTGCTGCTCCTGCAAGAAGGCGAGCAGCTGTGTCGGATCGGCTTCCACGTGTGCTCCTCGGGACCGAGGCGGAGCCGCCGCGGCCATGGCGGAGGGCGACCGACCTCTGAGAAACTGGTTTTCTTATGCTACTTCCGGCGCTCCACCTCGTCACGGACAGGCGGTTCGTCCCCGATCTGGGACAGGCTGTCACCCTGGCGCTGCGGAACCTGCCACCTGGAGCGGCCGCCGTCCACCTGCGCGAGAAGGATCTGGGGGGCCGCGAGCTCCTGGCGCTGGCGCGAGAGGTTGGTGCGAGGTGCCGGGCGGCCGGGCAACTGTTTCTCGTCAACGACCGGCTCGACGTGGCGCTCGCGTGCGGCGCCGACGGGGCTCACCTGCCGTCGGCCGGCGTGCCGCCGGGCGAGGCGCGCCGCCTCCTCGGGCCGGGCCGCCTGGTCGGCGTCTCCTGCCATGGCGCGGAGGACGTGCGGCGGGCGAGAGAAGGCGGGGCAGACTTCGCCACCTTCGGACCGCTCCACGCGACGCCGTCCAAGCTCGCGTACGGACCGCCGCTCGGGCTCGGCGCGCTCGGGCGCGCGGCGCAGCTCGGAATACCGCTCGTCGCGCTGGGCGGCATCGACGCTCTGAACGCCGCCAAGGCGCGCATGAGCGGTGCGCACGGAGTGGGCGTGATCCGGGCCTGGCTGGGGGTGCCCGATCCGGGCGCAGCGGTCCTGGCGATGTGGCGTGCGGTCGGGCCCGGCGGCAGATAACCGCCGCCGATCTCGACCGCGACCCTGGCTCTGACCCATGCCCCACCACCACGATCGCCACGGCAACCCGGGGGACCTCGACGCGTACGTCGCTCGGCTCACCGACCCTGACCGCGACGCCTGGCAGCGACCGGAGGAGGTCGTGGCGGCGCTCGGCGTCGAGGTGGGCCAGACCGTCGCCGACATCGGCGCCGGC
>DASPZP010000182.1:0-3520 GCA_035636195.1 Anaeromyxobacteraceae bacterium
AGAATGGCCAGCCGACGGGGGTCTTCAAGGTCCGCGGCGCCATCCACCTCGTGTCCCAGCTCTCGGCCGACGAGCGCGCGCGTGGAGTCATCACGTACTCCACCGGGAATCACGGTCAGTCCATCGCCTACGCCGCCCGGATGTTCGGCGTCGCCGCCCGCGTCGTCATGCCCGACGCGTCGAACCCGGGAAAGGTCGCGGCGATGCGTGGCTTCGGCGCCGAGGTGCTCTTCCACGGGCCGAGGTTCGACGACGCTCGACGCCATGCCGAGGGCCTTGCCCGGGAAAGCGGATACCGGCTCGTCAGCGCCGGGAACGAGCGCCTGCTCATCGCCGGGGTCGCCACCCAGACCCTCGAGATGCTCGAGGACCAGCCGGATCTCGATGCCATCATCCTGCCCGTCGGCGGTGGGAGCAACGCCGCCGGCGCTTGCCTCGTCGCGTCGACCGTCGCGCCGCGTTGCCGTGTGATCGGCGTCCAGTCGGACGCCGCCAGCGCCGCGCACGACTCGTGGAGAGAGGGACGTCTGGTGGAGCGAGGCAACACGACGTTCGCAGAGGGCTTGGCCACCGGCGCCGCCTTCGAGCTGCCACAACGCCTCCTCAGGGCGCACCTGTCGGACTTCGTGCTCGTCGGCGACGACGAGATCAAGCGGGCGATGGTCTGGATGCTCGCGAAGGCGCACACCCTCGCCGAGGGTGCCGGCGCTGCGGCGCTCGCCGCGGCGTACCGCCTACGTGCCGAGCTGCACGGCCGGAAGATCGGCATCGTCTGCTCGGGCGGGAACAGCTCGCTCGAGCACCTCGAGCTGGCACTCGAGTCTCGCTGCCACGACGAAGGGTGAACGCGTCAGACGCGCATCGCGAGCAGGTCGAACGCTGCACGCCACGCAAGCGCTTCGAGCACTGGCCTCCCTCGGGAAGCCGGTGTAATCACCGCCGCCAGCGCCCGGCCTCCACGAAGCTGTAGTAGCCGCCGGCCGCGACGATGACGTGGTCCCGCGCGAGGACGCCCACCAGCTCGGCGGCGGCGCGGAGGCGCTCGGTGAGGTCGTGATCCTCCGGGCTGGGCGTGGGATCGCCCGACGGGTGGTTGTGGGCGAAGACGATGCCGTGCGCGCCGTCGCGCACAGCGGGGCGAAGCGCGTCGCGCGGCGAGACGGGACACTGGCTGAGCGATCCCTCCGCCACCTGCACGGCCTTGAGGAGCCGCCCCCGCACGTCGAGCAGCACCACGTGGAACCCCTCTCGCTCGGCGTGCGCGGCGTGCCGGAGCAGCTCGTGGACGCGTCCCGGATCGAGGCAGCGTTCGCCGCGCGCCGGCGGCGACCAGGCGCCGCGCCGCCCCAGCTCGAACGCGGCCACCAGCGCCGCCGCCCGGGCGAGCCCGATGCCCGGGGAGGTGGCGAGCTCCTCGGGGCACGCCCAGGCCAGCGCCGCGAGCGGCTGCCGCTCGACGAGCTGGAGCGCGGCCGCGCGCGCCGAGAGACCGCCGCTGGCCGTGCCGAGCACGAGGGCGAGGAGCTCGGCGTCGGAGAGGCTGCGCGCGCCGGCGGACAGGAGCCGCTCGCGCGGCACGTCGATGGGGCTGGCTGCGCCTTCGAGCATCCGGCGCGGGAAAGCAACCGCCGTGCCCGTGCGCAAGGCGCAGCGCCGGCGGCGCCGCCTCGCACCGGCCGGTCCGCCCCGCGGACGGCGCGGCCGGCCAGCGAGCGATCGGAGCTAGGGCTTCTTCGTCGCCTCCGTGGTTACCGCCTTGGTCTTGGCGGCCTCGCCGCCCTCTGCCTTCACCGTCTCAGCCTCGATGGTGAGGTCGACGTTGTCGCCCACGATGGGCCCCGCTTCGACCGCCTTCGAGTAGTTGAGCCCGAAGTCCTTGCGATTGATGCGGCCGGTGGCGCTGAAGGCACGCCGCACCTCGCCTTGCATGCCCTTCACCGCCTGCGAGGTGGTGACGTCGAGCGTGACCGGCTTCGTGTTGCCGCGGATGGTGAGGTCGCCCGTCACCTTGAACTTGCCGTCGCCGACCTTCTCCACCTTGCTGGACTTGAAGGTCATGGTGGGGTGGTTCGCCACGTCGAAGAAGTTGGCGGACTTGAGGTCCGCGTCGCGATTCTCGTTCTCCGTGTTGATGGTCGTGACGTCGATGGTCGCCTCGGCCTTCGACTTCGTCGGGTCTTGCTCGTCGTACTGAACCGTGCCGGCGGTCTTGCCGAACCGGCCGTGGACGGTGGTGATGACGAGGTGCTTCACCGCGAACGACGAGGTGGAGTGGACGGGGTCGATGGTCCAGGTGGTGGTCTCGGCGGAGGCCGCCAGCGGGAGGAAGGCAGCGACTGCGAGCGTGCAGAGACGGTTCATGGACTCCCCTTTCGAGGTTGGCCTCTTAACGGATAGAGCTCCCAGCGTGAACGCCATCGACGGGGCGTTCGTGCGTTGGTGAAGTCCCTCCGGCCCCGAGGATCAGAAGCGCACGCCCACGCCGGCCGCGAGGCGCAGCAGATCGAGCTGCTCGAACCCGAGCTCGCCCGCGATGAAGAGCGGCCCCGCCAGGAGTCGCACGCCCAGCGCGACCTGGTACCAGCCGATCCAGCTCTTCGTGCGCCCCACGCCCAGGCCGAAGCCGAGCGTCGCCTCGAGTCCGCGGCGCGTCTCGAAGCGCTGGAGGTAGCGCGCCAGCACCACCGGCGCCCACGGCGTGCGCGCCCGATCGCCGAGCCGGTACCCCTCGGCCAGCAGCCCGACATCTGCTGCCTCGAACGCGTATGCCACCTCGCCGCCGAAGTGCGCCGCGCCTGGATTGTTCGCGGTCGTGTCGAGCGAAGCGCCGCCCCAGGCCGTGAGGTGAAAGCGCGCCGCGGAGGGAGGCTCGGCGTACACCACGTCCCCGTCCTGTGCCGCGGCGAGCGAGGGAAGCGCCGCGACGAGCAGGGCCGTGAGGCGAGGGCGCACGGATGCAGCATAGGGAATGGCGCCGCGCACCGCCACGGCCGCTTGCGCCGGGGCGCGCGCCGGGCGAACTTGAGGAGGTGAGAAGGTCCGCGCTCACCGCCGTCGCGCTCGCGCTCGCGCTCGGCGCCGGCTGTGCGCACCGCGCGACGGGAGGGCGCTGGGGGACCGATCCGCAGCTGCCCATCGTCGCCGAGACGCTCGCGGGCGAGCGCATCGTGGTGGGCGGCCCGGGACCGGTGCGGCTCGTCGAGCTCTGGGCGACCTGGTGTACCCCCTGCGGCCCGGCGGCGGAGCGGGCGCGCACGGTCCTGGCTCGACACCCGCGCGTCGTGGCCTACGCCGTCTCCATCGACCAGGATCGCGCCGAGCTCGCGCGGCGGCTCGTCGAGGCGCCGCCGCCCGGCACCGCGCTCGTCCTCTCCGGCGGCGCCACCGCGGCGGCGCGCGGCGGCATCCCGCAGGTGCCCACCTTCCTCGCCCTCGACGAGCGGGGCCGGCTGGTGGGCCTCGTGGTGGGCAACTCCCCCGGGCTGGGGCCCGCGCTGGAGAAGCTGCTTCGGCTCGCGGA
>DASPZP010000183.1:0-5368 GCA_035636195.1 Anaeromyxobacteraceae bacterium
GCGCACCCGGATCCTGACGCCGCCCGAGGCGCGCGAGGTGGTGCCGGAGCTCGATGAGCGGAGCTTCCTCGCCGCCTCCTGGAACCCCGATGACGCCGTGGTCTTCCCGTGGCCCTACGTATGGGGCTACGCCGCGCGCGCCGAGGCGCTCGGCGCGAAGGTGCTCACCTTCACCGGCGTGCGTGGCTTCGAGCGCGAGGGGCGCCGCGTCACCGCCGTCGTGACCGACCGCGGGACCATCGCCTGCGACACGGTGGTGAACGCGGCCGGCGCCTGGAGCCGCGACGTCGCGGCGCTGGCCGGCGTGAAGCTGCCCAACGAGCCGGAGCGGCACGAGATCTTGGTGACCGAGCCGCTCAAGCCCTGGCTCGGGCCGCTCGTCTCGAACCTCGGCAACGGGCTCTACTTCTCGCAGAGCCTGCGGGGCGAGATCGTGGGCGGCATGGGCGATCCCGAGGAGCCGCCCGGGATCGACAGCCGCTCGACCCTGCGCTTCCTCGCCCGCTTCTCGCGGGCCATCTCCGAGTGCGTGCCGGTGGCGGCGGGTCTCAAGGTCATGCGGCAGTGGGCCGGCTGCTACGACGTGACGCCCGACAACAATCCCATCCTCGGCGCGGCGGGTTATGACAACTTCCTCCAGCTGAACGGCTTCGTCGGACACGGCTTCATGATGGCGCCGGCCGTGACGGAGCTCATGGCGGACTGGATGGCGGGCGACCCGCCGGACGAGATCTTCGAGCGCTTCACGCTGGCCCGCTTCGACCGGGGCGAGGTGAAGGGCGAGGACTTCATCATCGGCTAGGGCGGCTCCCCGCCCACCGGAGCGAACATGAACGCGAGCTTCAGGATCCCCGCCCCCTGCAACGAGCCGGTCCTCTCCTACGCGCCAGGAACGGACGAGCGCCGCACGCTCCGCGCCCGCCTCGGCGAGCTGTCGCGGGAGGAGCTCGAGATCCCGCTCGTCATCGGCGGAAAGGAGGTCCGCACCGGGAAGCTCGCCGACGTGCGGGTGCCGCATCGCCACGCCCACCGGCTGGCGCGCTTCCACCAGGCCGGGCCGTCCGAGGTGCAGGCCGCCATCGACGCGGCCCGCGCCGCGCGCCCGGCCTGGGCCGCCCTTCCCTTCGAGCAGCGCGCGTCGGTGTTCCTGAAGGCCGCCGACCTGCTCTCGGGCGGTTGGCGCCCCACGCTCAACGGCGCGACGATGCTCAACCAGTCGAAGACGCCCTACCAGGCGGAGATCGACTCCGCCTGCGAGATCATCGACTTCTGGCGCTTCAACGCCGCCTGGGCGGAGAAGATCCTGGCCGAGCAGCCCAACTCCGCGCCGGGCGTCTGGAACCGGGTTGAGTACCGGCCGCTGGAGGGCTTCGTCTTCGCGGTGACGCCCTTCAACTTCACCTCCATCGCGGCGAACCTCCCCACCGCTCCGGCCCTGATGGGGAACACCGTCCTGTGGAAGCCGGCGTCGAGCACCGTCTACTCCAACTGGTTCATCCTGAAGCTTCTCGAGGCGGCCGGGCTGCCGCCGGGGGTCATCAACTTCGTGCCGGGGTCCGGCCGGCAGGTCGGTGACCCCGTCCTCGCCAGCCCCGAGTTCGCGGGCATCCACTTCACCGGCTCGACGCCGACCTTCCACGGCATGTGGCGGACCATCGCGGAGAACCTGCCGCGCTACAAGTCGTACCCGCGCATCGTGGGCGAGACGGGCGGCAAGGACTTCGTCTTCGCCCATCCCTCCGCCGACGCCGACGCGCTCGCCACCGCCCTCTGCCGCGGCGCGTTCGAGGCACAGGGCCAGAAGTGCTCGGCCGCGTCCCGCGCCTACGTCCCCGAGAGCCTCTGGCCGAAGGTGAAGGAGCGGCTCCTCGCCCAGGTGGCCTCGATCCGGATGGGCGATCCGGTGGAGGACTTCCGGGTCTTCATGGGCGCCGTCATCGACCGGGGGGCGTTCGCGACCATCAAGGGCTACCTCGACTTCGCGAAGGGCTCTCCCGAGGCGCAGATCCTCGCCGGGGGGCGGTGCGACGACAGCGTGGGGTACTTCGTCGAGCCGACGGTGGTGCAGGTCACGAACCCGCGCCACAAGCTCATGGCCGAGGAGATCTTCGGCCCGGTCCTGACGCTCTTCGTCTACCCGGACGCGAAGCTCGACGAGGCGCTCGCGCTCTGCGACAGCACCTCGCCCTACGCGCTGACCGGCGCCATCTTCGCGCAGGACCGGCTGGCGGCCGAGCGGCTCGAGCGCGCGCTCGTCGACGCGGCCGGAAACTTCTACCTGAATGACAAGCCGACGGGCGCGGTGGTCGGTCAGCAGCCGTTCGGTGGGGCGCGCGCTTCGGGTACGAACGACAAGGCCGGATCGATGTGGAACCTCATCCGGTGGGTCTCGCCGCGGTCCATCAAGGAGAACTTCGCCCCGCCCACCCGCATCGAGTATCCCCATCAGGCCTCGAACGAGTGACGTTTTCCGGTAGCCCTGAGCGTAGCGCCGCGACGCGTCGCGGCGCGTAGTCGAAGGGCGCGGCGGGAATGCCGCCCTCTACAGAGGGTGAACCGACCGTTCTTTCCTTCCGCAGCGGCGCGGGATGGTGTTGAAATGTGCTCTTCCCGCAGGTGGAGGAACACCTCATGAACAGAGCGATGGGTATCGCGCTGGCGCTCGGCCTCACGGTCTCGGGCGCCGCCGGCGCGGCGGACACGGTGAAGATCGGTCTCATGGCCCCCGTGACCGGCGCGTGGGCGAGCGAAGGCCAGGAGATGAAGCGGAACATCGACCTCCTCGCGGCGCAGGTGAACGAGAAGGGCGGGCTGAACGGCAAGAAGGTGGAGGTCGTGATCGAGGACGACGGCGGCGACCCGCGCACCGCGTCGCTCGCCGCCCAGCGCCTCACCACCAAGGGCGTGGTGGCCGTCATCGGCACCTACGGCTCGGCCGTCACCGAGGCCACCCAGACCATCTACGACGAGGCGGGCATCACGCAGGTCGCGAACGGCTCCACCGCCGTCCGGCTGACCGAGAAGGGCCTCAAGCACTTCTTCCGCACCTGCCCGCGCGACGACGAGCAAGGCAAGGTCGGCGCCGCCGCGCTGGACAAGATGGGCGCCAAGAAGATCGCGCTCCTGCACGACAGCTCCGCCTACTCGAAGGGCCTCGCCGACGAGATCAACGGCATCCTGAAGGCGAAGAAGGCGAACGTGGTCTTCTTCGACGCGCTCACGCCCAAGGAGCAGGACTACTCGGCCATCCTGACCAAGCTGAAGGCCGCTGGACCGGACGTCGTCTTCTTCACCGGCTACTACCCGGAGGCCGGACTCCTCCTCAAGCAGAAGAAGCAGATGGGCTGGAACGTACCGTTCATCGGCGGGGACGCCATCAACAACCCGGACCTGGTCAAGATCGCCGGCAAGGACGCCGCCGCGGGCTTCCAGTTCCTCTCGCCGCCCGTGCCGAACGACCTCGACACGCCCGAGGCGAAGGCCTATCTCGCGACGTACAAGGCGAAGTACGGCGAGGCGCCCAACTCCATCTACGGCATCCTGGCGGCCGACGGGTTCCGGGTGGTGACGAAGGCCATCGCGGAGACGAAGGCCACCGACGCCGACAAGCTCCGTGACTATCTCGTGAACAAGCTGAAGGACTTCCCGGGCCTCACCGGCAAGATCGCCTTCAACGCCAAGGGCGACCGCGTCGGCGAGCTGTACCGGGTCTACAAGGTCGACCCGAACGGTCAGTTCGTCCTGCAGAAGTAGCGCCGGCCGTGCCATCGGGGCGGGTCCGCCGTAGCGGACTCGCCCTTCCACCCTCGCCCGGGCCACCATGGAGCAATTCTTCCAGCAGCTCATCAACGGCCTGGCAGTGGGGGGCATCTATGCCCTCATCGCGCTCGGCTACACCATGGTGTACGGCGTCCTGAAGCTCATCAACTTCGCCCACGGCGACCTCTTCACCTACGGCGGCTATCTCGGCCTGACGCTGCTCACCTCGCTGCTCCTGAACGACCGGCTGGGGGCGGTCGGCGCGATCGCCGTGCTCACGGTGATGGTGATGGGCCTCGTCGGGGTGATGGGCGTCATCCTCGAGCGGGCCGCCTACCGGCCCCTGCGCGAGTCGCCCCGGCTCTCGGCGGTCGTCTCCGCGCTCGGGGCGTCCATCTTCCTGCAGAACGCGCTCATGCTCGTCTACGGCGCGCGCGTCCAGGTCTACCCGGAGGGCGCCGTCCCCCAGGTCATGGTCAGCCTGTTCGGCCTGGAGGTGCCGCTCCTGCGCATCCTGGTGGTGGCGGCGTCGGTGGTGATGATGGCCGCCCTCTACCTCTTCGTGCAGAAGACGAAGATCGGCACTGCCGTGCGCGCCGCCGCCATCGACCAGGGCGCGGCCCGCCTGATGGGCATCGACGTGAACAAGGTGGTGAGCCTGGTCTTCCTCATCGGACCGGCGCTGGGCGGCGCCGCCGGCCTCCTCGTCGGCCTCTACTACGGCCAGGTCAACTTCACGATGGGCTGGATCTACGGGATGAAGGCCTTCACGGCCGCCATCCTGGGCGGCATCGGCAACATCCCGGGCGCCATGGTGGGCGGGCTCCTCCTCGGCGTCATCGAGGCGCTCGGCGCCGCCTACCTCTCCATCGCCTGGAAGGACGCGCTCTCCTTCTGCGTGCTCATCCTCATCCTCATCGTCCGTCCGACCGGGCTCCTGGGCGAGCGGGTGGCGGAGAAGGTATGAACGCACGCCTCGGGATCGCCATCGCGGCGGGCGTGGCGCTGCTCGCGGCGGCGCCGCTGGCGCTCGACGCCTACTGGCTCGACGTCATGAACAGCGTCGGCCTGTACGCGCTGCTCGCGCTGTCCTTGAACGTCATCCTGGGCGACGCCGGGCTCTTCAACATGGGCCACGCCGCGTTCTACGCGGTGGGCGCCTACACCACCGCCATCCTCAACACGCAGCTCCACCTGCCCGTCCTGTGGACGCTGCCGCTGGCCGGGATCGCCGCCGCGCTGTTCGCGGCGCTGGTGGCGCGGCCGGTCATCCATCTGCGCGGCGACTACCTGCTCATCGTCACCATCGGCATGGGCGAGATCGTCCGCATCGCCCTCGTGAACGACGTGTTCGGCTTGACCGGCGGGGCGAACGGCATCTTCGGCATCCAGCGCCCATCGGTCTTCGGGTACCGCATCCGCAAGCCGCAGGACTTCTTCTATCTCATCTGGGCCTTCGTCCTCGTGACGGTCTTCCTCTTCAATCGTCTCGAGCGCTCGCGCTTCGGGCGCGCCCTCGCCTACCTGCGCGAGGACCCGGTGGCCGCCGAGGGGAGCGGCATCAACACGGTGCGCTACAAGCTCGCCGCCTTCGTGCTGGGCGCCGCCT
>DASPZP010000184.1:0-1879 GCA_035636195.1 Anaeromyxobacteraceae bacterium
CCGCACAGCGCGGCCTCACCGCCACCGCCGGCCACAACATCGACAACGCGAACACCCCCGGCTACTCCCGCCAGACCGCCAACATCGAGGCGATGGTTCCGGCCGAGCAGGTGGGCGGCGCCTTCATCGGCCGCGGGGCCACCCTCGGCACCGTGACGCAGGCGCGCGACCGCTTCCTCGAGGCCCAGATCCCGGCCGCCCTCGGCAACCAAGCCTTCTCCACCGCTCAGTCCGACGCGCTCCAGGCCTTCCACGGCCTCGACCCCGACGCGACGGGCGGGCTGAGCGACGCGATCTCGGGCTTCTACTCCGCCCTGTCGGCGCTGGCGCAGAACCCGAACGACGCCGGCCTGCGCGCCACGCTCCTCGGCGCGGCCCGCTCCATGGCGCAGACCTTCAACCGGACCAGCCAGGGGCTGGAGGCGACGCGCAGCGGGCTCGACGCGCGGGCCAGCGCGCTCGCCGGCACCGTGAGCTCCGAGGGGGCGGCGGTGGCCGCGCTCAACAAGGAGATCCGGCAAGCGCGCGGATCCGGCGCCGAGCCGAACGATCTGCTCGACCTGCGGCAGCAGCACCTCGACAAGCTGGCCGAGCTGGCGGGGGCCACCACCGTTCCCACCTCGGAGGGTGACGTCAACGTGACCTTGCCGGGCGGCGTGACGCTGGTGGCGGCCGACCGCGCCGGCATCCTGAAGACCGCTCCCGACGCCGCGAACGGCGGCCACCTCCAGCTCATGCTGCAGCTCCCCGACGGCAGCGGCCCGACCGCGCTCCCGAACGCGGGGGTGGGCGGCACGCTGGGCGGCTCCCTCGCGGCGCGCGACGGGACCCTCTTCACGACGGGTCAGGACATCGATCACCTGGCGGCCGACCTCGCCCAGGTCGTGAACGCCCAGCACGCCCTCGGGTTCCAGCGCAACGGGAACCCGGGCCAGGCGGTGTTCGACGTGGGAGCCGGATGGGCCGGCGCCGCGGGACGCATGTCCCTCCTGCTCACGAGCGGCGACCAGCTCGCGCTGGCCGCCTCGGCTGCGGGCGCCTCCGGCGACGCGGGCAACGCGAACGCGCTCGTCGCGACCAGCCAGGCCGCGCTCGCCACCAGCGGAAAGGCGCCCGCGGGGGCGGTGGCGGACGTGGTCTCACGCTTCGGCGCGGCCAGCGCCACCGCCGAGGCCTTCTCGGCGCAGGACACGGCGCTGAAGGACAACCTCACGACCATGCGCGACTCGGTCTCGGGCGTCTCGATCGACGAGGAGATGATCGCGCTGCAGCGGGCGCAGCGCGGCTACGAGGCGATCGCCAAGGTCATCCAGACCGCCGATCAGATGCTCCAGACGCTCCTCTCCATCAAGCCGACCTAGCGCCAGGAGCCAGGGCCATGCGCGTCACCGACCGCCTCGTCTTCGACAACGCCAGCCGCGACACCGCGCGCGCCCGGACCGCCGCCACCGAGGCGTCCAGCGTGGCCTCCACCGGCACGCGCATCCACCACCCCTCCGACGATCCGGCCGCAGCCGGCATGATCCCGGCCTTCCAGATGTCGGGCGCGCGCTTCGCCTCCATCGGCCAGGCGGCCGGGCTCGCCTCCGACGAGCTCGAGGCCACGGACGGCGCCCTCGACGCAATGGCGACCGCGATCTCTCGCGCGCGCGAGCTGGCCATGCAGTTCTCGAACCCCTACTCGGCCGCGCAGCGGGCCGGGGGAGCGCTGGAGGTGGGGCAGCTCATCGATCATGTCCGCTCCATGCTCAACACCCAGTTCGGCAACCGATACGTCTTCGGCGGGACGGTGGACGACAAGAAGCCCTTCGACCCGACCGGCAAGTACGTGGGAGACACCGGGATCCGCGAGGTGGAGGTCGCGCCTGGCGTTCGGCAG
>DASPZP010000185.1:0-3890 GCA_035636195.1 Anaeromyxobacteraceae bacterium
GGGCGTAGGCGGCGTCGTCCAGGTAGCCGAGGCGCCGCGCCCAGGTGATCGCCTCGTCCACCTCCGCCTCGAAGCCGCCTTTCGCGAGCCGCGCCCGGAGCTGCGCCTCGCTGCGGGTGTGAAAGGCGAGCACGCGCAGGATCAGGGCCTTGGCAGCTTCGAGTGGCGCGGTCGGCGGCGGGGGACGAGCCCCCGCCCTACGGTCCGTCCGCCCTGAGCGTAGCGGCGCCGCAGGCGGCGCGGAGTCGAAGGGCCCCGACCCCGACCTCGACCTCGACCCATCCACGGGGATCAAAACCGCTCGATCTGAAAGTCGTCCTCGGCGGGGGCGACGGGCTTCGACGGCGGCGCGGCCGGCGCCGCGCGGACCGGGGCAGCGCCTGCGGGGCGCGCCGCGGCGGCGGCGGGGGCGGCTGGGGCCGCGGGCGGCGCTGCCGCCGCAGGGGCCTGGTCGAAGCCGTCCCACTTCGAGTCGCTCGTGCCGGAGATGCCGGAGACGCGCAAGGCGAAATCGTCGGCGTTGGTCGCCTGCCGGAGCGCCTCATCGTAGGTGATGACGCCGGACTTGAGCAGCCACATGAGCGACTGATCGAACGTCTGCATGCCGTACGAGACGTTGCCCTGCGCGATCGCGTCCGAGATCTCCTTCGTCCGGTCCTTGTCCTCGATGAGCTCGCGCACCCGGGCGGTGGTGAGCAGCACCTCCGTGGCCGGGACGCGGCCGCGGCCGTCGGCGCGCGGCACGAGCCGCTGGCTCACCACGCCGCGCAACACCGAGCCGAGCTGCAGCCGCACCTGCTTCTGCTGGTAGGGCGGGAAGGCCGAGATGATGCGGTTGATGGTCTCGGTCGCGTCGAGCGTGTGCAGGGTCGACATGACGAGGTGGCCCGTCTCGGCCGCGGTGAGCGCCGTCTCGATGGTCTCGAGATCGCGCATCTCGCCCACCAGGATGACGTCGGGATCCTGGCGCAGCGCGCTCTTCAGCGCCTGACCGAAGCTCATCGTGTCGACGCCCACCTCGCGCTGGTTCACGATCGACCGCTTGTCGCGGATGAGGAACTCGATCGGGTCCTCGATCGTCATGATGTGGCAGGTCTCGGTCGCGTTCACGTGATCGATCATCGCCGCGAGCGTCGTCGACTTGCCCGAGCCGGTGGTGCCGGTGACGAGGACGAGGCCTCGCTGCTCGTTGGCCAGCTTCTCCAGCACCTTCGGCAGCATGAGCTGCTCGATCGACTGAATCTTGAACGGGATGACGCGGAAGACGCCGCCCACGGTGCCGCGCTGCTGGAAGATGTTGACGCGGAAGCGGCCCAGGCCGGGCACGCCGTAGGCGAGGTCGACCTCGTTCGTCTGCTTGAACTTCTCCTTCTGGAACTCGTTCATGGTGCCGAGCGCCATCCGCGCCACCTCCTCGGGCGGCAGGCGGCGGCCGTCCTTGAGCGGCACCAGGTGACCATCCACCCGGAACATGGGCGGGAGTCCCGCCTTGAGGTGGATGTCACTCGCGTTGGCGCGGAGGGCGACCTGGAGGATCTCGTTCAGCTCCATACGGAGGCGAGCGTATCACCCGCTCCGCGGCGAGCGCCATGCAGCGAGAGGCGGCCGCGCGCCCGAAACGACGAAGCGGCCGGCCGCGATGTGCGACCAGCCGCTTCGATGTGCGCAGTGCGCCGACAGCCGACTAGCGCTTGGAGAACTGGAAGCGCTTGCGGGCGCCGGGCTGGCCGTACTTCTTGCGCTCCACGGCGCGGGCGTCGCGGGTGACGAAGCCGGCCTTCTTGAGGATCGCCCGGTAGTCCGGGTTGAGCTTCATGAGCGCGCGGGTGATGCCGTGGCGGATGGCGCCGGCCTGACCGGACAGCCCGCCGCCCTTCGCGTTCACGAACACGTCGAGCTTGCCCATCTGGTCGACGAGCTTGAGCGGCTCGACCAGGATCATCTTCGACGTCTCGCGGCCGAAGTAGGCGTCCATGGTGCGGCCGTTGATGGTGATGTTGCCCGTGCCGGCCGCGAGGCGCACGCGGGCGACGGACTCCTTGCGGCGGCCGACGATGATGGAGAGCTGGGGCATCGGTTCCTCGTTACAGCGAGAGCTTCAGCGCCGCGGGCTTCTGCGCGACGTGGGGGTGCTCACCGCCGGCGTAGACCTTGAGCTTGCGCATCATGTCGCGGCCCAGAGCGGAGCGCGGCAGCATGCGGCGGACGGCATTCAGGAAGATGGCGTCGGGGTGCTTCGCCCGGAGCTTGTGCATCGGCGTCTGCTTCGCGCCGCCCGGGTGCATGGTGTGCGTGAAGAAGACCTTGTCGGTCTCCTTCTTGCCGGTGTAGCGGACCTTCTCGGCGTTGAGCACGACCACGAAGTCGCCCACGTCCATCGAGGGCGTGTAGCTCGGCTTGTGCTTGCCCTTGAGGATGGTCGCCACCTGGCTGGCGGCGCGGCCGACGGGGGCGTCGGCGACGTCCACCACCCACCACTTCCGGCCCTGGAGAGCCTCGCTCTTCGTCGCGCTGTGCGTGCCCTTGTTCATTGAAAAACCTACGAGACTCCGAAATTTGGAAAGGCGCCTTGTAGAGGAGGGCGCGCGGCTTGTCAAGGGATGCTCCGGCCGTCAGCCCCGGACGAAGCGCGCCTTCAGGGCGGCCAGGACCTCGGCTGAACGGGCGGCCACCTGTTCCGGCGGTTGCACGTCCTTCGCCGGGTCGTATAGCACGAACGCACCCTCGGGGAGATCCAGCAAAAATCGGCTGGGCGTCCGGGGCAGCACCTTCCCCCGCTTCACCCGCGCCTGGGCCCGGGTCAGCACGAGCTTCTCCCGGGCCCGGGTGATGCCGACGTACGCCAGGCGCCGCTCCTCGTCGAGGTCGCGCGCCTCCCCCTGGATCCCGGCGCAGGGGAGCAGGTCCTCCTCCATCCCGACGATCACCACGACCGGGAACTCGAGCCCCTTGGCGGCGTGCAGGCTCATGAGGGTCACCCCATCCTCGTCGTCGTCGCGCTCCTCCTGGCGCGAGTCGAGCGCGAGCTTGGCGAGGTAGTTCGGCAGGGTCGGCTTCTTGCCGGTGCGCTCGGCCCAGCCCTCGATCGAGCGGAGCAGGCTCTCGATCGCCTCCACCTTGCGCTGCGCCGCCTCGGCCGACTTCACCCCGGCCCGGGCGTGGGCGTGGAGATCCACCTCCGCCACGAGGCGCCGCGCCACCGCGCCGATGGGCTCGTGCCGGAACGCCTGGCCGTAGCGGTCGAGGAGCGCCGCGAAGGCGAGGGCGCGCTC
Source organism: Anaeromyxobacteraceae bacterium (assembly GCA_035636195.1). Taxonomy (GTDB): domain Bacteria; phylum Myxococcota; class Myxococcia; order Myxococcales; family Anaeromyxobacteraceae; genus Anaeromyxobacter_A. The sequence continues at coordinate 3,273 of DASPZP010000185.1, forward strand.
GGCCGCCGCGCGCGGCAGCTCCGGGACCTCGGGCGCCCGCTGCAGCGCCGCGACGAACGGCACGCCGCTCGAGGCGGCCCAGGCGTGGAGACGCTCCACGGTCGCGTCGCCGAGCCCGCGCACCGGGACGTTCACGATGCGCCCCAGGGACACCTCGTCGTCGGGGTGCACGCAGACCTTCAGGTAGGCGAGGAGGTCGCGCACCTCCGCCCGGTCGAAGAACGCCGCGCCGCCGCGGACGTGGTAGGGCACCGACGCCTCGCGCAGCGCCTCCTCGACCGGCCGCGCCTGCGCGTTCAGGCGGTAGAGCACGGCGAACTCCGAGAAGCGGCGCCCCTCGGCGCGGCCGCGGACGACGAGGTCGGCCACGTGGCGCGCCTCCTCGTCCTCGCCCTCGAACGCCGCCACGCGCACCGGCTCGCCCTCGCCCGCGTCGGTCCAGAGCCGCTTCGCCTTCCGGTGCGGGTTCTTCGCGATGACGCCGTTGGCGCAGGCCAGGATGCGCCCCGTCGAGCGGTAGTTCTGCTCGAGGCGCACCTCCTTCGCGCCCGGGAAGTGACGATCGAAGCGGAGGATGTTCTTCACCTCGGCGCCGCGCCAGCCGTAGATGGCCTGGTC
>DASPZP010000186.1:0-12391 GCA_035636195.1 Anaeromyxobacteraceae bacterium
CGCGCCCTGGATGTGCGCCTTGCGGAACGCCGCGCGCGGGCGGACGTCGAGGAGGAGAAACGGCTTCCCGCGGCCGTCCTTCACCTGGTTGATGACGTCGTTCTTCTGCTTCTCAGCGCGGAGCTTGGCCGCGAAATACTCACGGTTCGCATCGATCTCGTCGGGTCGGAACGTCATGCGGAGCCTCCGATGACGGATCTAGCCGTGCCCCGGCGCAGCGCCTCCAGCAGGCCCGACCACCGTGAGGGCAGCGGCCGCTCGGCGCCCCGGCTGGCGGGCGGGCGCCTGAGCCTGCGGGCGACACGCAGCGAGTCCTCAGCGCACGGTCAGGACAGGACACGGCGCACGGCGGACGACGCTCTCGGCGACCGAGCCGGCGAAGGCGTGATCGCGGCCGGTGCGGCCGTGCGTTCCCATGATGATGAGCTGGAACCCACCGTCGCGCGCAAAGTCGACGATCGCGAGCTGCGGGTCACCGACGGCGTGTGCAGTCCGCAGCGAGCTCCCGGCGCCCTCGACATCGCCTGCCCACTCCCGGAGCTTCTGGTCACTCCCGGGAGCGGCGGCAGCGTCCGCGACGTGGAGGAGCGTCAGCTCCGCGCCGAGGCGCTGGCACATGTCAGTCGCCACGCGCAGCGCAGCGCGCGAGGGCTCCGAGAAGTCGACGGGGCAGCAGACCTTTTTCCATTCCATGCCACTCAAGCTAGTCCGTCGGGCTGCAAGCGGCACGCAGGGATGGGGTGGGTAGGCAGGCGGTCGTACAGGCCTGCCTCGAGCGCAGGCACATCGATACCGAAGTAGCGCAGCAAGCGGACGTGATGCCGGCGCAGGCCCCGGACGACGACGCGGGTCGTACACGAGCCGGCCAGCACGCGAGCGAGCACGGCGATGCTGTAGTCGTGGAGCTCGCGGACCTGCCCGAGATCGATGATGAAGACCTCGTCCGGGAGGGCGCGCGACAGCTGGTCCGAGAAGCGCCGGGCCACGTCGGCGTCGAAGGCGCCCTCCGGACGCATCAAGACCTCACGCTTCTCGCAGCGGTTCATCGCGACCCCCACCCCATTCGAACAGGAACGAAAGTGAAGTCGATGAGAGAACCGTGCCAACCACACCAGCTGAAAAATCAGCCAGGTGGACCGCGCTGTTCACGAGTCGTCAATGACCCGTCAGTGGTCTTACACCTGGGGTGGCGCGTCGAGGATCGCCCGCACCCGCGCCAGCAGGGCACCGGAGGTGAAGGGCTTCGGCAGGAGCTCCACGCCGGTGTCGAGGACACCGTGGTGGCTGATGACGTCCTGGGTGTAGCCGGAGACGTAGAGGACGCGCACGCCCGGCTTGCGGCGGTGGAGCTCGTCGGCGAGCGCGCGACCGTCCACCCCGGGCATGACGACGTCGGTGACGAGCAGATGGAGCCGGCCCTGGAGCCGGGCGGCGACCTCCAGCGCCTCGGCGCCGCTGCCGGCCACCAGCACCTGGTACCCACCCTTGCGCAGCGTCCGCGCCGTGATCTCCCGCACCAGCGGGTCGTCCTCCACGGCCAGCACCGTCTCGGTGCCTCCGACTGCCGGCGGCGCAGCCGCGGGTCGCGACTGCTTCGGCACCTCCAGCCTGCGCGGGAGACAGACCTGGACGGTGGTCCCCTTCCCTGGCGCGCTCCGGACGTACAAGTGACCGCCGGCCTGGCTGACGATGCCATGGACGCTGGCCAGCCCCAGTCCGGTGCCGCTCCCTTCCGGCTTGGTGGTGAAGAAGGGCTCGAAGAGGTGCGCCAGCACCTCCGGTGACATGCCCGCGCCGGTGTCCTGCACCGTCAGCTGGGCCCACTCGCCGGCCCGGGCCTCTCCGTCCCTCGCGGCGTGGGACTCGTCCACCAGGAGGTTGCGCGTCCGCAAGAGGAGCGCGCCGCCGCGGGGCATCGCGTCGCGGGAATTCACGGCGAGGTTGAGGATGACCTGCTCCACCTGCCCGGGATCGCAGACCACCGTCCAGAGCCCCGGCTCCAGCTCGACCGAGAGCTGCACGTCCTCGCCGAGCACGCGGCGCAGGAGCCGCTCGCTGGATCGCACCACGTCGTTGAGATCGAGCGGCACCGGCGCGGTCACCTGCCGGCGAGCGAAGGCGAGCAGCTGCCCGGTCAGCTCCCGGGCGCGGCCGCCGGCGGCGCGGATCTGCTCCACGTCCACCGGGTCCGCCGGCCTGCCAGCGCGCAGGTCGTCCTGCAGCACCTCGCCGGCGCCGAGAATGACGGTCAGCAGGTTGTTGAAGTCGTGCGCCACGCCGCCCGCCAGCCGGCCCACGCTTTCGAGCTTCTGCGCCTGCTGGAAGCGCTCCTCCGCGGCCAGCAGCTCCCGCTCGGCCTGCTTGCGTTCGGTGATGTCGCGCGCGTTGCCGATGACCCCGACCACCCGGCCCTCGGCGTCGCGGTAGGGCGCCTTGGTGGAGAGGAAGAGCCGGTAGCCCTGCGGGCCGAGGATGCGCTCCTCCACGACCTCGGCCTGGGCGGACTCCAGGATGCGCCGATCGGTCTCCATGAGGGCCGTGCCCACGGTGCGGTCGTCGTAGATCTCGGCGTCGGTCTTCCCGATCACCTGGTCCATGGTCTTCCCGATGACTTGCAGGGTGGCCGGATTGCAGAAGATCCAGCGGCCGTCGCGCGCCTTCAGGAAGACCGGGTCGGGGATGGCGTCCGTGACGGTCCTGAGCAGCGCCTCGCTCTCCCGCACGCGCCGCATGCCGGTCCGCTCTCGCTGGAGCGCCCAGCGCAGGCCGGCGTGGAGCAGCGCGGCGGTGACCACCACGAAGCCAAGGCCCTTGTAGATCGAGAGGATGCGCTGGTGCTCGATGGAGCCGCCGATGACCGCGACGAGGGTGTCGGAGCCGTAGATCCAGACCGCGGCGACCGCGGCGTAGATCGCGGGGATCCACCACTCGATGCGCCAGCTGAGCCCGCGGCCGTCCCGCGCCATGCCACCACCTCCGTCGCGGGCGTGCGTCGCGCCCGGCGGGCCTCCGAGGTCAGGCGGGGCCGACGGAGATGATACCCCAGGTGTGGCCCGGCCCTCCTTGGAGGGGGGTACGGCGAGGAGGCATGGCGTCTTCGCTCTTCGGCACGCCCCCTATTCCTTTGTCAACGTGGCATCGTGTCACTGTCCCCGGCGCGCCGCGGCGAGAGCCGTGCGCCCCCCCACTCAGGAGTCGAGCCACATGACGACCCGGATCGCCCCGTCCCGATCGATCTGCGCCCTGGCGGCGCTGGCGCTGGCCACGCCCGCCCTCGCTCAGGCGCCCGCCGAGAAGCCCTTCAAGCTCGGCATCGTGACCTTCCTCTCCGGCGCCGCCGCCGGTCCCTTCGGCGTCCCGGCCCGCAACGGAGCCGAGGTGCTGGTGGAGGCTCTCAACTCCGGCAAGGCGCCCGGCGCCTACGCCAAGAAGGGGCTCGGGGGCCGGACCATCGAGCTCGTCATCATCGACGAGGCCGGCGGCACCACCAAGCAGGTGAGCGAGTACCGCGACATCGTGCAGCGCCAGGGCGTGGACGCGGTCATCGGCTACATCTCCAGCGGCGATTGCCTGGCGGTGGCGCCGGTGGCGGAGGAGCTGAAGAAGCTCACCCTCTTCTTCGACTGTGGCACCCCGCGCATCTTCGAGGACGGCAGCTACAAGTACGTCTTCCGGACCTCGAGCCACGCTGCCATGGACAACGTGGCCGCGGCGCTCTACGTGACCGAGGTGCTGCCCGGCGCGAAGAAGATCGCCGGCATCAACCAGAACTACGCCTGGGGCCAGGACTCCTGGAACGACTTCGAGGCCGCGATGAAGGCGCTCCGGCCAGGCGTCGAGGTGACCACTTCCCAGATGCCCAAGCTCCTGGCGGGCCAGTACGGTGCCGAGGTCTCGGCCCTCATGTCCGGCAGCCCCGACGTCATCCACTCGAGCTTCTGGGGTGGTGACCTCGACGCGTTCGTCCTCCAGGCGGTGCCCCGCGGCGCGCTCAAGAAGAGCACCGCCGTGCTGACCTGTGGCGAGACGGCCACCCACAAGCTCGCCGGTCAGATCCCGGACGGCACCATCATCGGGGCCCGCGGCCCTCACGGCGTGTACGCGCCCGACATCGAGCTGAACCGCTGGTTCCGGTCGATCTACCAGGACCGCTTCGTCCTCTCGCCCAACTACCCCGCCTACCACATGGCGCAGGCCATCCTCGGCCTCAAGGCGGCCTACGAGAAGGCCCAGGTCGCCGGCGCCCAGGCGCCTTCCCAGGACCAGCTGGTCGCGGCGCTCGAGGGGCTCTCGTTCGAGACGCCCAGCGGCACCATCAAGATGGCGCTCGGCAAGGGGCACCAGGCCGTCGAGGGAACGGTCTACGGCCAGGCCAAGACCGTCGGCGGCAAGCTCACCTTCGTGAACGTGAAGCAATACCCGGCGGAGAAGGTCAATCCGCCCGAGGGCATGAAGAGCGCCGACTGGATCAAGACCACGCTGAAGGCCGTCAAGTAGCGGCAACGCGCTGGCGCCCACGCCCGAGGCTCGCCCGCGATGAGCACGCTCCTCGCCGTCCTGGTGGACGGGATCATCTATGCGTCGTGGCTCTTCCTCATCGCCGCGGGGCTCACGATCATCTACGGCGTCATGCGCATCCTCAACATGGCGCATGGCAGCCTCTACGCGCTGGGTGCCTATGCGGCCGCCTCGCTGGCCGGCGCATGGATCCGGGGCGGCCATCCGCCACTCGCGAGCTACGCCGTGCTGGCGCTCTCGGCGCTGCTGGTGGGCCTCATCATGGGCCCGCTCATCGAGCGGGGGCTCCTGCGCTTCTGCTACGGCAAGGACGAGGTGGTGCTGGTCCTCGTCACCTACGCGCTGTTCCTCATCCTGGAGGACGTGATCAAGCTGGCCTGGGGCGTCGAGTCCTACTTCATCTCCGAGCCGTACGGCCTGCTCGGCAACGTGGAGCTCGGCCCCCTGTCGTACCCGGTCTACAGCGGCGTGCTGGTCGCGGTGGCCGTGGCCGCGGGGCTCGCGCTCCGCTGGGGCATCTACGGCACCCGCTACGGCAAGCTCCTGCTCGCGGTCATCCACGATCGGGAGGTGAGCGCCGCCCTCGGGATCGACGTGAACCGCATCTTCCTCGTGACCTTCACCGTGGGCACCACGCTGGCGGCCATCGGCGGCGCGCTCACCGCGCCCACCGTCTCGGTGGTGCCGGGCATGGGGGTCGAGGTCATCGTGCTGGCGTTCGCGGTGGTGGTCATCGGCGGCCTCGGCAGCATGCCGGGGGCCGCGCTCGGTTCGCTCATCGTCGGCCTCGTCCGCTCCGGCGCGGTCCACTGGCTGCCGCAGGTGGAGCTCTTCAGCATCTACCTGGTCATGGCGCTCGTCCTGGCGTTCCGGCCTCGCGGGCTGTTCGTCGCCGTGGAGGCGCGCAAGATATGAGTCCGACGCGACGCACCGCCCTCGGGCTCGCCTCGACGCTGCTCGTCGCGGCCGCCGTTGCGCCGTTCTTGCCGAGGTGGGCGGGCTTTCTCGTCATCATCGCCATCGCCAAGGCGCTGGTGGCCCTGGGGCTCCTCCTCCTCATGCGCACCGGGCTCGTCTCCTTCGGGCAAGGGCTCTACTTCGCGATCGGCGCCTACGCGGCGGGGGTCAGCGCGAACGCGCTCGAGCTCCGCGACGCCGTGCCCATGGTCCTGCTGGGCACGATCGCGGCGGGGCTGGCCGCGCTCGTGCTCGGGCTCCTGCTGGCCCGGTACCGCACCATCTTCTTCGCCATGCTCAGCCTGGCCTTCTCCATGATCCTCTACGGCCTCCTCGTGAAGACGTCGGCCCTCGGCTCGACCGACGGCTTCAACGTCGCCGCCCGGACCGTCTTCGGCATGGACGCGACGGGGCCGGTCGGCCGCTTCGGCCTCTACGGGCTCGCGGCGCTGGTGGCCTTCGCGGGCGCCATCGGGATCGACCTCTACCTGCGCTCGCACCTCGGCCGGCTCGCTCCGGCCATCCGGGACAACGAGCTGCGTGTCGAGTACATGGGGGCGTCGGCCCGCAACGTGGTGCACCTGCACCTCGTCATGGCCGCCGCCCTGGCGGGAGCCGGCGGCGCGCTCGCCGCGCTGGCGGTCGGTCACGTCGATCCGGAGACGGCCTACTGGACGACCTCGGGTGAGTTCGTCTTCGTGGCCATCCTGTCCGGCACCACGAGCGTGGCAGCCCCCTTCGCCGGCGCGCTGCTCCTCGAGCTCTTGCGGAGCTTCGCCTACGAGCACGCGCCCAACACCTGGCAGCTCGTGGTGGGCGGCGTCATGCTCGCCGTCATCCTGTTCCTGCCGGACGGCCTCTGGTCGGTCTTCCGGCGTCGGCGGAGGGCCACGGCGTGACCGCGATCTTGGAGACCGCCGGCCTCACCAAGACCTTCGGCGCGGTGACCGCCGCCAACGCGCTCGACGTGCGCATCGAGAAAGGCAGCGTGGTCGGGCTCATCGGCGGCAACGGCGCGGGCAAGACCACCTTCATCAACCTGGTCACGGGTTACCTCACGCCCACGGCGGGCACCGTCCACTTCGAGGGACGGGACATCACCGGCCTCGCCCCGCGCCGCATCACCCGCCTCGGGCTGTGCCGCTCGTTTCAGATCCCGCAGGTGTTCGACAGCCTGACCGCGTACGAGAACCTGCTCGTGGGGCTGGGCATCGTCTCCATGGGCCGGCGGGCCTTCGTGGGCAGCGCCGTGGGCGGCCAACCGCCGGAGGCGATGGCCGAGGAGATGCTCCAGCGCTTCCGGCTCGCGCGCTACCGTGACGAGCTCGCCAGCACGCTCCCGGAAGGCGTGCGCAAGCTCCTCGACATCGCCATGGCACTTGCCGTGAAACCCCGCATCCTGCTCCTCGACGAACCCACGAGCGGCGTCTCCTCCGACGAGAAGTTCACGCTCATGGACCTCGTCCTCGACGCGATCCGCGCGGAGGGCGTCACGGTGCTCTTCGTGGAGCACGACATGGAGGTGGTGCGGCGCTATGTGCAGCGCATCCTCGCCTTCTACGAGGGGCGGATCATCGCCGACGGCGCGCCGGCCGAGGTGCTGGCTCACCCGGAGGTGCGCCGCTACGTCGTGGGTGAGGCCCCCGCCATCGGGGAGGGCGCGTGCTGACCATCGACTCGCTCGACGTCTCCATCAAATCGGTCCGGATCCTCCGGGGCGTGACGCTGCGGCTCGCCCCCGGCCAGCTGGCGGGGCTCATCGGCCGCAACGGCGCGGGCAAGACGACCTTGATGCGCGCCGTCATCGGCGCGCTCCCCGCCGCCGCGGGCGCCATCGCCTTCGACGGGCGATCGCTGGCCGGCGTGGTCTCCCACCAGCGCGCGCGCCGCGGCATCGGCTACATGCCGGAGGATCGCCGGATCATCCCGCAGCTGACCGTGGAGGAGAACGTGCTCTTGCCAGCGTGGGCGTCGGGCACACCCGGAACCGCCGAGCGGCTGGCCCGCATCTACCAGCTGATCCCGGAGGTAGCCGCCCTCAAGGATCGCAAGGGCCTCCAGCTCTCGGGGGGCCAGCAGAAGCTCGCCGCCCTGGCCAGGGCGCTCATGTGCGGGACGAAGCTCCTGCTGCTCGACGAGCCCTTCGAGGGCGTGGCCCCGGTGCTGGCGCAGCGGCTCGCCGAGGTCGTGGGCCAGCTCCGCAGCGAAGGCGTCTCCGTTCTGCTCTCGGAGTCCGACCTGTCCCACTCGCGGAAGCTGCTCGACGTGGTCTTTTCCATCGATCGCGGCCAGGTGAGCGGACCGCCGGCGGCGTGACCGAGCTGAAGGAGCGAACGCATGAAGACCATCGCCGCAGTGCTCCGGGCCATCACCGACGGCCGCCCGTACACCACGTCGAAACCGCTCCAGCTCGAGGAGGTGGAGCTCGGTGCGCCGCGCGCCGGCGAGCTCCTCATCCGGGTGGAGGCGGCGAGCGTCTGCCACTCCGACGTCTCGGTGGTCGACGGCTCCCGGGTCAGGCCCCTGCCCATGGCCCTCGGCCACGAGGCGGCGGGCGTGGTGGAGGAGGTGGGGCCCGGCGTCCGCGACGTGCGGCCAGGCGATCACGTGGTGCTCACCTTCGTACCGAGCTGCGGGACCTGTCCCGAGTGCTCGTCCGGGCGGCCGGCGCTGTGCACGCCGGGCGCGGCCGCCAACGGCGCAGGGACGCTGCTCCACGGCCCGTCCCTCCTCCAGGATGGGAGCGGGAAGGTCGTCCACCACCACCTCGGCATCTCGGGGTTCGCGCGCCACGCCGTGGTGGCGCGCGAGTCGGCCGTGGTCATCGGCAAAGACGTCCCGCTCCAGACGGCGGCGCTCTTCGGCTGCGCCGTGCTCACCGGCGCGGGCGCGGTGCTCAACACGGCCGCGGTCCGCCCCGGCCAGTCGGTGGCGGTGTTCGGGCTCGGCGGCGTCGGCCTCGCCTCGGTGATGGCGGCGCGGGTGGCGGGCGCGGTGACCATCGTGGCCGTGGACCCGGTGGCGGCCAAGCGCCAGCTGGCCCTGGAGCTCGGGGCCACCCACGCCCTCACCCCCGAGGAGGCGGAGCAGGGGGTGAAGGACCTCACCGGCGGCGGCGCCGAGGTGACCTTCGAGGCCGCCGGCGTACCGGCCGTGCTCGAGGCAGCCTTCCGCGCCGTGCGGCGCGGCGGCGTGACGGTGGCCATGGGCCTGCCCCACCCGTCGCGGACGCTCACGCTGCCGGCGCTCGCCTTCGCCGGCCTCGGCCAGTCGCTCGTCGGCTCGTACATGGGCTCGTCCTCGCCCCAGCGGGACATCCCGCGCTACCTCGCGCTCTGGAAGAACGGACGCATGCCGGTGGAACGTCTCCAGAGCGCGGCGCTGCCGCTTGACCGTATCAATGACGCCTTCGAGGCGCTCGCCACCGGCGCGGCGGTGCGGCAGGTCCTCCTGCCACACGCTTGACGGGCGCCCCCTTTCCCTGACGGAGATTTGCCATGGCCATCGAGACCCTGAACCCTGCTACCGGCGAGCTGTTGAAGACGTTCCCCGAGATGGAGCCGGCCGAGGTGGAGCGGATCCTCACCGCGGCGGTGGCCGCGCAGCGCGACTGGGCGCGGCGGCCGTTCGCCGAGCGCGCCGCACCGATGCAGAAAGTCGCCGCGCTCCTGCGCGAGCGGGCCGGCGCGTACGCGGGCCTCATGGCGACGGAAATGGGCAAGCCGCTCAAGGACGGCGCCGCCGAGGTGACCAAGTGCGCCTGGCTGTGCGAGTACTACGCCGAGACCGCCGAGCGGCACCTCGCGCCGCGTCAGGAGCAGTCCGACGCTGGCCAGAGCTACGTCCGCTTCGACCCGCTGGGCGTGGTCCTGGCGGTCATGCCCTGGAACTTCCCCTTCTGGCAGGTCTTCCGCTTCATCGCCCCGCACCTCATGGCCGGGAACGGCGGCCTCCTGAAGCACGCCTCCAACGTGCCCCAGTGCGCGCTCGCCATCGAGCGGGTGATGCACGACGCCGGCTTCCCCGAGGCGCTGTTCCGCACGCTCCTCCTCGGCTCGCGCCGGGTGCGCCCGCTCATCCTCGACGCACGCATCGCGGCCGTGACCATCACCGGCAGCGAGCCGGCCGGGCGGCAGGTCGCGGCGGCCGCCGGCGAGGCGCTCAAGCCTTCGGTCATGGAGCTGGGCGGCTCGGACCCGTTCATCGTGCTGGCCGACGCGGACCTCGACGCGGCGGCGAAGACCGCGGCGGTGGCCCGCACCATCAACGCCGGCCAGAGCTGCATCTGCGCCAAGCGCTTCATCGTCGAGGCGCCGGTCCACGACGCCTTCCTGGAGAAGCTCACCGCGGCCATGAAGAAGCTCCGGATGGGAGACCCGACCGACGCCGCCACCGATCTCGGGCCCCAGGCGCGCCGCGACCTGCGCGACGAGCTGCACGCGCAGGTGAAGCAGGCGATCGCGGAGGGAGCCCGGCCGGTGCTGGGCTGCGAGGTGCCCGCCGGCCCGGGCGCCTTCTACCCACCGAGCGTGCTCGCCGACGTGAAGCCGGGGACCATCACCGCGCGCGAGGAGCTCTTCGGACCGGTGGCGGCGGTGATGCGGGCGCGCGACGCCGACGAGGCGGTGGCCATGGCCAACGACTCTCGCTTCGGCCTGGGCGCCTCGCTCTGGACCGGGAGCGCAGCCCAGGTCGAACGGCTCGTGCCGCGCATCGAGGCCGGCGCGGTCTTCGTGAACGGCATGGTGAAGAGCGACCCGCGCCTGCCGTTCGGCGGGGTGAAGAGCTCCGGCTACGGGCGGGAGCTGGGCCTGGAGGGCATCCGCGCCTTCGTCAACGTGAAGACGGTCTGGGTGAAATAGGCCTGCGGCGGGGGATCACCCACCGGCTTCGCCGGCGGGTACCCGCCCGCCCTACCTCAGCGCGTTCGTAGGGCGGGGGCTTGTCCCCCGCCGCCGCTGGCCGGCAGATTCCCGTCGCGGTTCGAGCATCAGGGCGCATCATCGCGCCCGATGATCACGACGAGGAAGCCCATCGACGGGTTCGCGGCCGGCACCATGCTGCTCCTGTGCGCGATCTGGGGCGCGCAGCAGGTGGCGATCAAGCTGGCGGCGCCGGACGTCGCGCCCATCATGCAGGTCGCGCTGCGGTCCGGGCTGAGCGCGCTCCTCGTCGCCGCGCTCATGTTCCTTCGCGGCGGACGGCTCGCGGACGGCCGGACGGCGCGCCCGGGGCTCCTCGCCGGCGCGCTGTTCGCGGCCGAGTTCCTCTTCATCGCGGAGGGCCTGCGGCGCACCTCGGCCTCGCACATGGCCGTCTTCCTCTACACCGCCCCCGTGTTCACGGCGCTCGGCCTCCACCTGCTGCTCCCGACCGAGCGGCTGCGCCGCCACCAGTGGCTCGGCATCCTGGTCGCGTTCGCCGGGATTGCCCTCGCGTTCATGGGAGGCACGGCGCCGGGTGGGCTGAGGATGGCGACCCTCGGGGGAGACCTGCTCGGCATCCTCGCGGGCGCGTCCTGGGGAGCGACCACCGTCGTCATCCGCACCTCGGCGCTGTCGGAGGCACCGCCCAGCCAGACGCTCCTCTACCAGCTCGCGGGCGGGTTCGTGCTGTTGCTCGCGGCCGCCTTCGCGTCAGGCCAGGCTGGGCGCATCTCCCTCACGCCGGTGGCCTGGGGGAGCCTGCTCTTCCAGGGCGTCGTCGTCTCGTTCGCGAGCTATCTCACCTGGTTCTGGCTCCTGCGTCGCTACCTCGCGACCCGGCTGTCGGTGTTCTCGTTCATGACGCCCATCTTCGGCGTGACCTTCGGCGTCCTCGTCCTCGGCGACCCGATCAGCCCCTCGTTCGGCGGCGGCGCCGCGCTCGTGCTGGCCGGTATCACCATCGTGAGCGGAGCTGGCCTGTTGCGACCCCGCTCGGGATAGCTTTGGGCGGCGATGGCAGTAAATGTCCCCTTCTCGTCCGGTCCGTGCATTGTCGGACAGGCCAGCGAGGCTCACCATGGGCATCATCGGCCGCTCGAGGCCCCGCTCCGGAGGAAGAACCCATGACCACCGCCCTGCTCGTGATCGACGTCCAGCAGTCCTTCCTGCACCGTTCGTACTGGCGAGACGAGGACGCCGTCCCGTTCCGCGCCCGGCTCCTGGAGCTCATCGAGGGCTGCCGGGCGCGGGGCATCCCGGTCCTCCACGTGCTGCACGAGGAGCCTGGCAGCGGCGGTCCCTTCGACCCGGCGAGCGGCCATGTCCGGACCATGGAGTGGCTCCCCGCCGGGCCTGACGCGGTGTTCCGCAAGCGCGTCCACAGCGCGCTCGTCGACAGCGGCCTCCGGGAGTGGCTCGAGGCGCGCGGCATCAGGCGGCTCATCGTCACCGGGCTCCGCACCGAGCAGTGCTGCGAGACGACCACCCGCCACGCCTCGGACCTGGGCTTCGACGTCACCTACGTCACCGAGGCGACCCTGACGTTCCCGATCGCCCACGCCAACGGGCGCGTGTACACGTCCGAGGAGATCCGCGAACGGACCGAGCTCGTGCTCGCCGGCCGCTTCGCCCGCATCGCCACCGTGGCCGAGGCGCTCGCCGCCCTCGACGCCGCGCCGGCCGCGGCCTGACCCGCCGTGACCACGCGCGTCTTCATCGTCGTCACTCCGAACGTCCTCCTCCTCGACCTGGCGGGTCCGGCCGAGGCCCTCCGGCTGGCGCAGCGAGCCGGGGCGCCGCTCGCCCTCCATCTCGCCGGGCCGGTGCCCGAAGTCACGACCTCGATCGGGCTACCGCTCGGCGCGCTCGAGCCGCTGCCGGAGGCGCTCGAGCCGGGGGACGTGGTGATGGTGGTTGGTTGCGAGGACTCGGCGCGCCACTATGCGCGGCCCGAGGCGGGGCGCGTGGTGAGCTGGCTGCGCAGGCTTCCG
>DASPZP010000187.1:0-1549 GCA_035636195.1 Anaeromyxobacteraceae bacterium
TGCGGCATGGTCTCGGCCGGGAACTCCGGCGCGGTGATGGCGGGCGCCATCTTCGTGCTGGGCCGGCTCCCGTCGGTGGAGCGGCCGGCCATCATCTCCGTCCTGCCCGCGCTGACGGGGAATCCGCTGCTCCTCGACATGGGCGCGAATGTCGAGTGCAAGCCCATCCACCTCGTGCAGTTCGCGCTCATGGGCGAGGTCTACGCCCGGCGCGTCATCGGGGTGGCGCGGCCCAGAGTGGTCGTGCTCTCGAACGGCGAGGAGGACTCGAAGGGGACCGACTTGACCCGCGCCGTCGCGGCGGCGCTCCGCAAGGCGCCCATCGACTTCCGCGGTTACTGCGAAGGCCGTGATCTCCTCACCGGGGACTTCGACGTGATCGTCACCGATGGTTTCACGGGCAACGTCGCCCTGAAGACCATGGAGGGGACGGCCAAGGTCGTGGGCGAGCTCCTGAAGAACGCCATCCGCTCGAGCCCGTTCGCGCTCATGGGTGGGCTGTTGGCGAGGCGGGCGCTCGTCGCGATGAAGAGGAAGGTCGACTGGCGGGAGATCGGCGGCGCGCCGCTCGTCGGCGTGGCCGGGGTGGGCTTCATCTCCCACGGTCGCTCCGATGCCCTCGCCATGCAGAACGCCGTGCGGCGCGTGCGCGCCGCGGCCGACGCACACGCGACCGACGAGATCGCGCACGCGGCGGAGCAGGCGGAGGCGCTGCTCGCGGTGGTCGCGAGCGGGGCGGCCGAAGGGAAGCCGGACCAGGGGCGCGCCGTCACGGCGCCCGACGCGTGAAAGGAAAGACGTGATGCGCTCGCAAATCATCGGGACCGGCTCTTACGTGCCGAAGAAGGTCGTCACCAACGCCGACCTGGAGAAGATCCTCGACACGAACGATCAATGGATCGTCGAGCGGACTGGCATCCGCGAGCGCCACGTGGCGGCGCCGGAGGAGGCCACCACCGACATGGCGCTCGTCGCCGCGCAGCGCGCCCTCGAGATGGCGGGCGTCGACGCGAAGGACGTCGATCTCATCGTGCTCGGCACGATCACCCCCGACATGCCCTGGCCGTCGAGCGCGGCGATCCTGCAGGGCCGGCTCGGCAACAAGAAGGCCTTCGCCTTCGACATCTCGGCCGCCTGCGCCGGCTCGCTGTACGCGCTCTCCGTCGCCGATCGCTACGTGTCGACCGGGGTGGCGAAGCGGGCGCTCGTGGTGGGCTCGGAGCTCCTCACTCGCATCGTCGACTGGAAGGACCGCAACACCGCCATCCTCTTCGGCGACGGGGCCGGGGCGATGGTGCTCGGCCCCACCGACGACCCGAAGCGCGGCATCCAGTCGGTGCACCTGCACAGCGACGGTTCGCAGTGGGGCATGCTGCACCAGCCTGGGCCCGGTTCGCGCAACCCGCTGACGCTCGAGATGGTGCAGCAGGGCAAGCACCACCTCTTCATGAACGGGCGCGAGGTCTACAAGGTCGCCGTCCGCGCCCTGGAGGAGGTCTGCCGGGAGGCGCTCGCCGCCAACGGGATGACCGCGAGCGACGTCACCTAC
>DASPZP010000188.1:0-2460 GCA_035636195.1 Anaeromyxobacteraceae bacterium
GAGGTGGCGCGGCAGGCCGACGTCATCATCACCATGGTCCCGAACACGCCCCACGTCGCGTCGGCGCTCTTCGACCCGGGCGGCGTCGCCGCCGGGCTCTCGCCCGGCAAGATCGTGGTCGACATGAGCTCGATCTCGCCCGTCGACACGAAGGCCTTCGCGAAGCGGATCGAGGCGCTCGGCTGCAGCTACCTCGACGCGCCGGTCTCCGGCGGCGAGGTCGGCGCCAAGGCCGCCTCGCTGACCATCATGGTCGGCGGCCCGGAGGAGACCTTCCAGAAGGTGAAGCCGCTCTTCGAGGCCATGGGCAAGAACATCACGCTCGTGGGTGGGAACGGGGACGGGCAGACGTGCAAGGTCGCGAACCAGATCATCGTCGCCCTCAACATCGAGGCGGTCGGCGAGGCGCTCCTCTTTGCCTCGAAGATGGGCGCCGACCCCGGGAAGGTGCGGCAGGCGCTCATGGGCGGCTTCGCCTCGTCGCGCATCCTGGAGGTGCACGGCGAGCGCATGATCAAGCGCACCTTCGACCCGGGCTTCCGGATCGAGCTCCACCAGAAGGATCTCTCCCTCGCGCTCGGCAGCGCGAGGCAGGTCGGCGTCTCCCTACCGAACACCGCCACCGCCCAGGAGCTGTTCAACGCCTGCGCGGCCCACGGCGGGAAGGCGTGGGACCACTCCGCCATGGTGCGCGCGCTGGAGCTCCTGGCCGACCACGAGATCGGCGCGAAGCGCGGCGGCAGGAGCTCCTAGCGCGATCAGCGAGGCCGGCCGCTACGGCTGCCAGGTGAAGACGCCGGCGACGTCCTCGGTCTGCGAGAGCTGGCTCGCGATCTTCAGCGCCGAGATCCGCAGCTGGTAGTACATGCCGGCCTGGAGGGTGGGCCCGGCGTAGGTCACCGAGGTCGTCGAGTTGACCACGGTCGTGCTGAACACCGAGGTCCCGAACGAATCGAACACGTCGACGCGGTAATGGTCCGCCGAGGCATCGACGCTCCCGGCCTGCCACACGAACGTGGGGGCGGGCGCGGTGGCCCCGGCGAGCACCACCGGGGTGGCGCTCACGGTCGTCCCGCCGATGGTGAGGAGATCGACCGCCGGGATGATCTTGAAGCCGGGCGGCGTGCCCACGACGGCGCCGCTCTGGATGGTGACCTGAGGCGCCGCCGTGTTCCCGGTTCCGGAGACGTCGCGGACGTCCCCATCGAGCCCGAAGGCGGCCAGCACGACGTACTTGCCATCGGGTACCCCGTCGAACGCATAGCCGCTGGCGCCGCCCTGGATGGTGAGCCCGGGCGGCGACTCGCCGCGGTCGAGGTTCGCCACGTACGTCGACTGCACCGCGAGCGTCACCTGGATGTTCGAGCCCGCTCCGTTGTTGAAGATGAGCCCGCCAGCGAGGGGGGCGCCGGTGCCGCTGCCGAGCGCGAGCGCGGCGACGGCGTTGTCACCCACCGTGAGCGCGGCGGTGGTCACCGGAGTGTAGTTCGCGCCCTTCGTGTACGCGGTGACGACGTACGCCGTGCCTGCCGTCAGGTTGAAGATGGCGTAATTCCCCGCCCCGTCCGCGACGCCGGTGACGCCCGCGCCGCCGGCGGCGGGCTCGGCCACCACGAGCGTGCCCGCCCCGGAGGGCGCCTTGGCCACGCTGCCGTGGATGAACGTGCTCCCGGCGCCGGCGATGGGCGCGAGCTTCAGCGCGGTGAGCGAGCCCGAGGCGAGCCAGCTCCCTGAAACGAGCGTGGCGCCGGAGAGGTCGATGGGGAGCGCCGTCCGCAGGCCTCCCGGGAACGTCGAGTACGCCTGCTTGTCCGCGCGGAGCGTGATCGTCGCCTGGACGGGCTTCCCCGCGGCGTCGCGGGCCGCCGGTACAGTCAGCTCGTAAGCTCCGTCCGTCGTGCCGTTGTTCGCCGTGACCGCGACCGTCGAGAGCGGCGCCCGGTTCGGATCGAGCGCGACGACGCGCGCGCCATTGAGCAGCGCCGCGGACGAGAGATCCGCCACGGTGCCGCGCACCACCACCGGCGCGAAGCAGGCGGGCGCGCCGCCCTGCACGGTCTCGCACGCCTGTCCGCTTTCGCAGCCCGTCCGGGCGACCGGATCGCAGGTGACCTTGTCGCTTCCGCACGCCGAGACGAGCGCCACGAGAGCGCAGGCAAGAAGTCGCTTCATGAGTTTTCCTCCATCGGTGGTGTCCACTGGTAACACGACAGCGGCCCGCGCGGGTTACGCCGGCGGCGACGAATTCGTCACTGAAGGTGAGATGATTGCGTACCCCGGGGCGACGGGTGCGCGGTGGTGCGAGGCGGCCGCCCGTCGCCATAATGATCATGCGGAGGGGTTCTCCGCCCCTCCTTGCGCAGGAGGCACGCATGCTCCAACACGGTGAGGTCGCGACCAGGCTGCCGGCCCAGGACCTGGAGCGGGCCCGGTCGTTCTACGCGAAGAAGCTGGGCCTGG
>DASPZP010000189.1:0-12746 GCA_035636195.1 Anaeromyxobacteraceae bacterium
TCATCCTCACCGATCTCAGCATGCCCGGCCTCGACGTGGGCCACTTCCTGGCCTTCCTGAATGGCACGCCCGCGACGGCGGGAGTGCCCGTGCTCGTCATGACCGGCGTCTCCGAGCAGCACTACCCCATCTGGCTCGACCGCGCGATCGTGCTCGAGAAGCCGTTCAACGTCGCGACGCTCTTGAGTGCAGCCTCCATGGCCATCTCCGACCGCCATCGCCGGCTCGGGCTCGGGGCCGATGGAACATCGACGGTCAGGCTCGCCGTGGCCCAGTGAGCTAGGATCATCAGGCACCCGGCTGGCTTCCTGAGGCACGAGCGTTGGCGACCATCGTCGGAATCTCGGGCGCCCTCCGGCGCGGCTCCTACAACGCGGCCTTGTTGCGCGCCGCTGGCGAGCTCGCGCCTCCTGGTCTCACGATCGAGGTCGTATCCATCCGTGAGTTCCCTCTCTATGACGGCGATGTCGAGGCCGAACGCATGCCCGAAGCCGTGCGGGTCGTGAAGGATCGGATTGCTGCCGCCGATGGACTGTTATTGGTCACGCCCGAGTACAACAACTCGATCCCTGGGGTCTTCAAGAACGCGATCGACTGGCTGTCAAGGCCGCCGAAGGACATCCCGCGCGTCTTCGGTGGGAGGCCGGTAGCGCTCATGGGAGCGACGCCCGGGCCTGGAGGTACGATGCTGGCGCAGGCGGCGTGGCTACCGGTGCTACGCACGCTCGGAACCGAGCTCTGGTCCGGTCCACGCGTCTACGTTTCGAGCGCTGCCAAGGCCTTCGACGCCGATGGCCGGCTCGTGGACGAGGCCATCCGAGGCACGGTGGCCCGACACCTCGTCGGTTTCTCGGAGTTCATCGCGCGCGTCGGTCGCACTCACTAGACTCGGGGCGCGGAGGGCCCCCACGCAGAAGGTGATCGCGCGCGACCTCCTGGGGTAGGCTCACCGCGCCATGCCTCCCGGGTACCGATGACCATCACCGATCGCGTCCTCGCCGGTGACGTGCGCTCCGCGGCGCGGCTCATGCGCGACCTCGACGACGGCCTGCCGTCCGCCCGCCAGGCGCTGCGGACGCTCTTTCCCCGCACTGGCAAGGCTTACGTGGTGGGCCTCACCGGCGCGCCAGGCGCGGGCAAGTCGTCGCTCACCGATCGGCTCGTCGCCCACCACCGCCGCGCCGGCCGGACGGTAGGGGTGGTAGCGGTCGATCCGACGAGCCCTTACACCGGCGGCGCCATCCTGGGCGATCGCATCCGCATGCAGGATCACGCGCTCGACCCGGGGGTCTTCATCCGGTCCATGGCCACCCGGGGCAACCTGGGCGGGCTCTCGCGCGCGACCGCCGACGTGGTGACGGTGCTGGATGCGATGGGCAAGGATGTCGTGCTGGTGGAGACGGTCGGGGTCGGCCAGGACGAGATCGAGGTGGCGGCGCTCGCCCACACGGTCGTGGTGGTGGCCGTGCCCGGCATGGGCGATGACGTGCAGGCCATCAAGGCCGGCGTGCTCGAGATCGCCGACGTCTTCGCCGTCAACAAGGCCGACCGGGAGGGTGCCGATCGTACCGTGCGCGACCTGCAGCAGATGCTGGAGCTCCGCCGCTCCTGCGCCACCCGGCCCGACCTGGCGCACGACGCCGAGCACCAGATGCGCTCCACCTCCGCCTGGGATCCGCACGATCCCGGCTACTGGGAGCCTCCCATCGTGAGGACGGTGGCGGTCAAGGACGAGGGGACAGGAGAGCTCGTCGCCGCCATCGAGCGCCACCGGACCCACCTCGAGACGACCGGGGAGCGGCGCGCCCGCGAGGTGGCCCGCGCGCGGTCCAGCTTCCTCTCCCTGCTGCGGGATCGCCTCCTCGCCGGCGCGCTCGACCGCCTCGCCGCCGAGCAGGGTCGCCTCGACGACATCGCCGCGCGCATCGCCGATCGAGAGGCCGATCCCTTCGGGCTCGCCGACGAGCTTGCCGACAGGCTGCGCGCGTGAAAGATCCGGCCCAGGACACCATGGAGCCTCCCCAGTCGTCTCCGCCCCGCTCGCCGTCCCGTGATCCCTCCGTCGAAGCGCTGGAGGCGCGGCTCGGCCAGTCGATCGTGAACCCCGAGGTCGCGCTCGCCGCGGTCACGCACAAGTCCTTCGTGAACGAGCACCGTGGCGAGGGCCTGTGCGACAACGAGCGGCTCGAGTTCCTGGGCGACGCAGTGCTCGACCTGGCCGTCTCGCAGCGGCTCATGGAGCAGTTCCCGAGCGCGCGCGAGGGCGAGCTGTCGAAGATCCGCGCGGCGGTGGTGGATGAGTCCGGCCTCGCCCGCATTGCCAGGACGCTCGATCTCGGGCCGCTGCTCCGCCTGGGACGGGGTGAGGAGCTCACCGGCGGGCGCGAGAAGAGCTCGCTCCTCGCCGACGCGGTGGAGGCCGTGGTGGCCGCGCTCTACCTCGGCGGCGGCCTCGGGCCGGTGCTCGCGCTCATCGATCGCTTCCTCGGGGACGCCTTCGCCCGCGCCGCCGACGGGACGCTCGACCGCGACTACAAGACGCAGCTCCAAGAGCTGGCGCAGAGCCGCCTGCGCGTCTCGCCGCGTTACCGGGTGGTCGCGGAGCACGGGCCCGATCACTCGAAGGTGTTCGACGTCGAGCTGGAGCTGCGCGGCGAGGTGGTGGGGAAGGGCGCCGGCCGCTCCAAGAAGGATGCGGAGCAGGCGGCGGCGAAGCTGGCGCTGGACGCGATGGCGGCGAGGATGGCGGAGGAGAAATCGGCCGCCGCCGCCGCTCCGGTGGAGGCGGGAGAAGGGGTTGCGGTCGAGGACGCGGTCGCGGTCGAGGTCGGAGCCGCGGTCGAGGTCGCGGTCGAGGAAACGGTCGGGGTCGAAGAAACGGTCGGGGTCGAGAAAGAGGATCCGCCCTCTCCCCCGCCGGGGGAGAGGGTCGGGGAGAGGGGGCCCCAGGGCACCGTCGACGCCGAGGTCGCTCCCACCTCCCCTCGGAAGAAGGCGAGGACCAAGCGCGCCAAGGTCACCTCCCGCCTCCAGCGCAAGGCGCCTGCTGCGGCGCGGAAACCGGCGCGCGCCCGCGCCAAGAAGTGACCGGCGCCGAGCATTTGATTGCGACCGGGGCGCCCGATCACTAGCATGCCGCGCATGACGAGACCCGCCGCGCTCGCGCTCGCCCTCTGCCTCGCGCCCTTCGCCGCGCCAGCCCAGCAGCCACCGGCGGGCGGCCCTGCGCCCGCCGCGAAGCCACCTGCGAGGAAGGCCCCGCTGCCGAAGGAGCTGTACGCCACCTTCGTCACCAGCCAGGGCAAGATCGCCGTCCGGCTCTTCCCCGAGCAGAAGCCCAACGCGGTGAAGAACTTCGTCGAGCTCGCGGAGGGCAAGAAGGCCTGGACCGACCCGCGCACCGGCCAGCGCTCGACGAAGCCGCTCTACGACGGGACCGTCTTCCATCGCGTCATCCCCGGCTTCATGATCCAGGGCGGCGATCCGCTCGGGCTCGGCGTGGGCGGCCCCGGCTACGCCATCCCGGACGAGCTGGAGGCGAGCGAGCGCTTCTTCGATCAGCCCTGTCAGCTCGCCTACGCCAACTCGGGCCCCAACTCGAACGGCTCGCAGTTCTTCATCACCGAGCTGGCGACGCTGCACCTCAACCCGGTGAAGTGCGACCGGAGCCCTTCCGGCCTGTGCGGCTACGTCCGCTTTGGCGAGGGTGTGTGCGGCTGCGACCTCGTCGGGAAGATCGCCCGGCTCGGCAACAACAAGACGACGCTGGAGAAGGTCGTCATCTCGAAGACGAAGCCCAGCTGCCAGTAACCGCCTCGTAGCCCGGAGCCCAAGACCATGGCCGACCAGCTCTTCGCCACTTTCAAGACCTCCGCCGGCGACCTCGTGGTGAAGCTCTTCCCCGAGAAGGCCCCGAAGACGGTGGAGAACTTCCTCGGCCTGGTCGAGGGCACGAAGGAGTGGACCGACCCCGTCTCGAACCAGAAGGTGAAGCGCCCGCTCTATGACGGGACGGTCTTCCACCGGGTCATCCCCGACTTCATGATCCAGGGCGGCGATCCGCTCGGGACCGGCTACGGCGGGCCGGGCTTCCGCTTCGCCGACGAGATCGGCCCCGACAACAAGTTCGATCGCCCCGGGCTGCTCGCCATGGCGAACGCCGGCCCGAACACGAACGGCTCGCAGTTCTTCATCACCGAGGCCCCGACCCCGCACCTGAACCGCGGCCACACCATCTTCGGCGAGGTGGTGAAGGGCTACGAGCTCGTGCCGAAGATCGCCCGTGGCGGGAACGCCAAGACGAAGCTCGAGAAGATCACCATCACCCGCGGCGCGCAGCCTTAAGGTGAAGGCCGGCTTCGTCGCCATCGTCGGGCGCCCCAACGTCGGGAAGTCGACGCTCCTGAACCGCGTGCTGGGCGAGAAGATCGCCATCGTCTCGCCGCGCCCGCAGACGACCCGCACCCGCATCCTCGGGATCTGGAACGCCGAGGAGGCTCAGCTCGCCTTCTTCGACACCCCCGGGCTGCACCGCGCCCAGGGACCCCTGAACCGGCGCATGGTGGAGGTCGGCCTC
This sequence comes from Anaeromyxobacteraceae bacterium, assembly GCA_035636195.1. Taxonomy (GTDB): domain Bacteria; phylum Myxococcota; class Myxococcia; order Myxococcales; family Anaeromyxobacteraceae; genus Anaeromyxobacter_A. Next base: position 4,577 of record DASPZP010000189.1, read on the forward strand.
GGCACGCTCTCGGAGGTGGACGTGGTGCTCCTCCTCGTCGAGGCCGGGACCGCCCGCGACGGCACGGTGGAGGTGGGCGAGGCGACCCGCTGGATCATCGAGGAGGTGGCGAAGAGCGGCAAGCCCGCGGTCCTCGGCATCTCGAAGGCGGACCGCGTCCCGCACGAGTCGCTCCTGCCGGTCATCGCCGCCTACCAGGGCCTGCACGCCTGGAGCGAGGTGGTGCCGTTCTCGTCCTTCACCGGTGAGAACGTCGACCTGCTCCTCGCGACGCTGGCGCGCCTCGTGCCCGTCTCGAGCGAGCCGCTCTTTCCCCGCGACGTCCTGACCGACCAGGCCGAGCGTCAGCTCGCCGCGGAGTACGTGCGGGAGCAGGTGATGCTGAAGACGCGCGAGGAGGTGCCGTACGCGGCCGCCGTCGCCGTCGAGGAGTTCGACGAGTCCGAGCGCGAGCAGGGCCGGCACGGGCTCGTCCGCATCGGGGCCACCATCTTCGTCGAGCGCGAGAGCCAGAAGGGCATCGTCATCGGCAAGCGCGGCGCGCTCCTCAAGGAGATCGGCACCGCCGCCCGCACCGGGCTGGAGCGGCTCCTCGGCTGCAAGGTCTTCTTGATGCTCCACGTCCGGGTCGACGAACGCTGGAGCGAGCGGGCGGACGCCCTGAGGCGGCACGGGTTGTAAGGCCGTGGTAGAAGCGGCCCGTGCCTCGCCCGCTCATCGCCCTCGTCGGCCGGCCCAACGTCGGCAAGTCGACGCTCTTCAACCGCCTCGCCGGACGGCGGCTCGCCATCGTCGAGGACGAGCCGGGCGTCACCCGCGATCGCAACTACGCCGACACGGAGTGGGACAACCGACTCCTCTCGGTGGTCGACACGGGCGGCTTCGAGCCAGACCCGAAAGGCGGCGCCGATCTCAACGCGCTGGTGCAGCGTCAGGCGCAGCTTGCGGTGGAGGAGGCGGCGGCCGTGGTGCTCGTCGTCGACGCCCGCGAGGGCCTGACGACGGTCGACGAGGCGGTGGCGAAGCTGCTCCGCCGCTCGGGTAAGCCGGTCTTCGTGGCCCTGAACAAGGTGGACGCCGCCCGCCACGAGGGCGATCTGCCGCTGGCCGAGTTCCACCGGCTCGGCTTCGCGGAGGTGCACGTCATCTCGGCCGAGCACGCCCGCGGGGTGTCCGACCTGGTGGACGCCATCCTGAACAAGCTCCAGCTCCCCCCCGCGCCGCCGCCGCCCGAGGAGGCCGAGGAGCTGCCCGAGGAAGAGGAGGACCGGGACGCGCCGCGCCCGCGAGGCCCCATCCGCCTCGCCATCGTCGGCCGACCCAACGTCGGCAAGAGCACCTTCGTGAACTCGCTCCTCGGTCAGGAGCGCTTCGTCGTCTCGGAGATTCCGGGGACGACGCGGGACTCGATCGACTCGTTCCTGAAGCACGGAGAGCACGAGTTCGTCGTCACCGACACGGCCGGCATCCGGCGCAAGAGCGCCATGGCGCAGAAGGTGGAGGCCTATTCGGTCATCCGCGCGATGCGCTCGATCGACGAGGCGGAGGTGGTGGCCTGCCTCCTCGACGCGGGCGAGGCGGGGGTCGAGCAGGACGCGCGGATGCTGGGGATGGTGGCGGAGAAGGGCCGCGCGCTCGTGCTGGTGGTGAACAAGTGGGATCTCGCCGAGCGGGAGGGCGCGACGCAGGCGTGGTACCGCGACGAGCTCGCGAAGCGCCTGCCGTTCGTGGCCTGGGCGCCCATGATCTTCACCTCCGGCAAGACCGGCAAGGGCGTCACCAAGGTGCTCGACACGGCCGCGCGCCTCATGCAGCAGTACCGCGCCCGCTTCCCGACGCACGCGCTCAACGAGCTGGTCGAGGACCTGCAGGTGCTGCACCCGGCGCCGCTCGTGCGCGGGCACCGGGTGAAGCTCTACTACGTGGCCCAGGTCGCCTACGCGCCGCCCACCTTCGTCATCCAGTGCAACCGGCCAGAGTCGATCACCGAGCACTATCAACGCTACGTCGAGAACCGCTTCCGGGAGGCGTTCGGGCTCGAGGTGCCGATCCGGATCATCTACAAGCAACGCAAGCGCCGCGACCGGCCGCCGCCGGGGGCGAAGAAGGCTTGACCTCCCTCGCCAGGGACGCCTACATTGCCCCGGTTTTCAAAGGGAATTCCCGCCGAGAGGCCCCATGCCCAAGACCGCGCATCACGAGCTGACCCGCAAGGAGATGAAGGGTCCCGACAAGTTCCAGGTCGCCGCCACCGAGGCCGCCACCTGGGCCGCCACGCGGCGCCGACAGTTGCTCGCGGCGGTGGTCGGAGGCTTCGTGCTCCTCGCCGTCGGCATCGGGGTCTCGGCGTATCTCGACGGCGAGCGCAGCGCCGCCGGCGGCCTGCTCTACCGCGCCGTCGACGCCGCGAGCGGCGAGGTCTCGAGCATCCCGCTCCCCAACGCCGACCGGCCGCTCTACAAGACGGCGGCGGAGAAGCAGCAGGCGGTGCTGGCGGCTGCGGGGCAGGTGCGGGAGCGCCATGGCGGGAGCCGGGCGGCCACGACGGCGGCGCTGATCGAGGGCGACGCTCACCTCGCCGCCGGCGCCTGGGACAAGGCCGTCGCGGCTTATCAGGCCTTCCTCGACAAGGCGGGTGAGGACGACTCGCTCCGCTTCGGCGCGCTCGACGGGCTCGCCCGGGCGCAGGAAGGCAAGGGCGACCTCGCCGCCGCCGCCAAGACGTACGAGCAGGCGATGCGCATCGACTTTTACAAGGATCGCGCCGCACTGGAGCGGGCGCGGGTCCTCGTGAAGGCGGGCCAGAAGGCCGAGGCGCAGCAGGCCCTCGCGAGCATCGCCAAGGAGTCGCCGCTGGCGGTCGAGGCGCAGGAGCGGCTGGCGCGGCTGGGCGGTCAGTAGATGCACCTCCTGGCATTGCTCCTGGGGGCGCTGGCGCGCCCGCCGGCTCAGCTTCCGCCCGCGCCGGTCCGGCTCTGGACGGTGCGCTGGCAGAAGCAGCTCGTCATGCCCACCGCCCTCGAGTGGAAGGCGCGCGAGACGGGCGGCCCGGTGGTCGACCCGCTCGGCGGCCGGGTGGTGGTCGGCACCCGCGACGGCTGGCTCCGCTCCTTCACGCCGGAGGGCGTGGTGGCGTGGGAGCTCGAGCTGGTGGGGCGCTTCGACGCGCCGCCGCGGATCGAGGGCGACACGGTCTACGTCGGGTCGACGGACGGTCACCTGTACGCGGTCGAGCTGGGGAGCGGCAAGCTCCGCTGGAAGTATGACGCCCAGGAAGAGGTGGGGACGACGCCGGTGGTGGCGGGCGGCCTCGTCCTCGCCATGACGCTGCAGGACACGCTCGTCGCGGTGGACGCCCGCACCGGCGCCTGGAAGTGGCACCACCGGCGCGAGCTGCGCGAGGGCTTCACCATTCGCGGCGCGGCCTCGGTGCTCGTCACCGGAGCGCTCGCGTTCGGCGCGTACTCCGACGGCACGGTGGCGGCGCTCGACCTCATCACCGGCACCGTCAAATGGGAGCGGAAGGTCGCGCCCCAGGCCGACTTCATGGACGTCGACTCCCTGCGGGCCCAGGGCGGGCACCTCTTCGCCGCCGCCTACTCGGGCGCCATCTACGCGCTCGACGCCCAGACGGGGCAGCAGCTCTGGGAGGTGAAGGCGCCTGGCCCGGCTCGGCTCGGGCTCGCGAGCAACCTGCTGGTGGTGGTCACGACCACGCAGGTGCTCGGCATCGGTACGCAGGAGGGCGCCATCCGGTGGACGGTGCCTCTCGAGGGCGTGCCGGCCGGCGACCCCGCCGTTCTGGGCGGCCGGGCCGCGGTGCCGAACACGAACGGCCTCCTGTTCATCGACACGAACAAGGGCCGCCTGCTGCGCGTCTTCAACCCTGGGACGGGTGTGTCGGCGACGCCCGGCTGGCTGGGCGAGCGCATCTACGTGCTCTCGAACGGCGGCGATCTGCTCGCCCTCGACCTCTCGTGAGGCAGGTGCGCGTCGTGGCGGCGGTGGTCCGGCGCGGCGCGCGCATCCTCATCTCGCGCCGCCGCGACGACGCCGATCGCGGCGGGCTCTGGGAGTTCCCGGGCGGCAAGGTGGAGGCCGGGGAGGGCGAGCCGGAGGCGCTCCGGCGCGAGGTCCGGGAAGAGCTCGGCTGCGAGGTCGAGGTCGGCCCACTCGTCCTGCGCCACCGCCACCGCTACTCCGACCTCGAGGTCGAGCTGGCGTTCTATGTCTGCGCGCTGCCTGTTGGCGAGGAGCCGCGCCCGCTCGGCGTGGCGGCGCTGGAGTGGGCCGAGGCCGGCACGCTCGCCCGCTATCCCTTCTGCGAGGCCGACATCCCGGTCCTTCCGCTCCTGGAGCGGGAGTGAGGAAGCGCTTCGTGGCCCTGGCGCTCCTCGCCTGCGCTTACCCGGTCCGCCCGCCGGAGGCTCCCCGCGATCCTCGTGAGCGGCGCGCCGCCGAGGCGGACGCCTGCCGGCGCCGGGCGCTTCCGCCCTGGCTCGACGACGCCGCCCTGTCGGCCGCGTCGCGCCTCGACGCACAGGAGGGCCAGGCCGGCGCGATGAACGACGCCTTCCTGGGCGACAGCGCCGCTGCGTCGGCCCGGACGCCGCCGTCGAGAGCGAGCGCGGCCGGCTCGCGCGTGGCCACCATCCTCGAGGAGCGGCGGTTCTTCGAGACCGACTGCGCCCTGTTGCGCTCGGCCGGGAAAGAGCTCGTCCCGCGGCCCGGGCGCTGATCGAGGCTCAGCGCCGCTGCTTCCCGCGCTTCTTCTGGGGAGGGGGCGGCTTCTCGCCGGTGGTCCCGAGCTTCGCCAGGAATGGTCCGTACGCGCGCCCGCCCGCGTCGTGCGCCTCACGCGTCACGGCGCCGTCCACCACGAGCGTATAGCTCGAGGCGGGCTGGAGCGGCTCCACCGGCATCAGCCGATACCGCGTCACCTCGCCACCGACCTCGGCCGTGCCCGTCGAAGCGACCATCGCGTCCTGCGCGTCGTGCAGCGACAGCCGCCCGTCGACGAGGTGGGCGGCGATCTCCACCCGGTAGGACGCGGCCGGGTCGACCGGCGTGACGCCATCCCGGGCGAGCGGCACTTCTACGCTGCCCATCACCGCCACCGCGAGCGTCACCGGAACCATCGCCGGCGGCGGGGGCGGAGTCGGGGGTGGAGTCGGGGTCGCGGTCACCCTTGCTCCCTCTCCCCCGTCGGGCGCGGTCGCGGTCAGGGTCGCCCTTGCTCCCTCTCCCCCGTCGGGCGCGGTCGCGGTCGCGGTCGGGGTCGCCCTTGCTCCCTCTCCCCCATCGGGCGCGGTCGCGGTCGGGGTCGCCCTTCCTCCCTCTCCCCCGTCGGGGGAGAGGGCTGGGGTGAGGGGGCCGCTGGTCGGGGTCGTGCTCCCGGTCGGCTCCGCCCCCGGCGGCTCCGCCTTCCGGGAGCAGGCGCCCACCAGCAGGACAAGAACGGCGAGGGAAACTCCTCGGCAGCGGGTCGGCACGGCCGAAAGCTAGCATGGCCATCGCGCCGCACCAGATGGGCGCACCACGGGTCGCCCACATCCGTGGCCGGACGAGTGGTCCCGCTCGCACTGCGGCAGATTGCCGCTCACACTGCCAGTTGTTGTGAGTCCTCTCCAACGCCCGTAGCATTTCGCCCGCTCAGGGTCACCCGAACTAGTGACGACGTCACCACGATAGGAGCGGACCGACATGTCGCAGAGCCGAGAGAGCGGGACCAAGAACGCCGTCAGCCGGCGTGATTTCTTCAAGCGCGCGGCGGTGGGTGCGGGCGCGGTGGCGGTGGCAGGGATCGCGCTGAAGGCGGAGGCAGCCGAGGCCGCCCTCACGCCCGCGGCGAGCGCTCCGGCGTCCGCTCCTGCGGCGACCGTCCCCGTAGCCGCCGCCGCGTCGGCCAAGACGCTGGCGGACGTGATGAAGGTCGCTCGGGAGAAGCTCTACCCGAAGTGCCGGGTGTGCCCCGAGTGCGACGGCCAGGCCTGCTCGGGCGAGGTCCCCGGCATGGGCGGCATCGGCACCGGAAAGGCCTTCCGCAACAACCTGGACGCGCTCGCCGTGTACGGGTTCAACATGCGGACCTTCCACGACGTGAAGAAGCCGGACACGACCATCACGCTGTTCGGCGAGAAGGTCTCGATGCCCATCCTCTCCGCCATCACGGGCGGGGTGACCTACAACATGGGCCTCAAGGGCAAGATGTCCGAAGAGGAGTACATGGAGGGCATCATCGGCGGGTGCCAGGCGGCCGGCACGTTCGGGTTCGCCGCCGACGGGATCGAGGATCCCGTCACCGTCTACGCCACGCGGCTCCAGACGATCAAGAAGTACGGCGGGTGGGGGCTCGCGCAGATCAAGCCCCGCAGCCAGGCCGAGATCATCGAGCGCATGCGGATGGTGCAGGAGGCGGGCGCCAAGGCCATCGCCATCGACATCGACTCGGCCGGTCGCGCCGCGCGCGCCAAGCCGGGCGAGACCATCGAGCCGAAGACGCCCGCGAAGCTGCGCGAGCTCGTCCGCGCCACCAAGCTCCCCTTCATCATCAAGGGCGTCATGACCGTGCAGGAGGCCCAGATGGCGCTCGACGTGGGCGCCGCCGGGATCTGCGTGTCGAACCACGGCGGACGCGTGCTCGACCACACCCCCGGCACCGCCAAGGTCCTGCCCGCCATCGCGGACAAGGTGAAGGGGCGCATGGTCATCCTCGTCGACGGCGGCGTGCGCTACGGCGCCGACGTGCTGAAGATGCTCGCGCTCGGCGCGAACGCGGTGCTGGTGGGCCGGCCTGTCCTGCGCGGCGCGGTGGGCGGCGGCGCCGAGGGCGTGAAGCTCGTGCTCAACAAGATGCGGGCGGAGCTCGTCGACGCCATGGTGCTGACCGGCACCGCCAACGTGAAGAAGGTGAGCCGCAGCATCCTCGCCTAGAGGGCCGCCACCATGCGCACACTCGTGTTCGGCCTGGCCGCGCTGGCCGTGGCGCTCGCCATGCCCGCCGGAGCCACGCCCGGCGGGAAGATGATCGTCTACGGGGGAGCAGGGCAGGGGAAGGTCGTCTTCGACGGGCGGCTGCACGCGTCGAAGGGCTACGCGTGCAAGAGCTGCCACGCGGCCATCTTCCCGGCCCGCCAGAAGGCGCTCATCTCGATCGACCACCATGGGAACGGGACGTCGTGCTTCGCCTGCCACGACGGGACCACCGCCTCCTTCGACTGCCAGTCCTGCCACCGCGACGCGGCCGCCGCCACCAGGTCGCCGCCGCTCCGTATCCACGGCGCGGCGAGCGTGTTCGACAGCGTGGTGACCCCCTACCGCTCGTCGGTCGAGAAGAGCACCGGCGTGACCCTCGCCGTCGAGAAGAGCAACGCCGGCAAGGGCCTGAAGGACCTGGCCCAGGGGAAGTGCGAGCTCGCCATGGTCTCCGCCTCGCTCGAGGCGAGCTTGGCCGGCGCGAAGACGGTGGGCCTCGAGAAGGCGCCTCCGGACCTGCGCATGCACGTCGTCGCCACCTCCGAGGTGGTCTTCGTGGTGCACCCCGCGAACCCGGTGAAGACCCTCTCCTGGAAGCAGCTCGAGGACATCCACACCGGAAAGATCCGCAACTGGAAGGAGCTGGGTGGAAAGGATCAGCCCATTGCCGTCTACACCGACGCGGCCGCCAGCGCGACGCGCGGGCTCGTGAAGCAGGTGGTGCTCGGTGGCGCCGAGTACGCGCCGTCTGCCCAGGCGCTCGCAGCCGTGAAGGACGTGAACGACCGGGTCGCGACGGACGAGACCGGAGTCGGCGCGCTCGGGCTCGAGTTCGCTGACCCGAAGCAGGTGGCGATCGTGCAGTCGAAGAAGGTGGAGCGCCCGCTCGCCTTCCTCTCCGTCGGAGCGCCTTCCGCCGACGCGCAGAAGGTCATCGACGCCTTCCGGACGGCGGCGAAGAAGTAGCTGCCAGATCGGGTCCCGACCCGACGCATCACGGCCCTCTCCCTCGTTCGAGGGGGGAGGGCCGTCTCGTGAATACGCTCGGCCCGCACGCCGTCTGCCGGGCATGACCTCGAACGGCCAGCAGCGACGCAAGGCGCTCCTCCTCGACGGCGACGCGCTCTCCGCCCGGCGCATCCGTCGGGCGCTGCGGCAGCAGGGCTTCGAGGTGTTGTCAGCGCCGGACGGCGAG
>DASPZP010000190.1:0-4863 GCA_035636195.1 Anaeromyxobacteraceae bacterium
GCGCGAGGAAGGGGAGCTGGGCGCGGGGCGAGATGCCCTCGGCCAGGTTGTCGGTCACGACCACCCAGCGCCGGACGAGGTCGCCCTCCCCTATCCAGCTCCGGTAGAGCGGGTTCGCGGAGACCGCCTCGAGGAGCGAGCGCGCCTTGGCCGGCTCGACGGTCGCGACGGGTCCCTCCGCTTCCCCCCCGTCCGCCGCCGCTACCGGGCCGGGAGCCGCCGCGCGCTCGGGCTCGCCCGACCGGCCGCGCAGCCAGAAGCCCACGCCTACCCCGACGGCGAGCGCGACCAGCACGAGGATGATGCCCGGCGCACGGCTCGGGCGGCGCAGCGTGCTCCTGGGCTGTTCCTCCATCGCTTCCTCCCTCGCGGCCAGCCGGCCTTCAGGCCAGCCGGTAGATCGAGACGCCGCTGTCACCGTAGCTCCGGCGGTCCGCCAGGGCGAGATCTCCCACCGTCTCGGGCGGAGGGTGCCGGACATCGTGCTCGGCGACCACCGTCGCGGCGGGCCCAAGGGCCGGCCCGAGGAGCGCCAGCGCGGCCCCGGGGCCGACGGCGTACGGCGGGTCGAGGAGGCAGAGCGTGAACGCGCCACCGGCGAGCCGCGGCAAGGCGGCCTCCACCCGCGCGCGCCGGATCTCGACGCGCTCCAGGAAGCCGCAGGCGGCCGCGTTGCGGAGGATGAGCTCGGCCGCGGCGCGGTCGTGCTCGACGCACACCGCGCGCTCGCAGCCTCGCGAGAGCGCCTCCAGCGCCAGCGCGCCGGTGCCCGCGTACAGATCGAGCACCCGGCCGCCCTCGAAGAACTGCCCGAGCAGGTTGAAGATGGCGGCCCGCACCTTGTCGCTGGTCGGTCGGGTCGAGAGGCTGCGCGGAGCCACCAGCGGCCGCCCGCGCGCGCTGCCGGCCACGATCCTCATCGTCGCGAGGGCCTCGCCCCGGAGCCGAGGGCCACCGCCACCGCCCACGCGCTGCCGGCGCAGCCGAGCGCCTCCAGGAACCCCGACACCTCGAGGTAGGCGAGCGCCTCCAGCCGCGCGGCAGCGGCCTCCGCCAGCACCTGCCCGCCGCGCCCGGCTCCCGCCTCGCGACGGAGCTCCTGGGGGAGCGAGTGCCAGCCGGCGGCGAGGGCCGCGCCGCCGTCCTCGCAGGCGCGCAGCCGGCTACCGCGCAGCGCCGCGGCGGCCCCGGGCCGCAGCGGGCCCCGGCGCAGGAGCGGGTGCTCGCCGAGCTCCTCCGCGAGCGCGTCGAGGCGGGAGCGCTGCGCGAGCGGATCCGCCGGCGCCGCACCCGCCCCGAGCCGTACGCCGACCAGGTCGGCCCGCACGCCCCACCCCTCGAACTCCTCGACGAACGCGACGGCGGCCTCGGGGTCGAGGGCGTCCGGGCCGGCGGGGAGGACGCACTCGACGGCCAGCTCGCGCTCCGCCGCCGCGCCCGCGACCTGAGACGCCGCGTGCGCCCGATGCGCCAGCCCCACCGCCGAGACGTCCACCGCCAGGTGCGTCGCGCCCGCCTCCATCAGGCGGTGCGCCGCGGCGAAGGCTTGCTCCAGGGCCTCGCCGCCGTCCCCGACTGCGACCTCGCCCGAGACGAAGAAGGGCAACCCCGGCGCGAGCTCATCGGCCGCGCGCGCCACGGCGTCGAACCACCCGCCGGGATCCGCGCCGGGGCCGGGCGCGAGCCCCACCACTGCCCGCGCCTCCTTGGCCGCGAGGAGCGCCGCCCGCGCCACCGCCGGGATCGGAGCGACGACGAGCGGCAGGAGCGGCGCGGCCCCGCTCCGCAGGAGATCGCGCAAGGAGAGCGGGCAGGCCTCGCTGCGCGGCGGGAGCCGGTGCACTGCGGCGACGGGGCGGAGCGCGAGGAGCGAGCGCACCCAAGGCGTATAACACGGCGCCGCAGGGCGGGACGTGCGGCACCGGACGTCGAGGAACCCGACCCCCTCACCCTGCCCTCTCCCCCGGCGGGAGAGAGGGTGATGTTTGCCTGCCTTCTCCGGTACGGCAGAGGGGATGTTTGCCGCGCACGGCCAGCTGCGCTAAGCGTCGACGCATGTTCATCGGGCACTATGCGGTCGCACTCGCCGCGAAGCGCGTCGCGCCGCGGGCATCACTCGGAACGCTGTTCGCGGCCGCGCAGCTCCTCGACCTCGCCTGGCCCATCCTGGTCCTGGCTGGCCTGGAGGAGGTGCGGATCGCGCCGGGCGACACCGCCTTCACCCCACTCGCGTTCGTGCGCTATCCCATCTCGCACTCCGCCGCCACCGTGGCGCTCTGGTCGCTGCTGTTCGGGGCGGTCTACCTCGCGCGGACCGGGTACCGCACCGGCGGCTGGATGACGGCAGCGCTCGTCGCCAGCCACTGGTTCCTCGACGTGGTGTCGCACCGGCCGGACCTCCCGCTCTGGCCGGGAGGGCCGAAGGTCGGGCTCGGGCTGTGGGGATCGACCCCCGCCACGCTGGCGGTCGAGGGGGCGCTCTTCGCGGCTGGCACGTGGATCTACCTCGCGACCACACGCCCGCGCGATCGCGTGGGGCGCTGGGCGCTCGCGTCGCTGGTGGGCTTCCTCGGCGCGGTCTACGTCGTGAACGTGATGGGCCCGCCGCCGCCGTCGGCGACTGCGGTGGCGGCGTCCGGGCTGCTGCTGTGGCTGCTCGTGCCCTGGGCGGCGTGGGCGGACCGGCACCGCCTTCAGTGCGTGTGGACGTCGTCCACGTGTGCGTAGTCGGTCGACTCGATCTGCAGTGTGGTGTGATCGATGCCGAAGCGCCGGCGCAGGTTCGACTTCACCGCGGTCAGGATGGCGTCGTTGCGCCCGATGGCCTCACCGTGGATGACGAGATGCGCCGAGAGCGCGTAGAGCCCGCTCGAGATGGTCCACACGTGCAGGTCGTGCACGGCCACCACTCCTTCGTCGGCGCCCTCCATGAGGCGCGTGATGTCCTCCACGTCGAGGTGGCGCGGACACGCCTCCATCAGGATGTCGGAGATCTCGACGACGAGCCTCCCGGCGCCCCACAGGATGAGGCCGGCGATGGCGATGGACAGCACCGGGTCGATCCAGCCGAGGTCGGGCCGCAGCCACATGGCGCCGGCGCCGGCCAGCACCGCCGCGGAGGCCACCGCGTCTCCCAGCACGTGCAAGAAGGCGGAGCGGGTGTTGAGGTTGTGGTCGCCGCGCAGCCACACCAGGATGACCGCGTTGCCGAGGAACCCCACCGTCGCCACGCCGGCCATGATCCCCAGCCCGATCGCGGCGTGCGGGTGCTGCAAGCGGTCCCAGGCCTCCCAGCCGATCCACACCGTCAGCCCGAGCAGCGTCGCCACGTTGAACTGGGCCGCCAGGACCTCCAGCCGCCGGAAGCCGAAGGTGCGCTTCACGTCAGCCGGCCGCGCTCCGAAGATGACGGCGAGGAGCGCCAGTCCCAGCGCGGCCACGTCGGTGAGCATGTGGCCGGCGTCGGAGATGAGGGCGAGCGAGCCGGACCACCAGCCGCCGAGCGCCTCGGCCACCATGATGAGCGCCGCGACCCCCAGCGACACCGCCAGCCGCCGCACGCTGCCCGACTCGGACGGACTGTGCGCACCGTGGTGGTGCGTCCGCTCGTGGTCGTGGTCGTGGCCCTGCTCGCACGCGTGCCCGACCTCGCCCCTCGCCTCTGCCATCCGCTCGACCTCCGATTGCCGCGCTGCTCGTCCCTGTCCTAACATCCGGCGCCCGTGAGGGCACGCGGCGAGGGGGATCCGATCGTGGACGAGAGCTTCGCGGCGGCGGCCGACGGGACGCGCATCTGGTGGCGGACCGCCGGCAAGGGCGAGCCGGCGGTGGTGCTCGTCGACGGCATCGCCTGCGCCGGGTACATCTGGCGCGAGATCTTCCCGGCCCTCGCCGCCCGGCACCGCGTGCTCCACTTCAACTACCGCGGGCACGGCCAGAGCGAGCGGCCGCGCGACCTCGCCCACACCACGCTCGCCGACGCGGTCGGCGACCTCTTCAGCGTCATGGACGCCGCGGGCGAGCCCTCGGCGGTCCTCGTCGGCCACTCGGTCGGGGTGCAGGTGTGCCTCGAGGCGCACCGGCGCGCTCCGCGGCGCGTCCGCGGCCTGGCGCTCCTCTGCGGCTCGCCGGGGCGCCCGCTCCGCACCTGGCACGGCGGTCCGATGCTCGAGGGGATCTTCCCGCTGCTGAAGCGCCTCGTCATCACGCAGCCCGCGGCGGCCCGCTGGGCGTTCCGCAACCTCATCCCGACCGAGCTGACGCTCCAGGTCGGGGGCTACTTCGAGGTGAACCGCAACCTCCTCCCGCGCGCGGATCTGGAGCGGTACCTGGCCGACGTGGCGGAAGTCGATCCCCAGGTCTTCGTGCGCATGCTGGCGAGCGCCGCCGAGGGCGACGCGACCGACCATCTCCCCCACGTCGACGTCCCGACGCTGGTGGTGGCCGGGGAGAAGGACACCTGGACTCCGCTCGTCCGCTCCATCGCCATGCACGAGGCCATCCCGGCGAGCGAGCTCCTCGTGCTGCCGGGCGGCACGCACACCGGGCCGCTCGAGCACGGGCTCCTGGTGCGCAGCCGGCTGCAGCGCTTCCTCGCCGAGCGCGTCGTGGCGGCGCGCTCGCGCCGGCCTCGCCGCCGCGCCCGCCCATCGTGACGAGCGCCCTGCGCCTCGCCGCGGCCGCCGGGATCCTCGCGCTGGCCGCGCCACGCGCGGCGCGAGCACAGCCCTACGACCCCGGGCTCCACTGGCGGACGCTCGAGACGGAGCACTTCCGGATCCACTTCCACGACAGGCTGGGGCCGCTGGCGCGCCGGGTGGCGGGCGCCGCCGAGCGCGCCCACGCGCTCCTCGTGCCCGCCTT
>DASPZP010000191.1:0-12895 GCA_035636195.1 Anaeromyxobacteraceae bacterium
CGCGAACCTGGTGAGCGTCTCCGCGATGTCCCGGTTCACCTGCTTCAGGAGGTCCGACTTTTCGCGGTAGGGGAGGAAGCCGCTCTTGAAACCCTGCACGATGACCGTGACCAGGTCCTCGAGGGTGAAGCCCATCTCGCGATGGGCGACGAGGAGCTCCTTCGTGGCGGTGGTGTCGGTGATGAGGCGGTTGTCGGTGTTGACGGTCACCCGCAGACCGAAGTCGAAGTAGAACTTGAGAGGGTGGCTCTTCACGTCGGCCACCGAGCGCGTCTGGACGTTCGACGACGGACACATCTCGAGCGGGATGCGGTGGTCGTTGACGTAGTTCAGCAGATCGCCGTTCTCGCGCAGCCGCACTCCGTGCCCGATGCGGTGCGCGCCGCAGTAGTGCACCGCCTGCGCGATCGACTCCGGCCCGTAGGCCTCGCCGGCGTGGATGGTCACGTTCACGTTGTTGTCGAGGATGAGCTGGAAGGCGCGCTGGTGGGCCTTCGAGGGATAGCCCTCCTCCGCGCCGGCCAGGTCGTAGCCCACCACGCCCTTGTTCTTGTAGGCGACGGCGAGCTCGGCCTGGCGCAGCGAGGTGACAGGGTCGATGTGGCGGATGCCGCAGATGATGACGTTCGACTTCACGCCGGTCTCGCGCTTCGCGGCGCGCAAGCCCTCCAGCACCGCGTCGACGATGGTGGTGGGCTTGAGGCCGAGGCGGGTGTGCAGGACAGGGGCGTAGCGCACCTCCAGGTAGCGCACGTTCTCGGCGGCGCAGTCGACGGCGAGCTCATGGGCTGCGCGGTAGAGCGCCTCCTCGGTCTGGAGCACCGAGAGCGTGATGTCGAAGGCCGTCAGGTAATCCTCGAGATCGGCGCACACCTGGCCCTGGTGCATGGCGACCGCGAGGGCCTCGGGCGTGTCGGCCGGGAGCTTCACCTTCTGCGCTTCGGCCAGCTCCAGGATGGTGCCGAGCCGGAGCGAGCCGTCGAGGTGGCAGTGGAGGTCCGTCTTGGGAAGCGACCGGAGGAGCTCCTCGGAGACGGCGGGCAGGGGGCCCGGCGGGATGGGGCCGGTCGAGATGGGCTGGGGCACGTCCGGATCATAAGGAGCGCGCGGCGATCGCGCGCCGGGCTATGTTCGGGCGATGCTGAAGCACTTCCTCGCGTTCCTCGTCCGCCTCGTCACGTCAGCCGTGGTGCTCATGCTGGCGGTGGGCTGGGTCTCTCCGGGGAACCCTTCCAACACGGTCGGACGGGCGGTGGTGGTGTCGCTCTTCCTCGCCGTGGCGTCGTACGTCACCCTGGCGCGCTTCCTATGGTTTCTCTTCTTCCCGTGGCTCCTCTATGCGCTCATCTGGCTCGGTACCGTCATGGGCGCGTACGGGGTGGGCTTCTTCTCGGCGCTGCTCCTCGCGATCGCGCTCACCCTCCTGTCATTCCTCGTCTCGCTGATCTTCGGGGTGCGGCGGCTGTAGCAAGACGGTTGCCAAGGCCGCCCGGCGAGCCGAACTTCCAGGCATGCCGAAGTCTCCTGCTCGAACCTTGCTCACGGTCATCGCCGGCACCGTCGGCGCGCTCGTCGTCCTCGTCGTCGGGCTGACGCTGCTCCTCCAGACCGGCGCCGTCTCCTCGCGGGTGAAAGACCTCGTCGTGCCGCGGGTCTCGACGGCGCTCGGCCGGCAGGTCACCGTCGCGGACGCGAAGCTGCGCATCTTCCCGCACACCCGGGTCGCCTTGACCGGCACGGTCGTGGCCGGCCGGCCGGGGGAGCCTCCGCTCGCCCAGATGGAGGCCTTCGAGGTGGGCGTGCGGCTGTGGCCTCTCCTCACGTCCCTCGGGAAGGACGTGCAGGTGAGCGGGATCCGGCTCGTGAGGCCGATCTTGAACCTGGTGCGCGCGAAGGACGGGACCTGGAACTACGAGGGCCTGGGCGGCGAGCCGAAGGAGAAGCCTGCCCCCGCGTCCAAGGAACCCGCTGGAAGCCAGGCCACCGTGCTCGTCGATCGGGCGTCCATCGAGGGCGGCGAGGTCCATTACATCGACACGCTCCTGGGCGACAAGGCGGCGGTCGCGCTCTCCCGGATCGACTTCTCGGCCGAGCACGTCGGCCTCGGCCACCCGCTGGACGCGAAGCTCAGCGCAGCGGTGGTGAACCCCCAGAAGAACTTCGAGGCGCGGGTGCACGCCTCGAAGCTGCCGGAGAGCTTCGCCCAGCTGGGACCCGGCGAGTACCCCGAGCTACAGGGCGACCTCGCGCTCACCGGCCTCGACCTCGGCCTCGTGCGCGCCTTCCTCCCGCCGGCGATGACGAACATGATGACGGGCGGCAAGGTCGACGCGTCGGCGAAGCTCGCCACCCGGGAGGGGAAGTACGCGGTGGACGGCTCGGGGAAGCTCTCTCAGGTTCGCCTGCGGGGCGAGCCGGCCCAGGGGAGCTTCGAGCTCCACGCGCTCGTCGATCCAGCGAGCGGCGCCGGGACCGCAGCCGTCGAGAAGCTCGCGGTGAAGGGCCCCGGCATCGATCTCGGCGGACGGCTCGCCGCCGAGCTGAAGCCGCAGCGGGTGCGCTTCGCCGTTGCCGGTCCGCTGCTCGACCTCGGGCAGGTCATGAGCCTCCTCCCGCAGGACCAGAAGAAGAGCCAGGGGCCGCTCCTCACGGCCGCCCAGCGGAAGCAGGTGGGCGCGGCGGACGTCTCGGGCACCATCGACATCGAAAAGGTGGTGAAGGGCGGCCTCGTCGCCAACGGCTTCAAGGCCAAGGCGGCGCTCGAGGAGGGCGTGTTCGTGCTGCACGACGCTCAGGCTTCCTTCTTCGGCGGGCGGGTGGATGCGGCCGGCACCCGGGTCGATCTGTCGCAGGCGAACCCGAGCTGGAACCTCAAGGCGAAGCTCGATGCGATCGACCTCGGCCAGGCGCTCACCTCGTTCTCAGGTGCCGCCCCGCTCGCGGGCAAGCTGACGGGCACGCTCGACCTCGCCGGCACGGGTGTGGACTGGCCGACCCTGCAGAAGGCGCTCACCGGCCGTGGTGCGCTCTCGATGAAGCAGGGCGAGCTGAGCACCACCGACCTGGGGGACAAGGTGCTGGGCGCGGTATCGCAAGGCCTGCGCGCCGCGGGGAAGACGGGACTCGCCGGCACGGTGGGCGGCGCCGGGGGGAAGACCACCCTGCGCGACCTGGCGGCGCAGTTCACGGTCAAGGATGGCGCGATGGCGCTGGCGCGGCCGCTCTCCTTCACGGCTCCGTTCGGCGCGACCGAGCTGGGCGGCAAGATCGGCCTCGGAGGTCAGCTCGCCCTCACCGGCGCGGCCAAGCTGTCGAAGGAGACGCTGCAGCGCCTCGCGGGCGGCTCGAAGCTCCCCCTCGGGCAAGGCCTGACGGTGCCGCTGGCGCTCTCGGGATCCCTGGCGCAGCCGTCCGTGAGCGTCCAGGCCGACCAGGCCGTGGCGGGCCTCGTGCAAGGCGCGGCGAAGCAGAAGGTCCAGGAGCTCCAGGACACGGCGAAGGAGAAGGCCAAGGTCCAGGCGCGGAAGGGCGTCGGCGACCTGTTGCGCGGCCTGTAGCCGAAAGCGGGTGCGCGCCTGCGCGCATCATCGGCGCCTCGCCGGCGCGGAGCAGCCGCGCGCGCTTCACACCCTGCGCAGGAAGCGGGCGAGGACGCGCTTCTCGCCGCGGTCGTAGAAGGCGACGGTCGCCTTGGCCTCGCCGCCCCGCCCCTCGCAGGCGCGGACGACGCCCTCGCCCAGCGAGGCGTGCACCACGCGGTCGCCGGGAGAGAGCGCGTCCATCGCTTCGCCATCGTACTCCACGTGCGGTTCGCCGCGGGGGCTGCGCAGCGGTCCCCTCTCCTCGGCCCTCACCCCTTGCGGGAGGCAAGCCTCCCTTTCCCCCTGCGGGGGCGAGGGAGAACGAGCCTCGTTCCAACCATCCTCCCCGTCGAGCTCGATGACCGGCTCGCCGTCGAGCGCGCCCGGGTGACGGCGGATGCGGGGCGGCTCGGCGCGGGGCGGCGCGGCGACCGCGCGGGCGGCGAGCCCGAAGAGCTCCGGCGGCAGATCGGCCAGGAAGCGTGACGGCTGCTGCGCGCGGAAGGTCGGGCCAGCCTCTCCGTACGTCATGCGCCGGCGCGCCAGCGAGAGGGTGAGGAGCTTGCGGGCGCGCGTCATGCCGACGTAGCAGAGGCGGCGCTCCTCGTCCTGGTCCGCCTGGCTCGCCTCGGCCGACTCGGGCCGCCTCCACGGGCGCGTGTAGGGCAGGACGCCCTCCTCCATGCCCGCCAGCACGACCGCGTCGAACTCCAGGCCCTTGGCGGCGTGGAGCGTCATCATGGCGACGCGGCCCTCGGGGGTGGGCGCGTCGGCGTCGCCGAGGAGCGCGATGTTCTCGAGGAAGCGCGCCAGCGGCGGCGGCGCCGGCTCCTCCTCCTCCCCTCTCGCCCTGAGCGTGGCGCGCAGCGCGGAGTCCAGCGGCGCCCGGCCCAGCTGCGCCTCGTCGAACTCGCGCGCGGCGGCGAGGAGCTCCATGAGGTTCTCGGCCCGCTCGACCGCCTCGTCCGTGCCCTCTTGCTTGAGCCGTTCGATCATCTCGCTCTGCTGCAGCACCTCCTGCACGGCCAGGCCGGCGTCGAGGTCGGCCACCTTTCCGTGCAGGTCGGCGATGAGGTCGCGGAAGGCCGCCAGCGCCTTCTTCGCCTTGGGGGTGAGGTCGGGGACGAGGTCGACCTCCCGCAGCGAATCGAAGAGCGCCAGGCCCCGGTCCTGCGCGAACGCCTGGAGCCGCTCGACCGACTTCTCGCCCACCCCGCGCGCGGGCCGGTTCACGATCCGCAGCAGGTCGAGATCGGAGCGAGGCGAGAGCGCGAGCCGGAGGTAGGCGGCGGCGTCCTTCACCTCCGCCCGCTCGTAGAAGCTCGTGCCGCGCACGACCACGTAAGGGATGCGGCGGCCGCGCAGCGCCGCCTCGACCGCCCGCGACTGCGCGTTCGTCCGGTAGAGGACCGCGATGGACTCCCACGGCGCGCCCTGCCCGTGGGCGCTCTCCACCGCGCGCGCGATGCGCTCCCCCTCCTCGTGCTCGTCCTGCCCGACGAGGAGCTGCAGGGGTGACCCGCCCTCCCGCTCGGTCCAGAGGCGCTTGTCGCGGCGCCGGTGCGCCTTCGAGATGACGGCGTGGGCGGCCTCGAGGATGGGGCGCGTGGAGCGGTAGTTCTGCTCGAGCTTCACCACCCGCGCCCCTTTCCACTCTCGGTCGAAGTCGAGGATGTTCGAGACGTCGGCGCCGCGCCAGCGGTAGATGGCCTGGTCGTCGTCGCCCACCACGCACACGTTCCGCTTCGCGCCGGTGAGCAGGCTCACCAGCCGGTACTGGGCGGGGTTCGTGTCCTGGAACTCGTCGACGAGGATGTGGCGGAAGCGCCCCGCCCAGCGTGCCCGGCAAGCCTCATCCTCCTCGAGGAGGTGGAGCGGCCGCATGATGAGGTCGCCGAAGTCGGCTGCCCCGGCGCGCTCCAGCGCCCGCTGATACCGCTCGTAGACCGTCTTCGCCGCCTGCCGCTCGACGTCGAGCTCACCTACCCGCACCTGCTTCGGCCGGAGCGCGTCGTTCTTCCAGCGGTCGATGGCGGAGAGGACGTCGCGAGCCGTCGTGGGCTCGCCCTCCGTCAGGCGGAGCTCCGCCATGAGCTGCTTCACGAGCCGCAGCTGATCGTCCATGTCGTAGATGGGGAACGACGACGGCAGGCCCGCCGCGGCCGCCTCCCGGCGCAGGAAGCGCGCGCCGAAGGCGTGGAACGTCGAGACCCACAGCTCCTGGGCCTGGTCGCCGAGCAGGGCCTGCAGGCGCTCGCGCATCTCGCCCGCCGCCTTGTTGGTGAAGGTCACGCAGAGCACGTGCCACGGCATCACGCGCTCGCGCAGGACGAGCTGGGCCACCCGGTGGACGATGACGCGCGTCTTGCCCGAGCCGGCGCCGGCCAGCACGAGCAGCGGCCCCTCGCCGTGGAGGACCGCCTCGCGCTGCGCGTCGTTCAGGCTGTCGAGGATGGGATCGGACACGGAAGGGGCCGGCGGCGGGCGCGTCCCCCGCCCTACGACGCGGGGGCGACGTACTTTAACCCAGGCCCGCCGTCCGGGCCGGAGGATACTGACCGAGCGTGGCACCGCCCGTCCGCATCGTGGCCCTGGGAGGCCTGGGGGAGATCGGCATGAACTGCCTGGCCGTCGAGTGCGACGGCCGGATCGCGGTGGTCGACTGCGGGGTCATGTTCCCGAACGAGCCCATCGGCGTGGACGTCATCGTGCCGGACCTCTCCTGGCTCATCGCCCGCAAGGCGCAGGTGGGCGCCATCTACGTCACCCACGGTCACGAGGACCACATCGGTGCGCTGGCGCAGCTCCTCGCGGCGGTCAAGGCGCCCGTGCACGCGCCCCGCTTCGCCCGCGCCCTCGTCGAGGCGAGGCTGCGCGAGGCGGGCGTCCAGGCCGACCTGCGCGAGGTGCAGCCGGGCGAGGTGCGCGGCACGGGCGAGGGCGGCGCGATCTCGGCCGAGTTCGTCGCGGTCACGCACTCCATCCCCGACGCCTGCGCGCTCGCGCTGCGCACGCCGCAAGGCGTCCTGCTGCACTCGGGAGACTTCAAGATCGACGAGGCGCCCGTCTCGGGCCGGGGCTTCGACCTCGCCCGCATGGCGGCCCTGGGCAAGGACGGCGTGCGGCTGCTCCTCTCCGACTCCACGAACGCCGAGCGCCCCGGCACCTCGCTCTCCGAGTCGCAGGTGGGGCCCGCCCTCGACGCGGCCTTCGAGAGCGCCCGCGGCCGGGTGTTCGTCGCCTGCTTCGCCTCCAACATCCACCGCATCCAGCAGGTCGCCGACGTGGCGCGCGCGCTGGGGCGGCGGCTCGTCCTCCTGGGCCGGTCGATGGAGCAGAACGTCCGGCTGGCGCAGGAGCTCGGCTACCTCGACGTGGCTGGGTGGCAGCTCTGCGCGCTCGACGAGGCGCGCGCGCTGCCCCCGCGGGAGCTGTGCGTCCTCACCACCGGCACCCAGGGCGAGCCGCGCGCGGCGCTGGCCCGCCTGGCCCGCGGCGAGCACCCGGAGCTGTCCGTCTCGCCGGGCGATCTGGTGGTGCTCTCCTCGCGCCACATCCCGGGCAACGAGATCGCCATCGGCGAGGTGGTGAACGGGCTCGCCCGGCGCGGGGCGGAGGTGGCCTACGAGGATCTCCGGCCTCTCCACGTCTCCGGCCACGCCCAGGAGGCGGAGCAGCGGCGTCTCATCCAGCTCGTCCGTCCCGAGCGCTTCGTCCCCATTCACGGCGAGTTCCGTCACCTCGCCCGGCACGCCCGCCACGCCGAGCTGGAGCAGGTGCCGCACCGGCACCTCCTCGTCGACGGCGAGGTGCTGGAGCTCGCGGACGGCGGGGCGCGCGTCCTCGGCGAGCGCGTGCCCGTCGGGCGCGTCTTCGCCGACCGCGACAGCATGGGCGCGGTCATCGACGACGAGGTGGTGAAGGAGCGGCGCCAGCTCGGCGAGGCGGGCCTGTGCGTCGTGCTCCTGTGCGTCGACCGGACGAGCCGGGCCGTGGTCCGCGGCCCCGAGCTCCTCGCCCGCGGGGTGGCCGGCCTGGCCGGGAGCGAGCCATCGTTGTGCGGCGAGGCGCTGCGCGCCATCGAGGAGCTCTCGCCCGGAGCACGGCAGGAGGTGCCCGCGCTGGAGGAGGCGCTGCGCCAGGCCATCCGGCGCTGGTTCCGCCGCGAGGGCGGCCGCCGGCCGGCGGTGTTGCCAGTGGTGCTGGAGCTATAGAGAGGTCGTCTTTCCGTTCGCGCTGAGCCCTTCGACAGGCTCAGGGCAGGCTACGGCCGACAGGCCGCCATGGAGGAGTGACATGCCCAGCTTCGACATCGTCTCCGAGCTGAACCTGATGGAGGTGGACAACGCCTTCAATCAGGCGCGTAAGGAGCTCGCCCAGCGCTTCGACTTCAAGGGGACGTCCACCGACCTCGAGCGGCAGCCGGACGGCGCCATCCTGGTCAAGGCGAACAGCGAGGGCCGGGCCGAGGCGGCCTACGGCATCCTCCTCGAGAAGCTCGCCAAGCGCAGCGTGCCGCTGGAGGGCCTCGACCCCCAGAAGATCGAGCCGGCTGCCGGAGGGCACGTCCGCCAGCTCGTGAAGCTGAAGAAGGGCATCCAGCAGGAGGACGCGAAGAAGCTCGTAGCGCTGGTGAAGGAGTCGGGACTGAAGGTCCAGGCGTCCATCCAGGGCGACGCGGTCCGCATCTCCGGCAAGAAGCGGGACGACCTGCAGGAGGTCATGCAGAAGGTGCGCGCGGCCGGGCTCGGCATCCCGATCGCCTTCCAGAACTTCAGGGAGTGACGCCCTTCACCTTCGCGTAGTGCCGGCGCGCCTTGGCGCGGTTGCCGCAGTCCTGCATCGAGCACCAGCGGCGCGTCCGCGCCTTGGTCCGATCGACGAAGAGCCAGCCGCACTCGCCCGCCTCCGACATCCCGCACACGCGGACGCGCGCCAGGTCGTCGCGCGAGGCGAGCAGGTCCGCGGCGGCCGCAAGCGAGGGCCACCAGGGGGCGTCGAGCGCCGGGGCTCCGTCCCACCCGAGCGAGCAACAACCCTCGCCCGACGCCAGCCGGCGGTGGGACAGAGCGCGTCCGAGCGCCGCGCCCAGGAGCGCCAGGTCCGTGGGATCGGGGACCTGCCCGTCCACCCTCCGCACGAGCACTCGGTGGAGCGCTTCGCGGAGATCCTTCGCCTGGGCGAGCGCCGCCGCCGCATCGGCCGGCCGGCGGCGCGCCTCGTCGGCGATCTGCCGGGCTTGCTCCGCGGAGACGCTGCCCGTCTGCACCCCGAAGGCGAGCAGATCTTCGTACCCGCGCAGGTACTCCTTCGGCTGCTCGCCGCGCATGCCGCCGACGGTGTTCACGAAATCGAGGGCGAGCTGCCCTCCCGAGAGCTCGAAAAGGTGTCCTGCCATGAATCGATTATAACCACCATTCTGCCACTTGACAGGTTTGGTGGCTGCTCCTATCTTCTAACCATCTAAACACCAGCGAGCCGGTTTGCTGGCATTTCGTAGGTTAGGAGGCCGCGATGGCGACCGCGATGGAGAAGAAGCTGGAGGTGGCGCTGGACAGCTCCCGGGCCTGGAGCTCGAAGCAGCGGGACCCGATGCAGGTCGAGGTCCTGGAGGGAACGGTCTTCCTGACGGTCGAGGGCGACGCGCGGGACCACGTCATCTCGGCGGGGGACGTATACCAGGGCCCGCCCGGACGGCGCCTCGCGGCGATGGGGCTCTCTCCCAGCCGGATCCGCGTGTCCGGCACCGTGCGTGGCGCCTCGGGCGCCGCGCGTCCGTTCGAGAGGTTTGCCGGTCGCGGCGGGCGCGGGTTCGCGCGCCACCTCCTCGGTGGAACCCTCATCGTCGCGGTCTGGCTGTCGCTCTGGACCTGGGTGGCGGCGGGCGTCGTCGCGCCCCTGTCCACGATCCCGACGGCGTCCTCGGCGGCGACATCGCCGAACCGCTCGTGACGGACGGCGCTCTCCGCCCCTCGGCGGCGCGTCACGCGGGGCGGGGGTTGGAAACCGGGTGCCGGACTGTTAGATCCGGCGGCCCCGATGCCGACTCAGGTCTACATGCGCACGCTCGGCTGCCCGAAGAACCGGGTGGACAGCGAGGTCATGCTCGGCACCCTGTCCGACGCGGGGTACCGGCTGGTGCAGGAACCGGAGCGCGCCGATGTCATCGTCGTGAATACGTGCGGCTTCATCGAGAGCGCGAAGGAGGAGTCGATCGCGGCCATCGTCGAGCTCGCGGAGCAGAAGTCGTCGGGGCGCTGCAAGAAGCTGGTGGTGGCGGGTTGTCTCACGCAGCGCTACCACGGCGAGCTCGCGGCGGAGCTGCCGGAGGTGGACCACTTCGTCGGGACCGGCGCCTACCAGGACATCGCCCGCATCGTGGCCGACGCGCAGGCCTCGCGCGTGATCGTGCCGGACCCGGACTTCGTCCACGCCGCCTCGACGCCGCGGGTGAACTCGCTGCCCTCGCACACCGCCTACCTCAAGATCGCGGAGGGCTGCGACAACGCCTGCGCCTTCTGCATCATCCCGGCGCTGCGCGGCCCGCAGCGCTCGCGCCCGATCGACGACCTGGTGGCCGAGGCGGAGGCGCTCGCCGCGAACGGGGTGGTCGAGCTGTCGCTCGTCGCGCAGGACCTCACCGGCTGGGGGCACGACCTCCACGGCCGGCCGCGCCTGCACGAGCTGTTGCCCGCGCTGTGCCGGGTGGACGGGATCCGCTGGCTCCGGCTCCACTACGCGTACCCGCGTGACTTCCCCGACGCCCTCATCGAGGTGATGGCGCGCGAGGAGAAGATCGTGAAGTACCTCGACATGCCGCTCCAGCACAGCTCGGACCGGCTGCTCCGGGCCATGAAGCGCGGGCGCGACAGCCAGTTCTTGCGCGAGCTGCTCGCGAAGCTGCGCGCGCGCGTGCCGGGCCTGTCGCTCCGCACCTCGCTCATCGTCGGGCTGCCGGGCGAGACGGAGGCCGACTTCCAGGACCTGCTCGCCTTCGTGCAGGAGCAGCGCTTCGAGCAGCTGGGGGTCTTCGAGTACTCGCGCGAGGAGGGCACGCCCGCGGCCGAGATGGGCGACCAGGTACCAGCCGAGGTGAAGCGCGCCCGCTTCCAGGCGGTGATGGACGCACAGCGCGAGATCGCGGCCGAGCACCAGCGCGCGATGGTCGGGCGGCGGCTCACCGTGCTGGTGGAGGGTGCGAGCGAGGAGTCCGAGCACCTCCTGCAAGGGCGGCATGCGCAGCAGGCGCCGGAGATCGACGGCCTCACCTACCTGAACGAGATCGCGATCGCCGGCGAGGAGGACGCGGCCGTCTATCCGGGGCAGCTGGTGACGGTCGAGGTGACCGATGCCGGCGATTACGACCTCGTGGGGAAGGTGCTGGCGCGGGACGTGGTGCCGGCGCGAGCCGTGAGGCCGCGCGCGGCGGCCAAGGCGAGCGGGCTGAGGGTCCTGGGGTAGCGCCTACTCCGCCCCGGGCGCCTTCACCCGGTGCACGTCCTTCGGCAGGTCCAGCACGAACACGTCGTCCTTCAGGCCGACGTTCCGCTCGAGCCCCTCGAACTTGAGCTCGTTGACGTTGCCGCTCCCGTCCACCACGCGCGTGGCGGTGACCTGGCCACCTTCACCCACCGTCAGCACGACCTCGCGCACGCGGCCGTCCGCCTGGCGCGGGGTGAGGACGAGCCGGCCGGGCGCGGTGCTCGAGAGAGCGAACTCCTTCTCCAGTCTCCCCTTGCCGAGGAGGAAGGTGACGGCGGCGCTGAGCGCGGTCGCGTCGAAGTGCTCGTCCACATAGGCCTGGTTGGCGTCGGGCTCGTACTGCACGAGGCGCGGCCCATTCACCACGATCGTCTTGGGGGTGGGCTCGAGGTAGTCCCAGCGCAGCTTGCCGGGCTTTTTCACCCGCAGCGTCCCGCGCGAGGTCTGGCTCTTGCCGAAGGAGGCGTAGGTGTACGTCTGGACGAACCGCGCCTCCAGGTCCTTGGTTCGCTCGTAGTACGCCTGCACCTCGCGCGCCAGCGCATCCGCCTCGGCCTGCTTGGGCCCCAAAGCAGCTCCGCCCACGGTGGGGAGCGCGAGGAGCAGGGCGAGGAAGGCGCGGGGCATGGGCGGTCCTTATATCCGAATGGACGGACGGCAGCGCGCGTCCATTCAAGAGAGGGATGCGTGCCGACGCTCGAGTTCTTCTACGACTTCGTCTCGCCGTACTCGTTCCTCGCCTCCACCCGCGTGGAGGCGATCGCGCATCGGTGCGGCGCCCCCGTCCGTTTCTTGCCCTTCCTCCTCGGCGGCGTGTTCAAGGCAACGCAGAACCGCGCGCCCATCGAGACCGCGGCCAAGGGTCGCCACATGCTCGTCGATCTGGAGCGCTGGGCGAAGCGGCTGCAGGTCCCGCTCGCCTTCCCGGCCACCTTCCCCTTCGGCTCGATCCTCGCGCTGCGCTGCGCGCTCGCGGCCGAGCGGGAGGGCAAGCTCGTTCCCTTCACGCACGCCGTCTTCCGGGCCGCGTGGACGGAAGGGAAGGACGTCGCCTCACCGGAGGTCCTGGCAGGCCTGGCGGGCGGGGTCGGGCTCGACGGGGCGAAGCTCGTCGCGGCGGCGCCCGAGTTCAAGGCGGCGCTCATGGCGCAGACGGAGGAGGCGGTCCGGCGCGGCGCCTTCGGCGCGCCCACCTTCTTCGTCGGCCAGGAGATGTTCGTCGGGAATGACCGGCTCGACTTCGTCGAGGAGGCCCTGAGAGCTCGACTGCCGTGAACGCGTGGCGGGTGCTCCGCGGCCGGGCGCGAAGGGTTCGCTTGATCTCCTGCCGCGTCCGGGCGATCCTCCGCCGCCCCGATGACGACGAAGACGACCCTCCTCCTCGCCGCTGCGCTCGCCGCCTCCACGCTCACCGGGGCCGGCTGCGGCTCGGCATGCCAGGACCTGGGCGACCGCATCTGCAGCTGCCAGCCGGTGGGATCGCTGCGCGACAGCTGCAAGGCGTCCATCCGGAACGAGCTCGGCAACGTGGTGAAGCCGAGCGACGCCGATCAGAAGGTCTGCGAGCAGCTCCTCCGGAGCTGCCCAGACTTCGAGGCGCACCCGGACCAGTGCCGGGCGCTCGACTCGGTCGACGGCAAGGTCAAGTGCGGCATGGCGAACGATCCCGCCGCGACCCCCTGACGCTCGAGCCTATCGCTCCGGCGCGTCCCCGACGAACCGGGAGAAGGGAGTGACGACCAGATCGCGCAGGCGCTCGCCTGCGTGGACGATGGGCGTCCTGAGGGGTGCTCCCTCGCCGGTCGCCGCGAAGCGCGCGCGGAAGCTCGCGC
>DASPZP010000192.1:0-8046 GCA_035636195.1 Anaeromyxobacteraceae bacterium
GCGTGGGCGAGATCGCGGGCGTAAGGGAACTCGCCACCGGCCAGCGCCGCCGAGCCGGAGAGGTAGAGCAGCGCGAGGTCCTCCGGCGGCAGCTTCAAATCGGGGAGGTAGAAGTCGTCCTTGTCGATGAGGTAGCCCGACGGCAGGTCCTCGTCGCCTTGCAGCCAGCGCACCGGAATCCCGAGCTCGAGCAGCTCGGCCTTGTCGCGCTCGAACTTGCGGATCGCGGCCTCCTCCGAGCCGCCGTAATCGTCCGGGAATTGCTCCTGGATCTCGCGCCACGCGACCGGCTCGGCCGCGCGCAGGAGGAACGCAGCCAGATCGAGGAGACGCTCCGCCTTCTGCATGGGGGCCGCACCTTAACAGGCACGCGCAGGCTCCTCCAAGACGGTCGTGGTAGGATGCTCGTTCACGCACCCTCGGTGGGAGTCGGCATGGCCGGGTTCGGCATCGGACCTGAGCAGTTCGCCCCCTTCGGCATCGCCGACCGTCACGCCTGCGCCCGCGCCCTGGAAACCGAGCTGCAGCCGGCCCTGCTCCGCGTCGGGGGCGAGCTGGCGCCGGGGCTGTCCCGCGTGGTGGGTGGGGCGCTCGCCGCCGAGCCGGGCAGGATCTCCCGACGGCGCGACGCGCCGCCGGGCGAGGTGGTGGTCGCCTTCGCGCCCGGGCCACCCGCGCCAAGGGGCGGGCCGCACCTCGAGCTGGCGGTGAATCGCAGTCACCTGCATGCCCGGGTCGAAGCGCGCGCGAGCGCAGATCGCGATGGGGCCATGCGGCGCGCGCTGGAGCGCGAGGCGGTGAACCTGGCGCGGAAGGGGAAGCCCTTTCGCAAGCTGCGCAGTTACGAGGGCTGGGACTTCGAGCACCTGCCGGAGGTCGCCCCGGCGCACACGCCGGACTTCTGGCGCGAGCTCGCCGCCGGGCTCGGCGCCGGGCGGGGCGGACTCTCGGTCGGTATCGCCTGGACGGCCGAGGAGGCGCGCAGCCTGGCAGTGGGCGACGTGCTGGGGACGTTCCGGGACCTGGCGACGCTGTACAAGCTGCTCGCGAACGCGGGCTGACCCGCGCTCCCCTTCGACTCCGGGCTGGCGCCCTACGCTCAGGGCGAGCGGACTCAGGAACCGTTCGCGCTGGCGCCCTACGCTCAGGGCGAGCGGACTCAGGAACCGTTCGCGCTGAGCGTAGCGCCGCTCGCGGCGCGGAGTCGAAGCGCTACGCTGCCGGCTTCTCGCCGCCCTCGCCGGGGGTCGCGCCGGGCGCCTCCGCCAGGCGCCGATCCTCCTGGGCCGCCTGCCGGACGGCGTCGAGGAGCTCGTCATGGTCCTTGCGGAGCGCGTCGTACCGGCGGCGCAGCTCGGCGTGGCGATCGTTCGCGAGCTCCAGCTCCCCCTTCTGCACCATGTAGACGCGCTTCTCGGTCTCCAGCCGGCCGCGCGCCCCCTTGAGGTCGCGCTCCACGTCGGCCAGCCGCTTCCTCACCTCGGTGAGCTTCGCCTCGGCCTTGTCGGCCCGCTCCTTCTCCGCCGCGAGCTGGGCGGCGCCGGCGGCATCGTCGGCGGCTGGCGCCGCGATCGCGGGCGCGGGCGCGGGGACGGGGGCGGGCGGCACTGCCTTGCGCTCGGCGCTCGCAGCGGCGGCGAGGCGCAGCCGCTCCAGCTCCTTCGCCTGCTTCTCCTGCGCGAGCTCCAGGGCGTGAGCGCGCTCCACGTGGTGCGCCGCCTCGGCCCGCGCCTCGGCGACGCGGGTCGTGAGCTTGTCGATCTCCGTTCGGAGCGCGGCGGCGCCGCCGGCCTTCTTGGCGGCCTCGGCCTGCTCGAACGCCTTCTTCTTCGTGACGCTCAGCTCGGCGCGGAGGCTCGTCGCCTCCTCGCGCCGCTCCTTCGCCTCGCCGCGCAAGCCGCTCACGTCCTTCGAGACCTTCTCCAGCTCCGCGCGGAGCTTCTCCGACTGGGCGGCGCGCTCCGCCGCCTGGCCTCGGGCGGTGCGGCCCTGGAGGAACAGGGCGACCGCGGCCAGCACGGCGACGAGGGCGACGAAGAAAGCGAGGCCAATCATGGCGAACTCCGGGGGGCGGACGTCGTGGGAACCTGAGAGGTTACCACCGGTTGAGCCGGTGGGGTCAATCGCCTCGTACCGAGCGGGCCGGCCCGCTCGGGCCGAGCGTGGGCACGCCCGGCCCTTCGCCAGCCATCCCTCGGCCCGGACGGGCCGGGATCGAGTGCGGCGCGCGGTGGGTTCCCTGCTACGATCCGCCTCCCCGCCCTAGGGACGTCCACCCACCGATGCGCAGCCTCGCCGCCAGGATCTTCTTCACCTTCGCCGTCGCCCTGGTGTCCTTCGGGCTGGTGGCGCTCTTCGCGGTCGGCCGCATGCGCGCGCTCGGGGCCGATCTGATCCTCCTCAGCGAGGGCTACCTTCCGCTCACCCGCATCGCCGCCCAGGTGGAGGTCAAGGACTGGGTCACCGCCCGGGCCCTCGAGGTGAACGCGATGGACCCGGCCGCCCGCCGGGCCTTCCTCCCCATCGCGCGCGCGCACTTCCCGGCGGTGGTGAAGGAGCGGCTCTCGGAGGCCAGGTCCGTCCTGGCGCGGGCGCGCGAGGTGGCCTCCGGCGCCGACGAGCGCTTCCTCGCCGAGGTGGCGGCGCGGGTGGCCGCGCTCGACGCCCGCTGGAGCGCCTACGACCAGGCGGCGAGCGCCCTCTTCGACGCGCTGGAGCGCTCGCAGGCAGGCACCGACGATCCGGCGCTGGCGGAGCGGGCGGACGCTGTGCGGCGGCTCGAGAAGGGCCTCTCGCTCGATGTGAAGCTCTTGCAGGCTGCGCTCGACGGTCAGGTGGCGGACCGCGTCCACGCCGCCGAGCGCGCCGAGCGTCGCAGCGCGGTGCTGGTCGTCCTGTACTCCCTCCTCGCCGCCGCCGTCGGCCTGGGTGCCATGCTCATCGGCCAGCGGCTGCTCGCGCCCATCCGCACCCTCACCGATGGCGTGAAGGCGATCGCGCGCGGCGAGCTCTCGCGCGAGGTGGAGGTGCGGAGCGGCGACGAGCTCGGCCTCCTCGCGCGCGAGTTCAACGCCATGGCGGCGTCGCTGGAGCGGCAGCGCTCGGAGCTCTCCCGCGCCGAGCGCCTGGCGGCCGTGGGGCGCATCTCGGCCCAGATCACGCACGAGATCAGGAACCCGCTCAACGCCATCGGCCTGAACGCCGAGCTGCTGGACGAGGAGCTCGCCGGTGCGGGCGCGTCGTCCGAGGCGCGCGCGCTGGTGACCGCCATCGGACGCGAGGTGGACCGGCTCGGCGGCGTCACCGAGGAGTACCTGCGCTTCGCCCGGCTGCCGAAGTCCGTCTTCGCGCTGGAGGACGTGAACGAGGTGCTCGCCGGCCTGTGCGAGTTCGTGCGGCCGGAGCTCGAGGCCGCGCGCATCACGCTGCGGCTCGTCACCGCCCCCCACCTGCCGCCGGTGCGGGCGGACGAAGGCCAGCTCCGCGCCGCGTTCCTGAACCTCGTCCGCAACAGCCGCGAGGCGATGCCGCAGGGCGGCGCGCTCTCCGTGACGACCCGGCTCGGGCCGGAGGGCGAGGTGGAGGCGGAGGTGCGGGACACCGGAGCGGGGATCGCGCCGGAGGCCCTGCCGCGCATCTTCGACGCCTTCTACTCGACCAAGGAGAAGGGCACCGGGCTCGGGCTCGCCTTCGCCCAGCAGGTGGTACAGGAGCACGGCGGGACGATCCGCTGCGACAGCGTGCCGGGAGCGGGGACCACCTTCACGGTCCGCCTGCCGGCGACGCACGACGAATGGGCAGCGCCCGCAGTGGAATGGGAGGCGGTGAGAGCATGAGGCGGCGCAGGACGAGGACGACGAGCCCGCTCACCCGTAGCCCGGGCCGCGGCCGGGCGGCCGCCCGGGTCGACCCCCGCTTCTGCGAGGCGCGGCGGCGCGTCCTGCCGAACGGCCTGCGCGTGCTGACGGTCCCCGCGCCGGGGCTCCACTCCGCCATGATCGCGCTTTACGTGCGGGCTGGCTCCCGCCACGAGCGGCCGGAGACGAACGGCGTCTCGCACTTCCTCGAGCACCTGTTCTTCCGCGGCTCGCACGATTGGCCGGACACGGTCGCGATGAACGCGGCGGTGGAGAGCGCGGGTGGGAACCTGAACGGCATCACCGCCCGGGACCACGGCTGCTACTACACCCCCATCCACGCCGACGAGCTCCCGACCGGCCTCGCCATCCTGGGCGACATGCTCCGGCGGCCGCTCCTGCGCGAGATGGACGTCGAGCGCGAGATCATCCTGGAGGAGATCCTGGACGAGGTGGACGGGGACGGGAAGGACATCGACGCCGACAACCTCTCCAAGCGGCTCGCCTTCGGCAGCCACCCGCTCGGCTTCAAGATCGCGGGCACGCCGCAGATCATCCGGCGGCTCGACGAGGAGCAGGTGCGGGCGCACCACGCCCGCTTCTACTGCGGCACCAACCTGGTCCTGTGCGTCGCCGGCCCGGTGCGCGAGGCCGAGGTGGTGGAGCTGGCCGAGGAGCACCTCGGGGCGCTGCCACGCGGGCGCGTCTCGCGCGACGTCGCGCCCCCGCCCTGGCCCGACGGGCCGAGCCTGGAGCACGTGCAGCACGAGGACGCGCAGTCGGAGCTGTGCCTCAACTTCCCCTGCCCGCCCGAGCACCACCCGGACTACCCGGTTCACCTCGTCATCCGCCGGATCCTCGATGACGGCCTCTCCTCGCGCCTGCCGTTCGAGGTGGTGGAGCGGCGCGGGCTCGCCTACTCGCTGCACGCCGGCATCGACGCGTTCGCCGACGCCGGCATGTTCGCGGTGGATGGCGCCTGCGCGCCCAAGAAGCTGCCGCGCGTGGTGGACGAGATCCTGCGTGTGCTGGCCGAGCTGACGGTCCGCCCGGTGGCCGAGGAGGAGCTCCTCCGCGTGCAGCGCCGCCACCGCATGACGCTCGCCTTCTCGCTCGACAGCGCCGCCGAGCTGGCCGGCTGGTACGGCTCGGGCGAGGTCCTGCACGCCCCGGAGGGCTTCGAGGAGCGCTGCCTGCGCGTCGAGCGCGTCACCGCGGAGGACGTGCTGCGCGTGGCGCGCGCCACCTTCACCCGCAAGAACCTGGTGGCGGTCTTCGTCGGGCCCAGCACCGTCCGGGCTCGCCGCGAGCTGGAGCGGGTCGCGCGTACGGCGCTCTGATTCCCAGCTCCGCCGCGACCCGGCCCCGATCACGGGACACCGTTTTTCCTCACACGTTCCGGGTCAGCCGCTACCATATGCGTCGATGGCACTCACCTGGGACACGACGCTCGTCATGGGCGTCCCGGAGCTCGACAAGCAGCACCAGGAGCTCTTCCAGCGGCTCGATGCGCTGATGCATGCCGTCCGGCATGGCTCGTCACGCGACGAGGTCGGGCGCACCCTCTCCTTCCTATGCGGCTATGTGCGGACGCACTTCGCCGAGGAGGAGCGGCTCATGCGCGAGACGGGGTACCCCGCCCTCCCCGACCACAAGGCGCAGCACGACCGCTTCTCGGGCGACCTGGCGGCGCTCGAGGCCGAGCACAAGCGCGACGGTCCGAGCCCGAGCCTGATCCTACGGGTGAACGCGCGCGTCTCGACCTGGCTGCGCGACCACATCTACCGGGTCGATCGCGCGCTCGCCGAGCACCTGCGCGCGCGCTGAGCCGGGCGACTGGCTCATCGAGCACATCGGCCGGACCGACCGGGCGCTCGGCGCCTTCCTCATCAAGGAGCACGCGCAGGCTGGCGCGCGGCCGTGGGTCGGGTGGGGGCGGTGCCCGCCGGCGGATGCGGTGCTAACCTCAGCGCGTGGAGGACTTCGTCGAGCGCGTGGTGCACCGGCTCCGCGACGAGCGCGGCTTCAGCCGCAACCGTCACTACGCCACCTTCTCGTCGCCCGAGGGGAAGCGGGCCCTCCGCATCCATCGCCACCTGCGCTCGATCGAGCGCGACCTCTCCCGGGGCTCGCGCGTGTCGGTCGAGCGCGACGCGGCGCGGGTGCGCCTCACCCTGCGATCGAAGGGCGGGCTCCGCACCGCGTTTCTGACCGAGGCCGAGTTCCGGATCCTCTGCACGAGCCCGCTCGTCCGCGCCGCGCTCGTCGCCACGCCGCCCGCGACGGGCTAGAGGCCGGTCTGTCCTTCGAAGGCGCGCTCGGCCGGGCCGCGCATCAGCACGCCGGCGAGGTCGGGCGCGACGGTGATCTGGAGCACCCCCCCTGGCAGCGCGATGTGGAGCGCCTCTCCAGCCGGGAGGAGCCCGGTCTTCACCGCCGCCACCGCCGCCGCGCAGGCGCCGGTTCCGCAGGCCTCGGTGAGCCCGGCGCCGCGCTCCCACACGATCAGGTCGAGGCCGCCCTTGCGCGGGGCGGCGAAGCCGGCGTTGACGCCGCCCGGCACCGCACGCTCCACGAGCGGCCCGAGCGTGATGGCCCGGTCGGGCGTGGCGGCGCCGAAGAAGACGGCGTGCGGGTTTCCCATCGAGACGCGGTGCGCGAGGAGCCGCTCGCCGGCGAGCTCGAAGGCCTGCTCGTGCTCGTAACGGGCGGGGCCCATCTCCACCGACACGGCCTCCACCTCGCCACGGGGGCCGCGGTGGACCATGCACCGCTTCGGCCCGGCGCCGGTCTCGATGGCGAGGGCGCCATCGAGCCCGCGCCGCTCGGCGAGGTGGCGCGCCACGCAGCGGATGCCGTTGCCACACATCGCTGCCACCGAGCCGTCGGAGTTGTAGACGTGCATGAAGGTGGCGCCGCCCTGACGGGCCGGCAGCAGCGAGAGCACGCCGTCGGCGCCGATGCCGCGGCGGCGGTCGCATAGCCGGACCGCGCGGGCGGCGCTCATGAGCTCGGGCGTCTCGACCACGACGAAGTCGTTACCGAGACCCTGGTACTTCCAGAAGGTGAGGGGCACGAAGGTGATTATAGCGGCAGGGCGGACGGCGGGGGACCACCCACCGGCGCGACGCGGCGGCGGGTACCCGCCGCCCTAGCTACAGAACCGCTCGACCGCGCGCTCCAGGATGGCGGCGCAGCGGTCGAGCTCGGCCATCGGGACGAACTCGCCGGTGCGATGGGCGACGCGGATGTCGCCGGGCCCGAAGACGCACCCCTCGGCGCCCATGGCGGCGAGCTCGGGGAGCTCGGTGCCGAAGGGGATGGTGCGGGCCGTGTGGCCGCTCTCCGCCTCGAGGAAGCGGACCAGCTCGGCGTCGGGCGCGGTCACCGCCGCCTCGTCGAGCCGCATGGGCGTCCGCCGGACGGCGATCCCCTTGCCGCTCGCGGCGGCGACGCGCTCGGCGGCCTCGTCGAACAGGCGCAGCGCCCGCTCGGGATCCTGCCCGGGGATGGGGCGCCACTCGAGCGAGAAGGTGCACTCGCCGGCGAGGATGTTGCGGGCCTTGCCCCCCTGGATGAGGCCCACGTTGAAGGTGGTCCAGGGCGGCGCGAAGAGCGGGGACTGGTGGTCCTTCATCGTCTCCTGCACCCGCTCCACCTCGACCAGGAGCCGGGCGGCCGCATGGATGGCCGAGGCGCCCAGGTCGGGGAAGGCGCTGTGCCCCTCGACCCCGCTCACGGTCACGTCGACGGCGCAGTAGCCCTTGTGAGCGCGCACCGGCACGAGCGTGGTCGGCTCCCCCACGATGGCATGGCGCGGCCGCACCCGCCCCTCTTCGAGGATCATCTTCGCGCCGGTGCAGCCCACCTCCTCGTCGCTCGTGAAGAGGAGGTGCAGCGGCTTCGCCGCGGCGCGGGTGCGCGCGGCCACGGCGACGGCGCAGGCCACGAAGCCCTTGGTGTCCGCGGACCCGCGGCCGTAGATCTTGCCGTCGCGCAGCGCTCCCGAGAGCGCCTCCTCCCACTCGGGATCGAACGGGACGCAGTCGGTGTGGCCGACGAGCGCGAGCCCCCCGGGCACATCCGGGCCGCGCCGGCAGACGAGGTTCGTCTTGGCGACGCCCGCCGCGTCACGCCAGTCGAGCCG
Organism: Anaeromyxobacteraceae bacterium; assembly: GCA_035636195.1. Classification (GTDB taxonomy): domain Bacteria; phylum Myxococcota; class Myxococcia; order Myxococcales; family Anaeromyxobacteraceae; genus Anaeromyxobacter_A. The sequence goes on from DASPZP010000192.1 coordinate 8,005, forward strand.
GCGCGTCTCGAAGCCGAGCGGTCGCACCAGCCCCTCGAGCAG
>DASPZP010000193.1:0-9365 GCA_035636195.1 Anaeromyxobacteraceae bacterium
GCGGCGACCGCGCTCACCCGTCCCAGCTGCCCCATTCGTCGGCGGTGTCGGGCGGCGGAGTGCCCTTGTTGCGCTCGTGCCATTCGACGACGTCCCAACCGCGGCGCTCGGCCACGGCGAGGAAGGGCGGCTTCGGATTCACCACCACCGGGTTGCCCACCGCCTCGAGCAGCGGCGTGTCGGCCACGGAGTCGGAGTAGACGAAGCTGCGCGAGAGGTCGAGGTCGTAGCTGTCGGCGATGCGCTCGACCACGGCGCGCTTGCCGTCGCGGAAGACCACCGGCGGGACGATCTGGTCGGTGGCGCGGCCGTCGACGACGCGGGTGCGGGTGCCGACCGCGACGTGGACCCGCAAGTGCCGGCCCACCTCGTCGATGATGTACTGCGGCGAGCCGGAGGCGAGCACGACCAGGTGGCCGGAGAGCAGGTGCTTCCTGATCTGCCGCACCGCGCCGGTGGTGATGCGCTTCTTCAGATGCTTGTGGAAGCAGGTGTGGGCGTGCGCCTTGAGCTCGTCGGCTCGCAGGCCCTGCTGGCAGCGCGATCCCACCTCGACCATGTCCTGCTCGGTGAGCCGGTGCCGGGCGTACTCGTAGATGATGCGCGGGACCTTGGCGCGCATGTCCGGCCGCATGATCTTCTCGCTGTAGAGATACCAGGTGAAGATCGTGCCGGCGTTGCCGTCGAGGAGCGAGTCGTCGACGTCGAAGATGGCGGCGGTGCGACCGAAGGGGACCACGCGACGCGATTGTAGGGGGCCGGGGGCCGCAGCGCGAGCCCTCGACACGATCGGTTCACGGACCCCTCACCCCGGCCCTCACCCCTTGCGGGAGGCAAGCCTCCCTTTCCCCCGCCGGGGGAGAGGGGACGGATCTCCGCCGGGGACGGGGAGAGAAGCTACTGCGGCACGTCGCCGGGAGCGGGAGTCTCGGCGACGCCGGGGGTGGCGGGGGTCGAGGTGTCGGAGGGCGGCGGGGGGGCGGGCGGTGCGGCCTCGGAAGCGGCGCCTTCCACCGGGGCGGGCGCGGCCGCGGAACCCTCGGGCTCGGCCGCCGGAGGCGCCTCGTGCGAACCCTCGATCTTCTGAGCGAGCGCCGCGAAGGGATTGTGGGTGAGCGATGTGGAGGCCTTGGGCCGCGGCTGCGGACCGCGATCGCCGGGGAGGCGCGGGCCGGTGTAGCCGCGCTTCTTGTCTCCGAAGCCGCCGGGGCCGCCGGGACCTCCGGGGCCTCCGGGGCCTCCAGCGCCGCGGAAGCCGCCCGGGCCGCCGCGGTCGGGGCGCGGGGCGCGCTCCGGTCGGTCGCGCCGCTCCGGGCGCTCGGCGGACGGCGCGGGAGGCGCGCCCTCCACCTTCGGCGCCTCGGGGCTGGCTGCGGCCGCGGCGGCCTCGCCCTCCGCCTTCGGCACGGGCCGCCGCTCCGGGCGCTCCGGCCGCTTCTTCTTCAACGCTCCGGGGCCACCCGGGCGCTGCTGCTGCGGCTGGCCCGCGTGCGGCACGTAGATGACGGGCGTCATCACCTCCGGCGGCGGGCCCTTCTTCTCGACCTGCACGGTGGGGAGCGTGCCGCGCCAGATGGGCTGCTCGTACACGTTGTCGGAGCTCGTCCAGCGGCGGGTCCCGGCCTCGCGACCCATCAGGTTGAGCCAGGAGTTCACCCGGCTGTCGATCTCGTCGATCTCGTGGGTGAGGAGCGCCTCGAGCGTCAGCGGCACCTTGGGCGAGCCGTACTCGAGCTTGCCGTGATGCGAGAGGACGAGGTGCACCACGTGGTGCTCGAGGTCGCGCGGCACGCCGATCCGGCGCGCCTTGTCGTGGATCCACTGCGCAGTCATGATGAGGTGGCCGATGAGCCGGCCCTCGTCGCTGTACTCGACCTGGCGGTCGTACGAGAGCTCGCGGATCTTGCCCAGGTCGTGGAAGAAGGCGCCCGCCACGAGCAGATCGCGGTCGACCTGGGGGTAGTGATCGGCCAGCCGGTGGGCGAGCTTGAGGCACGAGACGGTGTGCTCGAGCAGGCCGCCCGGATACGCGTGGTGGACGTTCTTCGCGGCCGGCGCCCGACGCAGCCGCCCGGCCACGTCCTCGTCGTCGAGGAAGGCGCGGATGAGCTTCTTCACGTTCTCGTCGGCGACCGCGTCGACCAGGCCGGCGAGCTCTTTCCAGGCCGCCTCCTCCTGCTCGTTGGGTCCGCTCTTCTCGGGCTTCTTCGGCTCGGGCGGCGGCGCCCACACGAACTCGGCCACGTCGACGCCCGCCGGATCGACCTTCGCCACCTGCTCGAGGCGGAGCTGCGGCTTGCCCTGGAACGTGCCGACCTGCCCCTCGACCTCGACGAGGTCCTTCTCCTCGAAGGTCGGTACCAGCTCCTCGATCTTCTCGAAGGCGCGCGCTTCCAGCTCGCCCGTCTTGTCGTGCAAGGTGACGGACAGGTACGTCTTCCCGCTCTTCGCGGTCGGGATGGCCTTGCGGGCGACGAGGAAGACGCCCTTCACCTTCTCGCCTTCCTTGACGTCCTTGACCCAGATCTTGTCCATGGTGCGCGGAAGCTAGCCCAGCCCGCGCGGCGAGACAACACGGTTTCCGCTATGTTCCGGGCCCATGCGCATCGACCCTGCGCGCGACGCCCTGTTGGTGGTGGACCTTCAGCACGACTTCCTGCCGGGGGGGTCGCTCGGCGTAGCGGGGGGCGACGAGGTGGTGGCACCCGTCGCGCGGCTGGCGCCGGCGTTCACGACGGTGGTGGCGACGCAGGACTTCCACCCGGAGGGCCACGTCTCCTTCGCCTCCGCGCATCCCGGACGGCAGCCGTACACGACGCTCGCGCTCCCGTACGGCGACCAGGAGCTCTGGCCCGACCACTGCCTCCGCGGCTCGCCCGGCGCCGCCCTCCACCCGGCGCTCCCGGACGGCGCGCTCACGCTCCTCCTGCGCAAGGGCACCCGGCGGGAGGTGGACTCCTACAGCGCCTTCCGGGAGAACGTGGGGCCGGATGGACGCCGCCCCACCACCGGCCTCGCCGCCTGGCTCCAGGCGCGCGGCGTCCGGCGCGTCTTCGCGTGCGGCCTGGCGCGCGACTTCTGCGTGAGGTGGAGCGCCCTCGATGCGGCGGAGGCGGGCTTCGAGACCTTCGTGCTGGACGACCTGACCCGCGCCGTCTTCCCCGAGCGCCGAGCGGAGGTGGACGCGTCGCTGGCGGCGGGTGGGGTGCAGGTCGTCCCGAGCGCCGACCTCCAGCGCTGAGCTCAAAGACACACACCGGCGCACCCGCCGCCGGGAAAAGCGGCCATGAGATTGACCCCGCCCCGCAGTCGCGCTCCGATCAGAGTCGACGACACCATGGACCCGCCCGCCCCGCTCCCGCCGCTCCCGGCGCCCGCCTCCGCCGCGCCCGCCGTGGCGGGCGAGCGGGGCGCTGGTACGCCCCAGGCCCAGGCAGCGGCGGGCGTCCTGCTCGCGCTCTCGCGCGCGGCGCGCAGCTTCGTCCTCTACGACCCTTCCAACGCAGTCGTCCGCCAGCTGCTCGGCGAGTACCGCGACCGTTCGCGCGCGGCGCTCGACCGCCACGGCGCCCTCGCCTTCGAGGTGCGGCCGTTCGAGATGGCATGCGCGGGCGAGGTGGTCTATCGCGAGCTCGACCGCGAGAAGTCGCTCGCGTTCCGGCTGTTCCGCGACGGCGTGCGGCGGTTGACGATCCTGCCGGTGGTGGGCTGGGAGGAGCTCCTGCAGCTCCTGCAGATCCTCGCCATCCGCTACACCGGCGTGCGCCAGCAGGAGGAGGACACCGTCACCCTCCTGCGGAAGGCCGAGTTTCGCGGCATCACCCTCGAGGCGGTGGAGGGCTTCACGCCGGCCGAGGAGAGTCCCGAGCCCGAGCTCGACGAGAAGGCGCAGCGCGCGCAGCGGGCCCAGCCGCCCGCCGGCTGGGACACGCCGCTGCAGAAGCTCCCTCAGCCGGGCCCGCTGGCGTGGCGCGCGGTGCCCGACGCCGAGCTGGCGCCGCTCCGCGCCCAGAGCTCGGAGGACGAGGCGGCGCTGGCCGACCTCGCCCTGTCGGTCGCGCGCGACCTCCTCGCCGAGGCGACGCGCTCGGCCTGGCCGGTGCCGAACCCCGATCTCACCGCCTTCTTCTCCGAGCTGCGCGACGGGCTGCTCGCCGAAGGGAATCTCTTGTCGGTCCGCCGGCTGCTCGATCTCATCCGGGAGCAAGGTGGAGGCGAGCTGCGCGACACCGTGCTGCGCGGCCTCGGCGACGCGCGCACGCTCGACCTCGTCCTGGCGGCGGTCCCGGAGGACGCCGCGCAGCTGCCGGCCGAGATGGTCCCCTTCCTGCCGCTCCTGGGCATCGACGCGGCGCTCGACCGCCTCCTGCCGGACGCGGGCACGAGCGACGCGCGGCGCCGCCTCCTCCTGCGCATCGTCCTGGCCCGGCTCCCGCGCGAGGCCGACGCGGTGCTGGCGCGCCTGCCCACCTTCGAGCCACGCCTGGTGCGCGAGCTGGCGCGCGCGGTCGTGGCTCGCGCGCCCGAGCGCGCGAGCGACGTGGCGCGCCAGCTGCTCGCCCAGCGCGATCCCTCGCTCCGGCTGGAGGGGCTCGCCGCGCTCGATGGAGCCACCGGCGTGGTCCCGCTCCGGCCCGTCTGCGAGCTGCTCAGCGACCCGGACCTGCCCCTGCGCGTGCGCGCGGCAGAGCTCCTCGGCAAGCACGGGGACGCCTCGGTGCTGGAGGTGCTGCGCGCGGCGCTCTCGACCGGCCGGGAGCTGCCGCCCGAGGTGGCGGAGGCGCTCGGGCGCGCCATGGCGCAGGTGGCGCCCATCGTCGCCGGCCGCTTCTTCGGGGCCTGGCTCGAGCCGAAGGGCCGGTTCCTGCGCGGCCTCTCCGCCGAGCAGCGCACGCAGCAGTGGGCCGCGGTGGCGGGCACGGGGGAGCTCCCCGGGGCCGAGGCGGAGAAGAGCCTGCAGGGCCTCGCCGAGCGCTCGGAGGGCGAGCTGCGCCGCCACTGCCTCTCCACGCTGGTGCGGCGCAGGAAGGGAGCCGGCCATGCCGCCCCGCATGGATGACGACCTCTCTCGCGCGCAGTCGAGCCTGGGCCGCGCTCTCGGCCGGGCGCGCGCGGGCGAGGACCGCGAGCTCTCGCAGAAGGTCCGGGAGGGCGGCGAGGCGCTCGCGAACATCGTGTGCGGCCTCCTCAAGATGAGCCGCGTCCACGCCGCCGACAACCGCGCCTTCGAGGCTCCGGCCGCCGAGCTGTCGCGGGTGCTCGGCGTCCTCGTCGACCTGCTCGGCACCGTCCACCTCGTCACCGTCGAGGATCAGGTCTACCTGAACGACGTGCGCGTGCGCGCCGAGACGAAGGGCGGCGCGCGCGAGCTGGGCGGGGAGCTCGCCAAGCACAACGTGGGCGGCCTCACCTTCCACGCTCCGCTCGATGGTGCCGCGGTGCGCGCCCTGGTGGCCGCCTTCGCGGAGCGTCCGGCCGAGAGCGGCCCGCGCAGCGCGTTGCAGCACGCGCTCGCTCTGCGAGGCGTCCGCTCGGTCGAGCTCGCGCCGCGCTTCCGCTTCCGGGCGCAAGGGGAGAACGAGCGCGCCGGGGCGGATCCCATCGAGGCGCTGCGGCGGGCGCTCCGCCTGACGGAGGAGGGGTACGACCAGCTCGCCGCCGGACGGGTCGTGAACCCGCTCCCGCTCAGGCGGGTGGTGGCGGAGATCCTGGAGATCGGCCCCCAGGTCCCCGAGCTGTGGGAGACCGTCGGCGATGGCCTGCCGCACGCCTCGCACGCGGCCTCGGTGGCGCTGCTGGCGTTGCTCGTCGGGCGCGCGGTCGGGTTCGGGAGCGCGGTGCTGCAGGACCTCGGGGTGGCGGCGCTCCTCCACGACGTCGGCTATGCGCAGCTCCCGGTGGACGTGGCACGCGGCGCGGAGGGGTTGGCGCGGCACCCGGGGGAGGGCGCGCGCATTCTCCTCCGCCAGCGCGGCTTCAACGCGGCCAAGCTGCGGCGCTTGCGCGCGGTGATGGACCACCACCGCGATCACGAGGCGCCGGCAGGGTCGCCCTCGGCGCTGGGCGAGGTACTACGCCTGGCCGAGGACTACACGACGATCCTGCGCGTCTACGCGGGGCGCGTCTCGCCCGCCGACGCGCTCGGCGCCATTTCGCGCGCGGCCGGGCGGCTCTACCATCCCGCGCTGGCGCAGGTGATGGTCAACGTCCTCGGACGCTATCCGCCGGGGACACTGCTCGAGCTCGGCGATGGGCGTTTCGCGAGGTCGGTGTCGCCGGTGCGGAGCCCCCAAACCTTCGCGCAGCCGCTCATCCGCGTCTACGACCTCCGGACCCGCGCCCTGTCAGGCGAGCGCGAGGACCTCGCGCTGGCGGGCGACGTGCGGCGGGCCATGCCCGGCTAGCGCGTGTTCGGCGCGCCGTCCGAAAGTGGTCGCGCGCCGCGTCGTGGCATGGCGCTTGTGTAGGTCTACACTCTTCGTCCTCGAGGCGCAGTGCTTGCGCGCGTCACATCGAGAGAACCGCTTCCCCGGGAGGAGCCCCATGCCGTCGCCCAAGCGCATCCTCGTGCCGGTGGATTTCTCGGCGTGCTCTCGGGCGGCCCTCGAGCACGCGCTCGAGCTGCAGGCGGCGCTCGGCACGAGCGTGGACGTGCTGCACGTCCACGAGCCGTCCGGGTTCGTGGGCTTCGAGTCGCTCGCGCTCATGCCGGTCGACCGACCGGCCCGCCGCTGGGAGCAGCTCCGCGACGACCTGTTGCGCGAGCTCGAGCGCTTCGTCGCGCCACACCGGGGGCGCATCGGACAGGTGCGGGTAGAGGCCGGGGTGCCCACCGACATCATCCCGGACGTGGCTCGTCGCGGCGAGTTCGACCTCGTGCTGATGGGCACGCAAGGACAGAGTGGCTTCTCGCGGCCGGTGGTCGGGAACGTCGCGGAGGGGGTGATGCGCAAGGCGCACTGCCCGGTCATGACGCTGCGGATGGCCGCGCGCGGCGGCGGCGGTCACGAGTCCGTGCTCATGTAGGACGACCGCTCCGGCGGTCCTACCCTGGCCTCCCCCTTGCTAGTCACCCCTGCCACGCCCGGGGGGGAAATGTCCAAGCACACGGTCCAGCGGTACATGACGGTGAATCCGACCGTCATCTCGAGCCGCCGAACGCTCTCCGAGGCTCATCAGACGATGCGTGAACTCGGCGTCCGGCACCTCCCGGTCGTCGACGCCGGCCGGTTGGTCGGCCTGGTGTCGCAGCGAGACCTCTACCTCCTCGAGACCCTGCGCGGGGTCGACGCGACCTCGGAGACCGTCGAGGAAGCCATGACGCCCGAGCCGTACACCGTGCCGCCTGACGCGTCGATCGAGGAGGTCGCGCGCGAGATGGCCCAGCACAAGTATGGCTCGGCCGTGGTGGTGGACGGCGGTGCGGTCGTCGGCATCTTCACGTCCGTCGACGGTCTGCGGGCGCTCTCGTCGGTGCTGCGCCGGGGCCGCCCGGTCACGCCCCGGAGCGTCCACGGACGCCCCGCCTGAGGCGCTCACCGCTGGCCTGACGGTGCGCAAGGCGCGGCGCAAGCCGTGCGTGACTCATCGCGGCGCACGCAAGATCCGCGTGAGAAATCGAGAGAATCCAACGGTTATCGCACGGCATGGCCCGTGTAATGGCGCGTAGGTTCGAAAGGACGAGGGCGTCAACGCGCCCGAGCAAGGTCACGGTCGCCATGAGCCGCATCGAATCCGAGGCCCGAAGCCTCCTCCTGAGTCGTCGCGAGTCGCTGAGCCGCAGCCCGGCTGAGGTGCAGCCCTGCGATTCTGGCTCGAGCTGGCGCGACTGGGAGAGTCAGTGCGAGCCCATCGCCGAGCCGACGCGCCGGGAGCTCGCGGACATCGAGGCCGCCCTGCGCCGGATCGAGGAAGGCAGCTACGGAAGATGCGAGAAGTGCGGCGGCCCCATGGGCCTCCAGCGCATGCGCGCCATCCCTGAGGCACGCTTCTGCCTCTCCTGCAGCGGCTACCGTGACTGAGGTGGCCGTACCCGCTGGCTCCCGCCCCCCCGTCCTCGCCTATCCTCTGGGCGATGCCCTCTACTTGAACCTCACGAGCGCGTGCACGCTCGCGTGCACGTTCTGCCCCAAGATCCGCGCCGGTGACTGGGTGGTGGGCGGCTTCGACCTCCGGCTCGAGCGCGCGCCGGGCGCTGACGAGGTGTGGTCGCAGGTCGAGCAGGTGGGGCTCACCGGCCGCTCCGAGGTCGTCTTCACCGGGCTCGGCGAGCCGACGCGGCGGCTCGGGCCGCTGCTCGACCTCACCCGCCGGCTGAAAGCCGCTGGCGTCCGGCGCGTGCGCATCGACACGGATGGGCTCGCCAGCCTGCGCGAGGGACGCGATGTCGTGCCGGAGCTGGTCGCGGCCGGAGTGGATGCGGTGAGCGTATCCCTCAACGCCGCGGACTCCGTCACCTACGCGCGCATCTGTCCGAACCGTTTCGGCGAGCGCGCCTACGAGGCGTGCCGCGGGTTCATCCGGAGCTGCGTCGGCGGCGGGCTCGAGGTGGCCGCGAGCTGCGTCGCCTTGCCTGGCCTCCGGGAGGAGGACTGCCGCGCGGCCGCCGAGGCGCTCGGCGCGTCCTTCAGGTGGCGACCGTACGACCGGTTAGGGCGGCTCCAGGAAGGTGGACCGAGCCCCGGCAACCGTGCATAACATGCACCCGGCGCGCAGGGTTTGCGGCCTGCATCGCGCGAAAGGTGGGCATGACGGTGGGCAAGAACGGGGTTCGCCCCGGTAAGGAACGAATCCTCGTCGTCGACGACGAGCAAAACGCCCGGTTCGCGCTCCGGACGATCCTCACCGAGGAGGGCTACGAGATCGTCGAGGCCGCCGACGGCGAGGAAGCGCTGGCGCTCCTGCCCGGCTTTGCCCCCGCCGCGGTGCTGGCCGACGTCCGGATGCCGCGTATGGATGGGCTGACGCTGCTCAAGCGAGCCCGCGAGATCGGCTCGGACGCGGTCTTCGTCATGATGACGGCCTTCGCGAGCGTCGAGGCCGCCGTCGAGGCGATGCGCGCCGGCGCCGAGAATTACCTCGTGAAGCCGCTCGACGTGAACGCGGTGCTGGTGGTGCTGGAGAAGGCGCTCGAGAAGCTGCGCCTGCAGCGCGACACCGCCAACTTGCGGGAGCGCGTCCGCGAGCGCTACCGCTTCCACAACATCGTGGGCGACGCGCCAGAGCTGCAGGCGGTCTACGAGGTGGTCAAGCGCGCCGCGCCCACCCGCGCCACGGTGCTCATCCTCGGCGAGTCGGGAACCGGCAAGGAGCTCATCGCCCAGGCGCTGCACGAGGAGTCGGAGCGCAAGGACAAGCCGTTCATC
>DASPZP010000194.1:0-3032 GCA_035636195.1 Anaeromyxobacteraceae bacterium
GTCCACGTCATACTTCGCCATCACAGCCTCCCTATTTGCTCGTCAGTGGCTCTACTCGCCGCCGGGCCTTGTGTCCGGGTTGTGTCCGGGTGCGGGGGTCGGATCGAGCGGCGCGGGTCTACTCGACGAACGCCCACGGGCCGCGAAACCTCGGTCGACACCCAAAACCGGCCATTGATCGACACCTGAAAACCGGCCAACGCGGCGCCGGGCGCCGAGATGTTGACTTGGGCGGTGGGCTGCACGCCTGCCGCCGGGATGGGCAACGTCTTGAGTGCCGAGAAACGACAGCAGGTGATCGCGCTGGGGCGGCTGGGGTGGTCGCTCCGGCGCATTGAAGAGGCCACAGGTGTTCGCCGCGAGACGGCGAGCACCTACCTCCGGGCGGCGGGCGTCGTGGTCCGTCCGCCGGGCCGGTGGGGCCAGCCGCCAAAACCGGCCATTGAGGTGTCGACCGACTCCGGCGCGGGGCCGGCGTCAAATCCGGCCAACGGGGTCGGGGTGTCGACCGACTCGCCCGCCGCGCCGCCCCTGCCGCGCCCCGGGCGCAGTCCCGCCGCCAGCGCGTGCGAGCCGTACCGGGAGCTGATCGCGACGGCGCTCGCCCGCGGGCGCAACGCGATGGCGATCTGGCAGGACCTCGTCGACGCCCACGGCTTCCCCGCCACCTACGCGAGCGTCATGCGCTTCGTCCGCCAGCTCCGCGGCGCCGCGGCCCCCGAGGCCCACGCCGTGATTCAGACGGCGCCGGGCGAGGAGGGCCAGGTCGACTACGGCGACGGCCCCATGGTCCGCCATCCCGCCACGGGCAAGTACCGGCGCACGCGGCTCTTCCTGCTCACGCTCGGCTACAGCCGCAAGAGCGTCCGCCTGCTCACGTGGCAGTCGAGCACCCGCATCTGGGCGGAGCTCCACGAACGGGCGTTTCGGCGGCTGGGGGGTGCGCCGGCCCTCATTGTCCTCGATAACCTGCGCGAGGGCGTGCTGCGGCCCGACGTCTACGAGCCCACGCTCAATCCCCTCTACCGCGACGTGCTCGCCCACTACGGCGTGACCGCGCTGCCGTGCCGGGTCGGGGATCCCGATCGCAAGGGGAAGGTCGAGTCGGGGATCGGCCACACCCAGCGCACGCCCCTCAAGGGGCTGCGCTTCGAGCGGCTCGCTGACGCGCAGGTCTACCTCGATCACTGGGAGACGCGCTGGGCCGACACGCGCATCCACGGGACGACCAAGCGCCAGGTCGCCGCGATGTTTGCGGAGGAGCGCCCGCACCTCCGGCCGCTGCCGCCGACCCCGTTTCGGTACTACGCCTTCGGCACCCGCACCGTGCACCCCGACGGCTGCATCGAAGTCGCCAGGGCGTACTACCGCGTCCCCCCCGGCCGCATCGGCCACGACGTCGCTGTCCAGTGGGACGAGCGCGTGGTGCGCATCCTCGATCCCGAGACGGGCGCGCTGCTGCGCGAGCACGAGCGGCAGCACCTCGGCCAGTATCGCGAGCACCCCGACGACCGGCCGCGGCGCACGCTGCCCACGACCCTGCAGCTCCTCGCCCGGGCCGCGACGATCGGTCCCCACGTGGGGCAGCTCGCCACCACGCTTCATGCGGACGATGCGTTGCGCGCCGTGCGCCGCATCCAGGGGCTGCTGGCCCTCGCCCGCAAGTACGGCGCGGCCGCGGTCGACGCCGCCTGCGCCGTCGCGCTCGACCTCGGCCCGACCTACCAGTTTGTCCGCCGCTACCTCGAGCGCCATCCGCCGGCGCCGCTCACGCTCCGCCAGGTCGATCCGCTCATCCGCCAGCTCACCCTCTACCGCGACCTCCTCCAGGGTCGCGCCCCCCAGGAAGGAGACGATGACGATGCAGCTCCCTGAACTCCACCACGCCCTGCGCCACCTCGGCCTCGGCGGCATGGCGACGAGCCTGGAGGCGCGGCTCGTCCAAGCGCAGGCCGATCACAGCGCCTACGCCGACTTCCTCGCCCTCCTCCTCCAGGACGAACTCACCCGCCGCGCCGACCGCCTCCTCACCCGCCGGCTCAAGGAGGCCCAGTTGCGCGATCCCGACAAGACCCTCGACGGCTTCGACTTCGCCTTCAACAAGAAGATGGACCGCCACCTCGTCTTCGAGCTCGCCACCGGCCGCTTCCTCACCCAGCGCGACGACGTCGTCTTCCTCGGCCCGCCCGGCACGGGCAAGAGTCATCTCGCCCAAGCGCTCGGCCACGCGCTCATCCTGCAGGGCCATCGCGTGCTGTACCGCGAAGCGCACCGGCTCCTCGAGGAGCTCGCCGACGCCACGCTCGCCGGCGCCCGCCGCGAGCGGATGACCAAGCTCGCGGCCGTCCCCTTCCTCATCATCGATGACTTGGGCATGCGGAAGCTCCCGGCCACCGCGGCCGAGGATCTCCTCGAGCTGATCATGCGCCGCTACGAGCGGGTGAGCACGCTGCTCAGCTCGAACCGGCCGGTCGAGGACTGGGGCAAGCTCCTCGGTGACGTCGCCGCCGTCGGCGCGCTCCTCGATCGCCTCCTCCACCACGCCCACGTGCTCCACTGCGGGCCGCGCAGCTGGCGCATGAAGGAGCATGCGAGTCGCCACGCCGCCGAGGCTGCCGGATGAGCCGCGGTACGCCCCGCGCCCGACGCCCGACGCCGCCAGAGCCCGTTACAGCCGCGCGCCGGCCGCGGGACGACTCACCCTACGTACGAAAGCATGCGGACTTTTCGATCCCCGCCGCACAGCCCACCCACCACACCTTGCCGTCGGAGGCCCGCATGCGGTAGTCCCCAACCTCGTCTCGACGCCCCCGACCCCGTTGGCCGGTTTTGACCCGTCGACGTATGGCCGGTTTTGAGGTGTCGACCGAGGGTAGTAGGCACACCGCGACCCTCGGACCTCGGAGGCAGAGGTCCTGCAGGAGTCAGCATCGCGCCACGACCGCTGGCCGCAACCCCGCGATCCGCTGGAGGATGCCCCGGAACAGCTCTCGGGGCACCGCCACCTCGGCCATCTGGAAGACCAGGTAGCG
>DASPZP010000195.1:0-2919 GCA_035636195.1 Anaeromyxobacteraceae bacterium
GCCATGAGCCAGGCGCCCGGGTTGTCCGGGACCCCTGACTCAGGCCACCGCTCGAGCGCGGCGACCAGCGCATCCTGCGCGAGATCCTCCGCCGTGCCGACGTCGCCCGTCAGGCGCGTAAGCCCGGCAATGACCTTGGCGGACTCGATCCGCCACACCGCTTCGATCGCTCGGTGGGCATCGGATACCGTCACCGCCTGGCCTCGTTCTGCGCGATCCGAGCCTTCACGAGTTTCCGCACCAGCGCCGCGGGCAAGGGCTTCTCGGCCGTGAAGCGAATGGTGCCCTTGGACGTTTGGTACGGCGCGAGTGCTTTCTTGTGCGACTGCGCGAGCGCGGTGCTCATGAAGAGGCTGCAGTGCTCTTTGAAGGCGGCGTAGCCCACCAGCATTCCGTGATGCTTGAACATCGGGATCCCGTAGCTGATGCCCTCCGTTGCCTCGGGGGCGGCGGCCTGGATCGTCTTGCGCAGCTTCTGCAAAGCGGCCCGCGGGGCGGGAGGGACCGCCCGCAAGTAGGCGGCCACCGACGCGAATTTTTTCATGACGCGAAGAACTCCTTCAGGACGGGGGCGAGGGTCGCCGCCGCCACGTTGTGGGTCTGACCCGGGAGCGTGCGGAGCTGCGCGCCGGGGATGGTGTCCGAGAGCGCCTGCGCCGCGTCGCGCAGCACCGGCATGCTCTTCTCACCGCTGATCACGAGGGTCGGCGTCCTGAGCGACGCCGCCCGCCTGGTCGGTAACGAGAAGTCTCCCATGATCGCCGAGTCGTACGGAAGCGAGGGGGCCACCGCCTTGAGCTTGGACCACATCGGCAGAACGCGGAACAGCATCACGAGGAGGGCGGGCATACCCATGATGTCTTTCATATAGTACTTGACGGCGTCGCCACGGCGACCCTCGGCGATGAGCCGAACGAGCTGCGACTGGTGGTCTCCGGGAGGCACGTGCGCAGGGGTGCCGACCATGAACGGTGCCTCGTACAACGCGAGCTTCTTGATGCTCAGCCGGCTCGCCGCCGCCTCGAGGGCAAGGGCTGCCCCGGACGACGTGGCGTAGACGAACGCCGATCCGCCGGCCTCGCGGATCAACGCGTCGAGATCATCGATCTCCCGCTCGACGGCGTATGGCGCCGTGTCGCCGCTGTCCCCGCGACCGCGCCGGTCGTACATGAACACGGTGAAGTCCCGCGCGAGCAACGGTGCCAGCTTCGGCATCGGGCCGAAGGCTCGGCTGCAGAACGCGCCATCGACCAGGATGACCGCCGGTCCCCCCTCCCCCCCGCCGAGGCGATCGTAGGCGATCGTCGTGCCGTCGCGCGAGCGTACGTGTTTCATCCGACATCCATTTTGCGGAAGCGCTCCACCGCCTCGCTGGGGCCGAAGTCGTCCAGCTCGAACAGCTGGCGCACCTCGATCTCGCCTTCCTGCCCGTTCAGGGCGGGATTGGGAAAACGCCGGGCCCATTCCATGGCTTCTTGCTTCGATTTCACCTGGATGATGGTGTAGCCCGCGATCAGCTCTTTTGCTTCGGTGAAGGGACCGTCGACCACGGTGCGCTTCTGTCCCGAGTACTGGATGCGCCATCCCTTCGACGTCGCCTGGAGTCCCGAGGCGTCGAGCAGCACGCCGGCCTTCTGCAGCTCTTCGTGGTACTTCGCCATCTCGCCGAGGATCTTCTCGTGCGGCATCACGCCCGCTTCCGAGTCCTTCGTGGCCTTCACGACGATCATGAATCGCATGATCCTATCTCCTCTCCTTCTTGGCCTTGGCTGCCGCCGCGCGCACCCGCTCTTCGTACTCCCTGAATTCGGGCTTGAGCTCGGGACCGAAGTCGTCCGCTTCGAAGACCTGGCGAATCTCGACCTCGAAGCCGTCATCGAACGGCGCACGCTTGAGCCACTCGATCGCCTCTTCTTTGGACTTCACCTGCCACAGCCAGAAGCCGGCGATCAGCTCCTTCGTCTCGGCGAACGGCCCGTCGATCACGGTCCGCTTACTTCCGGAGAACCGGACACGCGCGCCCTTCGAGCTCGCCTGCAGCCCCTCCGCCGCGAGCAGCACGCCGGCTTTCGCCAGCTCTTCATTGAACTTCCCCATCGCGGTGAGGGCTTTTTCGTCGGGGAGGACCCCGGCCTCGGAGTCCTTGTTGGCTTTGACCAGCACCATGACTCGCATCGCCGTCTGCTCCTGGTTTTGGGTTCTACCTAGACGACGAGCGAGGGGCGGCGAGATCGACGGCGGGGGTCCTCACCCCCTGACCCCCTCTCCCTCCGGGAGAGGGGGAACGTCATGAGTCCCCCCTCTCCGGAACGGAGAGGGGGAAAGGGGGTGAGGACCGACGAAAGAGAGGGACATGTGTGAGGCCTACCCGCCGGCGATGGCCCCGAGCACGAAGAAGGGCTCCGCCCCCTCGACCACGGCGGCGGGCAGCGGCGCGTCCGGCGACTCGTGGGTCAGATCCCGCTCACAGGCAAAGAACCGCAGGAACGGGCGGCGCTGCAGGGTCACGTGGTCGCGGATCGTGCCGCGCAGCACCGGGTACCTGGCCTCGAGCGCGTCGAGGATGGACGCGCGCGTGACCGGGCCGCCAATCTCGAGCTGCACCTCGTCGCGAACGTGCGCTAGGGTGCGCAGGTGCGGCGGGAGGACGACGCGGATCACCGCAGGGTCTGAACTTCGACCGACAGCACGCCCGGAAGATCCCGGACGATGGGCGTCCAGCTGTCTCCGGCATCGGCCGACATGTACACCTGTCCGCCCGAGGTGCCGAAATACACGCCGCACTTATCGAGCGAGTCGACGGCCATGGCGTCGCGCAGCACGTTCACGTAGCAGTCCTGCTGTGGCAGGCCTTTGGTCAGCGCCTCCCACTCGTTTCCGCCCTTTCGGCTGCGGTACACACGCAGCTTCCCGTCGGGC
>DASPZP010000196.1:0-6737 GCA_035636195.1 Anaeromyxobacteraceae bacterium
GCTCGCCGCGCCTCCGCTGGCCGGTTCTGCGCGTGCTCCGCCAGCGCCACGCCCATGAGCCGGCCCAGCTCCTGGGGGTGCTTCTCGAAGCTGGCCAGCGCCAGGGCTGGCTGGCCCTCGAGCAGCGAGAGCACCCCCAGCACGAAGTCGATCCCTTCCATCTGGGGCGCCATCTCTCTCGCGCGCGCGAAGGCGCTGCGGGCGGGGCCGAGCTGGTTCGCCAGCATGTAGTAACCACCCAGCGCCTTCCAGTTCGCCGCGAACAGCGGGTCGATCTCTACCGCCTTCCGCGCCGCCGCGATGGCGTCATCGCGCCGCCCCAGCGCCGCGAGCAGGATGGCGGAGCGCCGCTGGGTGTTGGCGTCGCCGGAGGCGAGGGAGAGTGCATGGTCCATGTCGAGCTGGGCTCCGTGCCAGTCCCAGTGGACGATGGCGCGGAGCAGGCTGCGCGCCGCGTAGCCCTCGGCCAGGTCGGGGTCGAGCGCGATCGCCTTCTCGGCCGCCTCCAGCGAGCGGCGCGCCACGCTCGCCGCTTCCGCCGGCGTGGAGGCGTCCTCCGTCAGGTTGGAGAGCTGGATGGCGAGGCCTGACCAGGCAGGCGCGTAGGTGGGATCGAGCGCGATGGCCTGCTCGTAGGCGCCAGCCGCCCGGCGAAAGCCATCCGGCGTGAACCGTGCGTAGAACTGGCGCGCCAGCAAGTACTGCTCGTAGACCTCGGGGCTGGTGGCACGCCGCACCCGGACCGGCGGCGCGCGCCCCGGCAAGAGCTTGACCTCGAGCGCCCGGACCACCGCCTTCGCGATGTCGTCCTGGACCGCGAAGATGTCCGCCAGGTCGCGGTCGAACGTCTCCGACCAGAGGTGGTAGCCGTCCTGGACGTCGACGATCTGCGCCGTGATGCGGACGCGGTTGCCCGCCTTGCGGACGCTGCCTTCGAGCACGGCGCCGACGTTGAGCTTCTGGCCGATGACGCGCAGGTCCTCGCCGCGGCCCTTGAAGGCGAACGCCGAGGAGCGCCCCGCGACGTGCAGCCCCTCGACGTGCGCGAGCGCGTTCAGGATCTCTTCGGACAGTCCCTCCGAGAAGTACTCCTGGTCCCGCTGGGGACTCAGGTCGGCGAACGGCAACACGGCGATGGAGGGTGACACGACCCGCGCGGCGGCGAAGGGCCGCCGGTGGGCGACGACCGCGAACAGTCCTGCGCCGAGCAGCGCGCCCGCCATCACCAGGACCGCCCAGCGCCAGGGCGCGCGACGGCGCCGGCGGACCGGGATGGAGCTCCCGGAGGCGGGAGCGCGCGCCAGCTCTTGCTGGAGCATGCAGAGCGCGGCCAGGACCTCGGTGGCGTCGCGAGGGCGCTTCACCGGATCGCGCTCCACCATCCGTCCCACCAGCTCCCCCAGCGCCGGGAGCTCCGCGACCTCCAGCGAAGGAGCGGGCCGGGTCCCGCGGACGACCTCCGCGCCGTCCTCGCCGTACGGAAGCTCGTCCGCGAGCATCCGGTACAGGACGACCCCGAGCGCGAAGACGTCGGTCCGCTCGTCCTCGGGCGCGCCGCGCCACTGCTCGGGCGCCATGTACGCCGGGGTGCCGCCCGCGAGCTTCCTGCGGCCGAAAGCGTGGGCCATCCCGAGGTCGAGCAGCTTCACCTGGCCGTCATCGCACAGGTGGATGTTCCCCGGCGTGAGGTCGCGGTGGATGACCCCTCGCTCGTGAGCGTGGGCGAGGCCCTTCGCCACCTCCACGCCCACCCGGACCGCCTCGCTCACCGAGAGCCTGCCGTGCGCCAGGCGAGCCGAGAGGCTGCGGCCGTGCAGGAGCTCGAGGACGAGGTACGGACCGTGCTCGCTCCGCCCGACGTCGTGCAGCGTGACGATGTTGGGATGCGAGAGTCGCGCCGCAGCCTCGGCCTCCTGGAGCAGCCGTTCCTCCCGCGCCCCGGGGCGATCGCCGGCGCAGATCGCCTTGAAGGCGACCATCCTCCCGAGCTCCCGATCGCGGGCCTCGTAGACGACGCCGAACCCGCCGCGCCCCACCTCCCGGATGAGCTCGAAGCGGCCGATCACGAGGCCGGGCCGGAGCGCGGCTTCCCACGCCGAGCCCGGCGCGGACCCGGGCGCGCGCACGAGCTCCTCGAGCAGCGCCGAGAGCGCTCCAGGCCGAACCCCACGGGCGGGGCGCTCGTCGTCCGCCTCGGTCAACGCCACGACGTGAGCGTAGCTGAACGGGGCGGTCTGCGCCGGACAAGCCTCGGCCGAGCGCCGAGTCCGCTTCGAGGGAGGCCGTGCGTGGGCGCGGGCAGCTCCCCATCTGGGACCTCCAGCTCGGCGCCTCACGAGGTGTGAGGGCGCGCTCTCCGGAGCCCGCCTTCTCTATTTCGTCGGCGGGGAGGTCCCTTGCGGCTCGGCGGGGTTGGCGGGGTTGGTCCCCGTGCTCGGCGGCGCCGGCGATGGCGAAGCCGAACCCGTGGAACCCGTGCCCGAAGTCGAACCCGTGCCGGAGGGCTCGGCCGGCAGCGAAGCAGCCCCCGGCTTCTCCTTCATCATGTCGCCCCAGCCGCCCTCCACCATCGACTTGATCCGCCACTGACCGTCCTTGCGGACGAGGATCATCGAGCTGCGGCCGCTCGTCGTCTTGTCGCCGGTCGTCATCGTCCACTGATTGTCGAGCGACGCGAGCGAATCGGTGAGCAGGAAGATGGTGGGCTTCTCCGCCATCTTCACGCCGGGCATCGGCTTGTAGAACGGCGCCATGACCTCCATCCACTTCTCCCGCGTCCAGGACTCGGCCGTCGCCTCGCCCTTCGAATCGTCGGTGACCATCAGCACCGGGAAGTCGACGAGGGCGACCGCGGCGGTCAGATCGCCGTTCTTGGCGGCCGCGTGCATCGCCTTGGAGAGGGCCGCGATCTCCTTCCTGTCTTGCTGGTCGTTCGTGACCTTGCGCGGGACCCACCCAGCCATGGGATCCTTGGTGTCCTTGGTGGAAGCGGTCGCTGGCTCTGCCGCGAATCCCGAGGGCACGAACGCGAACAGCGTCACCCAAAGCGCGAGCTTCTTCATGTGGCCTCCCCTTTCGCCTGACCCCGGCGCGCGCTAATTACTGGGCGCATCCCGGCGCGGCAACACGCAGGGAGGGGCTGCGACGGACCATCGAGCCCCGCCGCTCCGGGCGGGCGACCCGGGGCTCGCCGAGCGGCCCGTCGCGAAGAAGGGGAAACCTTTCATGAAGCACTGGCAGGACACGACCTCGGCTCTCGAACGCATGCTCGGGCTCACCTCCGGGAGCCGCGCCGCGCTCGCGACGGTCGTGCGCATCGAGGGCTCGGCTTACCGGCGCCCGGGGGCGAAGCTCGTCGTCGACGATCGCGGCTCGACCTGGGGCAGCGTCAGCGGCGGGTGCCTCGAGGCCGACGTGCGGGAGCGCGCGCTCGAGGTCATCCGCTCCGGGATCCCCGTGCTGCGCCACTACGACACCGGCCCGAACGACTCCAAGGTCTGGGGGCTCGGGCTGGGCTGTGAGGGCTCGGTCGACGTATTCATCCAGCCCGCCTCGGACCCGATCCTGCAGGAGGTCCACCTGCGCCTGTCCGAGCTCCTCTCCACGCGGACTGCCTGCGTGCTCACCACCTTCGTCGCCGGGCCCCACGTGGCGCGCACGCACATCCAGGTGCCTGCCGGGATCGAAGGCACGGGCGGAATCGGTGACGCAGCGCTCGACGGGGCGATCGGCCGCGAGGCGGCGGGCCTCTTCGATCGCGGCGAGAGCAAGCTCCTCGAGCTCGGTCCGCACCGCGTCTTCATCGAGACGCTGACCCCCCCGCCGCACCTCGTCATCTTCGGAGCGGGCGACGACGCGCGGCCGCTCGCCCAGGTCGCGGACCAGGTGGGCTTCGACGTCACGGTCGTCGACCATCGCCCGGCTTACCTCGCGCCCGAGCGCTTTCCGCAGCACGTGCGATGCGTCCTCAGGCGCGCGACGGAGGGCGTGGCGGGGCTGGGCCTCGGCCGGCGCCATTTCGCGGTCGTGCAGACTCATGCGCTCGATCATGACCGGGAGTGGATGCGTGCCTTGCTGCGCGAGCCGCTCGCATACCTGGGCCTGCTCGGACCTCGCTCTCGCAAGGCCGCCCTGCTGCGGGAGCTGGGCGTTGAAGGCGAGCCCGCGCAGCTCTTCGCGCCCGTGGGGCTCGACCTGGGGGCCGAGGGTCCGGAGCAGATCGCGATCAGCATCGTGGCCGAGGCGCTCGCGGTGTACGCCGGCCGCTCGCCGGATCATCTCCGCGCCCGCGGCGGGGGCATCCATGCGCCGTGAGCGAGCTGGCGGCGTCGCCGGGATCGTGCTGGCGGCGGGGTCGTCCACCCGGATGGGCAAGAACAAGCTCCTGCTGCCGCTGGGTGGCTCCACCGTGCTCCGGCGCGCGGTGGCGACCGCGATCGCCGGCGGTCTCGATCCCGTCCTGGTGGTGATCGGCCACGAGAGCGAGGCCGCCCGCGCTGAGCTGGCGGGGCTCGCCTGCACGCCCGTCCTGAATCGCGACCACGTCCTCGGGATCAACGGCTCGCTGCGCGCCGGCATCGCCGCCGTCCCGGCCGGCTGCGCCGCGGCGGTCGTGATCCTGGCGGATATGCCGCTCGTGACCGGGGAGATGGTCAGTGCGGTCGTCGAGCGGTTCCGCTCGGGTGGAGCGCCGCTCGTGCTCTCCGTCTATGGCGACGTCCTGGCGCCGCCCACGCTCTACGCTCGCGAGCTCTTCCCGGAGCTGTCGGCGGCGGAGGGAGAGGCCTGCGGGAAGCGGGTCATGAAGCGCCACCGCGGCGAGGCGCTCGAGCTCGCCTGGCCGGCGGCGAGGCTGGCCGACCTCGACGTCCCGGCCGACGTCGAGCGCGCTCGCAGGGAGCTCGGGGGAAGCTAGTCTAGACGGACAGGACCGCGATCAGAACTCCTCGCCAAACGAGACGTAGACGGCGGCCGAGCCCTGCGCGGCGTATCCCAGCTCGACGCGCACGAGGACGGCCTCGTCCCAGAGCAGGCGCGCCCCCGCGAAGCCTCCCAGCGCCGCGATGGTCGAGTAGCCGCGCTGATGCGCCGCGCCGGCATCGACCCCGGCCGCCAGCCCGAGATCGAGGCGCCGCTCCAGGGGATGCCACGTGCGGACGTCCATCCGCAACTCGAGGTTCCCGAGCAGCTTGTCCTCACCCGACAGGCGGTAGCGGGCGACGCCGCGGACGGTCTCGCCACCCCCCAGCCCATCCCCGAACTCGACGCCCTCATAGACCGTCCGCTCGAAGAACGGCACACGCCCTCGCTTCAGGTCGGCCATGAGCCGCATCGCCAGCCGCGCGCCCGGGAAGAGCGGCAGGTAGCCCCTGAACGTCAGGTTGCCACCCCCGAAGGAATAAGCGAGCGGACCGCCGAGGGCGGGGGAACCAAAGAGTGAAGCATTGACGTAGAGTCCTCGACGGGTGCCAGCTTCCTCGTCGCGCGTGTCGAGGAGGAGACCCGCCTCCGCGAGCGCGACGTCTCCCCCGCCGAACCCGAGCGGCCGCTCGGCGGCGAGCAGGGGACCCGACGCCATCATGTCGACGCGCAGCCAGCGCAGGCGTCCGTAGGTGCTCAACGACCTCGCGATCGGCGCGGCGAGGAGCGCCGACGCGAACGCGCGCCGGTCGTGGTAGCGGTACTCGGGCGGCGGCGTGCCCGAGCCTGGCGCGATGGGCAGGCCACCGAGGCGCGCTCCCTCGCCCCAGTAAGGAGCCAGGTTGTCGTCGGCGAGGCGCACGTCCCAGGCAGTGCGAGCCCTCGTGCCGAGGAGCCGGTAGTCGTACCACCGAGCCTCGATGAAGCGGGGGCCGCGGGTGGCGTACGCCACGCCCAGGCTCAACCGGTCGCGTCGCTCCGGGCGCAGGTCGCCCACCCGGTACAGGTAGGCCGCGGCCCCTACAGTCAGCCCGACGTCGCTCCCGTATGCGACGTTGGGCACGCCTGCGATGCGCCAAGGCCCGGGTATCGGCTGAGCCGTGGAGGGCGGATCATTTCGTAGGGGGTGACCCCGTCCCCGGTGTCTCGGTGGTGGATCCTACCTGGTCAGCGGCGAATCCCGCCGGCGCGAACGCGAACGATGCCAGGAGCATCGCGAGCTTCTTCATGGGTCCACCTCGATTGATCAAGACGAGGCGCCCTACCTATCGAGCGCGTCTCGTCCAGGCAACGCCGAGGGAGGTCGCGAGAAGGGGGTTCACGGAGTGAGCGTCGGGCCCTCGACCAACGGCATTCCCCCGACGCGGCGAGGCCCCAACTGTCTCGCCGATCGGGGGTAAGCGGCGGTTGACCCCGCGGCTCCGTTGCCGGCCCGCGCGGAGGCCCTAGATCACCCGCGCCTCGCGACGTCATACAGCAGCGGGGCGGAAGGAGCGAATCATGGCCGTCGACATCAAGCAGGCTCACCGCCGGGTGATCGAGGAGGCGTTCGGCAAGGGCAACGTGGACGTGTTCGACGAGATCTGCGACCCGAGCTTCCGGAGCCACGACCCGGTGACCGGCGACGCGGACCTGCGCCAGGAGAAGGAGAACTGCCGCATGTACCGGACCGCGTTCCCGGATCTCAAGCCGACGATCCTGTCGAGCTGCGCCGAGGGGGACGTGGTGGTCACCCAGTGGCGCATGACGGGCACCCACCAGAAGGCGCTCATGGGCATCGAGCCGACCGGAGCGCGGTGCACGGTGGAGGGCATCAC
>DASPZP010000197.1:0-3054 GCA_035636195.1 Anaeromyxobacteraceae bacterium
CGACGGCGATGATGTGTGTAAGAGCCATTTCCGCCTCCTCACCCGAAGGGGGAGGCGGAAATGGCGACCGCACCGAGGTCCGCCGTCGAGGTCGAGGTGGGAAGACCAGGTCGCGGTCGAGGTCGAGGTCGAAGGTCACGGTCGAGGTCGAGGTCGCGGTCGAGGTCGCGGTCGAGGTCGCGGTCGAGGTCGAGGGTCGGGGGTCGGGGGTCGAACGTCCCCCGCCGCTCCTCACACCCGCCAGTGAATCCGCTCGAAATCCTGGTCGGGCACGGTGAGCGTCACGTAGCCGTACCGCGGCAGCCGCTCCAGCGCGACCTCGCCGCGCATTACGTGCACCGCCACCGCCAGCCGCGAGCCGGGGCGCAGGCGGAGCGGCTCGAAGGGGAGCGCGACCTCGAGCACGCGAGCGAAGGCGGCCCGGCCCAGCTCGTTGGCTCCCTGGCGGCCGCGCTGCTCGGTGCCGTCCGCCACCAGCGGAAAGTCGACCTGCGCCTGCACGTCGGCGGCGACGATCTCGATCCGCACCGCGCCACACAGCTCCGAGGC
Source organism: Anaeromyxobacteraceae bacterium (assembly GCA_035636195.1). Taxonomy (GTDB): domain Bacteria; phylum Myxococcota; class Myxococcia; order Myxococcales; family Anaeromyxobacteraceae; genus Anaeromyxobacter_A. The sequence goes on from DASPZP010000197.1 coordinate 550, forward strand.
GCGCTGCGGCGCCTCGGCCGGATCGAGCCGCAGGTAGAGGTGGCCGAGGTCGAAGCCGTAGCGCAAGGACTGGAACGCCTGCGCCCCGCCGAACATGGAGCCGCGCGTCTGGCCGGGCCGGTAGACGCCGGCGCCTTGCCACTCGAAGTAGGTGGTCTCGCGGCCGTCGATGGTAGGGGTGAGGAGGAGCGTCGGCTCGCGCACCGGCCTCGCATCGCCGGAGGGTACCGGAGCGCCCCGCTTGATGGGCTCGAGCGCCTCGATGGGCAGGGGCGCGCCGATGAGCTGGCACGCGGCGACGACGTAGGCGCGGAACAGCCCGTCGAACTCGACCGCGAGCTCGGTCTGGAAGTCGTCCCCATACCACCAGTACCAGTCGGACCCCTCGGCTGCGTAGAGGTGGCGGTGCGCCAGCCGGAGCGCCTCCGGGGCCAGGCCGGGGGGCGGCGCGCGGTCCGCCTTGTCCAGCGCCTCGCGGGCGCGACCGAGCGCCGTCCAGGCGCGGCGGTCCTCCTCGTGGCCCATCCAGATGCGGTAGGAGGCCTCGATCCAGGAGCCGGAATGGATACGGGGGATGACCGGGTCCGGGGCGCTGGCGGTCGCCTCGCTCATGGTGACGGTCTGGATGGTGGCGGAAGACTCCAGCCGCTGGTAGAGCGCCTCCAGGAAGTCGCGGCCCGACCCATGGAAGTGTTCCCAGGGATTCTCGCCGTCGAGGAACACGCCCACCGTGGCCGGGCCGCGCTGGCCGTCCTCCTCCCAGGCGTCCCCGATCGCCTCGAGGTGCGCGGTGAAGTCGGCCGCCGCCTCGCGCGCGCCGGTGCGCTGGTAGCTGAAGCCGATGAGGTCGGAGAGGCCGCGGTCGCGGAAGAGCATGGGGAGCTCGAGCGGCCCGGCCTGCACCCGCCACGGCCGGTAGAGCGCGGACAGACGCGTGGCGCCCGGCGGGAGGGAGTGCATGAGCACGCCCTCGTCACTGGCCGCCCAGCGGACGCCCTCCGTGGCGAGCACCTCCACCGCCTCCGGTGAGACGGACCCCTCCGCCGGCCACATCCCCGCCGGCCGCGCGCCGAAGTGCCGCCCGTGGGAAGCGAGCGCCTCGCGCACGTGCCAGCGCGCGTCCTCGGGCCAGGCGAAGCGCGGCGGGAGCGGCAGGTTCGGCAGGGCGCGGCGCGCCGAGTCGCTGTCGCAGACGAGCGGCAGGATGGGGTGGTAGTACGGCGTGGTCGAGAGCTCGACCTGCCCGCGCTCGGCGAGCTTCCGCCAGCGAGGAGCGAGCCCGTCCATCACCCGCCGCTGCGCCTCCAGCACGTACTGGCAGTCGCCCTCGGAGAAGTGCGAGCCCTTCTTCATCAGCGCGGAGAGGCCGGGATCGTCCTCCAACGCGCCGAAGCCGAACCAGCCCAGGTTGAAGAGCGTCTGGAGATCGACCAGCTCGGCGTCGGTGAACTCGCTCGCGGCACGGGCCAGGTCGAGGTAGCGCACGTCGCGCCCGCGCTTCTGGAGCAGCTCCCAGTAGCGCGGGATGGGCTTCACCACCGTCTCCCAGTCCACCATGAAGAAGGACCTGAGCACCGCCTGGCGCTCCTCGGGCAGGAGGTCCTGCGCACGCTTGGTGGACAGATCGAGGAAGCGATCGCGCGCCTCGCCGCGAGCATACGCCTCGAGCTGCTCCATCAGCACCGGCGTGAAGTTGACCGTGCAGCGGATCGCCGGGTGCCGCTCCAGCATCCACGCCATGTCGTAGTACGCGCGGGTCGCGTGCAGCCGCACCCACGGCAGGAGGAACTCACCCGTGTCCGGCGCCCGGTAGAGGGGCTGGTGCATGTGCCAGAGGAAGGCGAGGCGGACGGTCGACATCGAGGAGCGCCTCTAACACGAGAGGTGGCCCGGCGCAGCAAGCGCGTCCTGCGGAGAACGCACTACCGCCAGAGCTTGCCGAGCCCGCCCTTCGACTTCATGTCGCCCATCTCCTTGGCCAGGCGTCCCAGCCGGTCCGTCTTGTCCGCGATCTCGCGCTGGAGGCGGGAGATGCGCGTGTCGCGCTCACCCACCTGCGCCTGCAGGAGGTCGCGCTCCTGCGCGAGCCGCTGCAGCCGTTCCGCCACCCCGCCGGTCGGCGCGTCGGGTGCGCTCCGGGCCGCGGCCAGCGCCTCCGCGTCGAAGCGCCGGCGCTCCGCCTCGGCGAGGCGCGCCTCCGCCTCCCGGGCGCGCGCCTCCGCGGTGCCCGGCGCTGCCTCCCGCAGGGTGGCGAGCTCCCCCTGCGCCGCGGTGAGCTCCGTCCCCCGACGCTCGCAATCCTTCCGGAGCTCGGAGGCCTCCTCGGCCCGGGCCGCCAGCTCCTCCCGCAGCCGGGCCACCTCGCCCGCCGAGGGGGCGGCGCCATTCGCCTGCGCCGCCTGGAGGCGAGCCTCGATCTCCTCCTTCTCCCAGCGCACGGCCTGCAGCTCCGCCTCCAGGCTCGCCGCCTCCGCCTCGGTCGTCTCCGCGGCCGCCCGCGCCCGC
>DASPZP010000198.1:0-14119 GCA_035636195.1 Anaeromyxobacteraceae bacterium
ATCGGGCATGGAATGAGGCAGTGTAATCGAGGTCGGGTTCGGTCGCAGGTCGCGGTCGAGGTCGCGGTCGAGGTCGCGGTCGGGGTCGCGGTCGGGGTCGCGGTCGCGGTCGAGGTCGAGGTCGCTCGCCCTCGCCCTGACGCTCACCCTCGCCTGCGCCCATCGCCCGGCGGCCCCATCCGCAGACTCTGCCGCTCCAGCCGACGCCGAGCTCCTCCTGAAGAATGACGAGGAGCTCTTCGCCATCGGCTCGGCCGCTGCCCAGGCGGGCGACGACGCGCGCGCGGCGGCCAGCTTCGGCCGGCTGGCGGACGCGTTCCCCTCGTCGCCGCGCGCCCCGGCCGCGCTGCGCGGCGCCGGCCTCGCCGAGCGGCGGCTCGCCCACTGGCGCCCGGCCCTCCTGCGCTTCGATGAGCTCGTCGCCCGCGGGTCGGACGCCGCAGCCGACGAGGCCCGCTTCCTCGCCGCCGAGTGCCGCTGGCGCCTCGGCGAGCGCGGCGAGGCGCGCGCGCTGCTCGATGGCCTGGCGGCGCGATCGGACCTCGCGCCCGGGCAGCGGCTGCGCGCCTCCGCCGAGCGGGCCGTCCTCGACCTGGAGGACGGCGACGCCGAGGGTGCCCGGCGCGGCCTCGAGGCCGGACTCGCCGCCTGGGGCGCCGCTGGCGAGCACGCGCGGCTCGACCCGCGAGAGAGCGCGATGGCGCGCTTCTACCTGGGCGAGGCGCTCCGGGCTCGCTTCCTCTCCGCCCCGCTCGATCCGGCGCGCGGCGACGCGGCGCTGCTCGAGCGGGAGCTGGAGGAGAAGTCGAATCTGCTCCTCGCCGCGCAGGAGCAGTACCTCGCCGCGATGCGCACCGGCGATCCCGCCTACGGCGTCGCGGCCGGGACGCGCGTGGGTGACCTGTACGGCGAGCTTCACCAGCAGCTCACCGGCGCGCCGCTGCCCCCCGGCCTCGACGCCACCCAGGCAGCGACCTACCGGAGCGAGCTCGCCCGGGAGGTGGGCGTGCTCTCGGACAAGGCGGTCGTCGCGTACGAGGAGACGCTCTCGGCCGCCCGCCGGGCGGGGGTCGACAACGACTTCGTCGAGCGGGCCGAGGAGGCGCTGGCCCGGCTCCGTCAGAGCAGCCGGGCGGGCTCGCCGTAGAGCGCGTCGAGCGCGCGGCGATAGCGTTGCTCGACGAGCTTCCGCTTCAGCTTCTGGCTGGGGGTCAGCTCGCCCGCCGCCTCGCTGAACTCCGCCGGCAGGATGGTGAACTTCTTCACCGTCGCGAAGCGCGGCAGCCCGGCGTTGAGGAGGTCGAAGGCGCGCTGCAGCTCGGCCCGCAGCGTAGGGTGCCCGATGAGCGCGGCGGCCGCGCGTCCGCCCAGGCCTTCCCGCGCGGCCCAGCCCGCGAGCGCGGCGGGATCGAGGGTGACGAGCGCCGTCACGTAGGTACGGCGGTCGCCGTGCACGAGCGCCTGCGACACCAGCGGCGAGAGCGCCTTCAGCCGCCCCTCGAGCTCCTGCGGGGCCACGTACTTGCCCCCGGAGGTCTTGATGAGGTCCTTCTTGCGATCGGTGAGGGTGAGATATCCGTCGGCGTCGACGGTGCCGACGTCGCCGGTGTGGAGCCACCCGTCCTCGAGCGCCTCGGCGCTCAGCTCGGGCTGCCGGTGGTAGCCGCGCATGATCCATGGGCAGCGCATGAGCACCTCGCCGTCCTCCGCCAGCTTCAGCTCCACGCCGGGGAGCGGCGGGCCGACGGTGCCGGGTCGGTGGCGGTGGGGCAGATCCACGTGCGTGGCCGCGGCGGACTCGGTCAGCCCGTAGCCCTCCAGGATCATCACGCCGGCCGCCTCGAAGAGCTCCGCCACCTCGCGCGAGAGCGGCGCCGAGCCGGAGACGAAGAAGCGCAGGCGCCCGCCGAACAGCGCGCGCACCTTGCGGAGGACGAGGCCGTCCGCCACGGCCCAGCTCGCGGCGAGGAGCGGGGACGGGCTGCCGCCCTCGCGCAGCACCCGCGCCCGCTGCCGGCCGACGCCCACCGCCCATGCGAACACGGCGCGCTTCACCGCGCCGCGGCCCTGCCCCTGCAGGACGATGCGCTGATGCACCTTCTCGAAGATGCGCGGGACGGCGCAGACGAAGGTGGGGCGGATGGCGGCGAAGTTCTCGACCAGCTTCTCCAGCCGACCATCGACGGCGGTGGGGAAGCCGATGCGGAGCTGCGCCGTCCCGATCATCTTCCCGAAGACGTGCGCCAGCGGCAGCCAGAAGAGCTGCAGCGGCTCCGGGTGATCGAGGATGCGGGACGCGTCGACCGCCTCCGCCTGCGCCACCCAGCCGGCGTGGGTCAGCTCGACGCCCTTCGGCGGGCCGGTGGTGCCGGAGGTGTAGACGAGCGTGGCGAGCGCCTCGGGGGCCACCGCCTCGGCGGTCTCCTCGAAGCAGCCCGGCCTCGCCGCCTCGTGGGCGCGCCCGAGCGCCTCCAGCGCCGGGAGCGAGAGGGCGAACCCGTCGTCCTCCACCGCGCCGTCCAAGACGATCGCGCGACGGAGCGCCGGGAGCTCGGCGCGACGGCTCGTGAGCTTCGCGAGCTGGCCCCGATCCTCGACGAAGGCGAAGACACTCCCGGAGTCGGAGAGGATGAAGGCGCACTCCTCGGCGGTGCTGGAGGGATAGAGCGCGGTGGTGGCGCCGCCCGCGCAGAGGATGGCGAGATCGCAGAGGAGCCACTCCAGGCGGGTGGAGGAGAGGATGGCGCAGCGCTCCTCGGAGGCGAGGCCGAGCGCGCGCAGCCCGCACGCGAGGGCGCGCACCCGGCGCTCGCTGTCGCGCCAGGTGAGGCTCTGCCAGCCCCCCGCCGCCGGGTGCCGGAACGCCTCGGCCTCCGGCGTCCGCCCGACGCGGTCCAGGAACAGCGCCGCTACGGTGAGCGGCCCGCTCGGGCTCGCGGACTGCGTCCGCTTGACAGGAATATTGTCCGTCATAAAAGATAGCCCCTCCCTCGCGCAAGGACGAAAGACCAATGGCCCTCCCCCCTTCCCGCAAGCCGCGCTTCGAGACCCTGCAAGTCCATGCCGGACAGGAGCCTGCCCCGGGCACGCATGCCCGCGCCGTGCCCATCTACCAGACCACGTCCTACACCTTCGAGTCCGCCGACCATGGGGCGCGGCTCTTCGCGCTGCAGGAGTTCGGGAACATCTACACACGGATCATGAACCCGACCACCGATGTCTTCGAGAAGCGGGTGGCGGCGCTGGAGCGCGGGGTGGCCGGCCTCGCCACCGCCTCCGGCCAGGCGGCGCAGTTCCTCGCCATCACCAACCTCGCGCAGACGGGCGACAACCTCGTCTCGACGAGCTTGCTCTACGGCGGTACGTACAACCAGTTCAAGGTGACCCTGCCGCGGCTCGGCATCGGAGTGAAGTTCGTCGCCACGGACGACCTCGCCGACTACCGCAAGGCGATCGACGCGCGCACCAAGGCCATCTACACCGAGTCGATCGGCAACCCGGGCGGCAATGTGGCCGACCTGGCCGGGCTCTCGGCGCTGGCGCACGAGCACGGCATCCCGCTCATCGTCGACAACACCTTCGGTATGGCCGGATTCCTGGTCGCCCCCATCGAGCACGGCGCGGACGTGGTGGTCGAGTCGGCCACCAAGTGGATCGGCGGGCACGGCACGTCGATCGGCGGCGTCATCGTCGACTCGGGCAAGTTCGACTGGGCGGCCTCGGGCAAGTTCCCCTTCTTCACCGAGCCTTCGCCCGGCTACCACGGCCTCGTCTTCAACGACGTGTTCGGGCCGAAGGGGCCCTTCGGCAACATCCAGTTCATCATCCGCGCGCGGGTGGAGGGGCTGCGCGACATCGGCCCCGCCCTCTCTCCCTTCAACTCCTTCCAGCTCCTGCAGGGGCTCGAGACGCTCTCGCTGCGCGGGCAGCGCCATGTCGACAATGCGCTCGCGCTGGCGCGGTGGCTGAAGGGCCACCGCTCGGTGAAGTGGGTGAACTACACCGGCCTGGAGGAGCACCCGTACCACCAGCGCGCCCGGAAGTACCTCCGGAACGGCTTCGGCGGCGTGCTCACCTTCGGCATCCAGGGCGGCTTCGCGGCGGGCAAGAAGTTCATCGACAGCGTGAAGCTCGCCTCGAACCTCGCCAACGTGGGCGACGCGAAGACGCTCGTCATCCACCCGTCCTCGACGACGCATCAGCAGCTCAGCGAGTCGGAGCAGAAGGACGCCGGCGTGTCGCCCGACCAGGTCCGCGTCTCGGTGGGCATCGAGCACCTCGACGACATCCAGGAGGACTTCGAGGAGGCGTTCGCGGCGGCGAGGTGATCGTCGGCGGGGGACAAGCCCCCGCCCTACCCGGTCGTAGGGCGGGGGTTCATCCCCCGCCGCGGGTCGCCGTGGGTCCGGCCCTACGACTCGAACAGCCAGGTCGACAGGTAGCGCTCGCCGGTGTCGGGCAACACCACCACGATGAGCTTTCCCTCGCTCTCGGGGCGCTTCGCCACCTCGAGCGCGGCCCACAGCGCGCCGCCGCAGGAGATGCCGGAGAGGATGCCCTCCTCCTTGCACAGGCGCCGCGCCAGATCGCCCGCGTCCTCGTTCGAGACCGTGATCACCTCGTCGATCACCTTGGTGTTGAGCACCTTGGGGACGAAGCCCGGGCCCCAGCCCTGGATCTTGTGCGGGCCGCCGCGGCCCTGCGAGATGGCGGGCGAGTCCTTGGGCTCGGCGGCCACGATGCGGAGCGAGGGCTTGCGCGGCTTCAGCACCTCGCCCACGCCGGTGATCGTCCCGCCGGTGCCGGTCCCGCCCACGAACACGTCGATCTTCCCGTCCGTGTCGCGCCAGATCTCCTCGGCGGTGGTGCGGCGGTGGATCTCCGGGTTGGCGGGGTTCTCGAACTGCTGGAGGACGAGATAGCGCGGGTCCTCGGCCGCCATGGAGTTGGCGCGGGCGATGGCGCCCTTCATGCCCTCCGCGCCGGGCGTCAGGACGAGCTCGGCGCCGAACGCCTTGAGGAGCTTGCGCCGCTCCATGCTCATCGTCTCGGGCATCGTGAGCGTGATCTTGTAGCCCTTGGCGGCGGCGGCGAAGGCGAGGCCGATGCCGGTGTTGCCGCTCGTGGGCTCGAGCAGGATCGTGTCCTGCTTGATCTTGCCGTCTCGCTCGGCGGCCTCGATCATGGACACGCCGATGCGGTCCTTCACCGAGCTGGCCGGGTTGAAGCTCTCCAGCTTCGCCACCACTTGCGCCTTCAGGCCGGCGGTGATGCGGTTCAGGCGCACGAGCGGCGTGTTCCCGATCGTCTTCGTGATGTCCTGGTAGATGCGCATGTCCTGTCCTCGGCACGCTCCGGCGGCGCCGGCGGGCCTCTGGGGTGGTGGGGGGGCGTCCGTTATAGCGGCATCTCGGCCGCCGTGCACGCGTTCGCTCGGGCGTAGCCGCCCGCTCTATCGGGCTCCCTTCGGGTGGGGTGTTCTTCGGGGTAAGCTCGGCGCGCTCATGGCCGCGCCCATCGCCCTCTCCCCGCGCTCGCTCACGCTCGCCGTCGTGCTGGCGGTGATCGCCGCCTTCGCCGCCTCCCTGGTGGAGGGCATGGTGGCCGGGGTGGCGGTGCTGGTGGCCTCGACCTCCGGGCTCTTCCTCCTCGTCGCGCGCCGCCAGGCCACGGCGGCCCGGCACGAGACGGCGAACGCCCTGATAAGGCTGCAGGCCATTATCGACTCCATGCCGGACGGAGTCATCTTCGTCGACGCAGACGAGCGGGTGGCCCTCGTCAACGAGGCAGGCAAGGCGCTCAAGAACCTGGTCGGCCCTCCCGGCCGCGACGTGAAGGACTGCCATCCGCAGGCCACCCACGAGATGCTGGGACGGGTGATGCACTGGCTGCGTGAGGGGAGCGACCCGGGGCCCACCCACTCCATCATCAAGGAGAAGGAGGGCCGCTTCGAGACCACCTACGCGCCGGTGCGGGACCGAGACGGGTCCTATCTCGGGGTGGTGATGGTGATCCGCGACATCGCCGATCGGCGCGGCCTGGAGCGGCGCCTGCTCGATGCGGAGCGTCTGGCGGCGGTGGGACAGATGTCCGCCCAGGTGGCGCACGAGCTGCGGAACCCGCTCAACGCGATCACCGGCGCGGCCCAGTACCTGCGCCGCATCCTGCCCGGCCACGGCGAGGTGAAGGAGTACGCCGAGCTCATCGACGACGAGGTGCGGCGGGTGAACCGCTTCATCGAGGAGCTGCTCAAGGTGGCAAGCCCGGCCAACCCGGTCTTCACCCCGTCGTCGGTGAACAAGGTGCTCTCCGAGGCGGCGCAGCGGACGGCGCTGGCGCGGGGGCTGCCCACCTCGGCGTTGCGGCTCGAGCTCGCCCGGGGGCTCCCGGTGCTCGACCTCGACCGCGCCATGATCCTGGAGGCGATCGTGAACCTCCTCGACAACGCGCTCGACGCGGGCGGGACCGAGGCCCCCGAGCTGGCGAGCCGCTACGTCGCGGCTGGCGGCGAGGGGACGGTGGTGGTGGAGGTGAAGGACCGCGGCGCCGGCATCCCGCCCGACCAGCTGGAGGAGGTGACGCGCCCCTTCGTCACCACCAAGGCGCGCGGCACCGGCCTCGGCCTCGTCATCGTGTGCCGCGCGGCCGATCAGCACCGCGCCGGCTTCGCCCTGGCGGATCGGCCAGGCGGCGGGACGGTGGCCACGCTCCGCTTCCCGGTGCGCACGGTGCGGGCTCCCGCGCCGCCCGCCGAGGTCGAGGCGTAGTGGCGCGCGCGAGCTCACGATGAGCGCCGAGCTCGTGCTGCTCGTCGACGACGACCCCGCCACCCGCAAGGTGGCGCGCGCCAACCTCTCGCTGGAGGGGTTCGAGGTCGTCACCGCCGCCTCGGGCGGCGAGGCGCTGCAACGGCTGTCCGAGTGCGATCCCCTGGCGCTCGTCACCGATCTCAAGATGCCGGACCGGGACGGCCTCACCCTCATGGAGGAGGTCCACGCGCTCCGCCCGGCCTTGCCCGTCGTGCTCGTCACGGGCCACGCCACGGTGGAGAACGCCGTCGCCGCCATGAAGCGCGGCGCGCTCCACTACCTGACGAAGCCCATCCGGTACGACGAGCTCGCCCTCGTCCTGCACCACGCGGTGGCGGGGGAGCGCGGCCGGCGCGAGCTCGACCGGCTGCGCGGCGAGCTGGACCGGGTGGCCGGCTTCGACGAGCTCGTCGGCGCGTCGCCCGAGATGCGCCAGGTGTTCGCGCTGGTCGAGCAGGTGGCGGGCACCGACGCCACCGTGCTCCTGCGCGGCGAGACCGGCACCGGCAAGGAGCTCGTCGCCCGCTCGTTGCACCGGCGCTCGTCCCGCGGCGAGCGGACCTTCGTGGCTGTGAACTGCTCGGCCATCCCGCACGGCCTCGTCGAGAGCGAGCTCTTCGGCCACGAGCGCGGCGCCTTCACCGGCGCGGTGGCGCGGCGGTCGGGCCGCTTCGAGCAGGCCGACCACTCGACGCTCTTCCTCGACGAGGTCGGGGAGCTCGACCTCTCCGTGCAGGCGCGGCTCCTCCGCGTCCTGCAGGACCAGGAGATCACCCGCGTCGGCGGCGAGCGCCCGCTGCGGGTGGACGTGCGGATCGTGACCGCCACCCACCAGGATCTGGAGGGGCTGGTGAGGGAGGGGCGCTTCCGCGAGGACCTCTACTACCGGCTGAACGTCATCCCGATCCGGCTGCCGGCGCTGCGCGAGCGCCCCGGCGATCTGCCGCTCCTCATGGAGCACTTCCTGCGGGAGTTCGCCGGTCGCTACGGCCGGTCCCCGCCGGCGGCGCCGCCCGACCTGCTCGCCGCCGCTCGTGACTACCCCTGGCCCGGGAACGTGCGCGAGCTCAGGAACCTCTGCGAGCGGGCGGTCCTGATGGGGTGGGCCGCGGTGGCGCCCATCCTCACCGGCGAGGCGCGCGCCCCTGCCTCGCTGGCCGCCTTCGCCGACATGGACGCCCCCCTCCTCGACGCCCGCGCCGCCCTGGTGGAGCGCTTCGAGCGCGAGTACCTGGTCCGGCTCCTCCAGCAGCACCGCGGAAAGGTCGGCGAGGTGGCGCGCGCGGCTGGCATCGCCGAGCGGAACCTCTACGAGAAGCTGAAGGCGCTCGGCCTCTCGCGCGACGACTACCGCTGAGAGCCTGCGCGGCTGCGCGCACGGGTATCGCAGCTTCGGATCCGCGGGTCCGAAGGGGGCGGACGCCCGCATCCGAAACGGCGTCGCCGCGCGCACGCGAAGCTTGGAATGCCACGCTCGCCTGCTTGTCGTAGCATGGCCTCGGCCTTGCTACGGTCGCGCTCGCCGGCGGCGGAGCGCCGCCTGCGGGAGACACCATGCGCACACCGCGCGGTATCGCAACCACGCCGCTCCTCGCCCTCGCCGCGACCCTCGGCTTGTCGGCGGGCGTCGCCGGCTATGCGTTCCAGTACGCGAAGGGGTCGTCGTACCTCGGGAACGACCCGGCGACCTGCGCGAACTGCCACGTCATGGCCGGCCATTACTCGGGGTGGCAGGCGGCACCGCACCACCTCGTCGCGACGTGCAACGACTGCCACACTCCGGCCGGACTGATCTCGAAGTACGTCGTGAAGGCCCTGAACGGCTACCACCACTCGATGGCGTTCACGCTCGGCGGCTACCCGGAGGTCATCCAGGCGCGGCCCGAGAGCAAGCGCGTGGTCGAGGACAACTGCCGCCGGTGCCACCGCGACCTCGTGGAGGACATCGCGCACGGCCGCGACATGTCCTGCGTCCGCTGCCACGCCTCCGTCGGCCACCTCCGCTGACCTACCTGTCACGCTGCATCGCACGGAAGGAGCACCTCATGTCCCCCGACCCCCAGCCCCGCAAGAACGGGCTCCTCATCGCCCTCGTCGCCGGCGTCTTCGCCCTCGTGGCCGTCGGCGCCGCGGCGCTGCTCGTCAACATCAGCGAGCGTAAGTCGGAGGCGCGGCACGCCTTCGTGAAGGTCGTCGACGTCACCGAGAACGACACCGACCCGGGGAAGTGGGGCAAGAACTGGCCCCGCGAGTACGACGACTACAAGGCCACGGCCCAGCGCACCGCGACCAAGTACGGCGGCGGCGCGGGCACCGCCGAGGGCGAGATGCCGCCGGAGAAGGCGGACCGCGACCCGTGGTTGAAGCGCGTGTTCGCCGGTTACCTGTTCGCCGTCGACTACCGCGACCGCCGCGGCCACGCGTACATGCTCAACGACCAGGAGGTCACGAAGCGCAACGTGCCGGGCCAGGGGAAGCAGTCCGGCAACTGCCTCCACTGCCACGCCTCGATCATCCCGCTCTACAAGAAGCTCGGGAAGGAGGCCGCGCCGCAGGCGAGCGAGGCCGAGCAGGTGCAGGCCGGGCTCGTGAAGGTGGGCGAGCTCGACTACTGGGACGCCTACAAGCAGCTCGGCGAGCTCGCGGGCCAGGGCGGCAAGCCGCACCCGGTCTCCTGCGTCGACTGCCACGACCCGCAGTCGATGGAGCTCCGCGTGACGCGCCCGGGCTTCATCGCCGGCATCCAGAAGCTCGCCGCGTCGCAGGCCGACGTCCCGCACCTCCCGTCGATCGATCGGTGGCGGAAGACCGACCGCAAGAAGCCGTACGACCCGAACCTCGACTCGACGCGCCAGGAGAAGCGCGCCTACGTCTGCGGCCAGTGCCACGTCGAGTACTTCTGCGGCAAGGGGCAGACCATCTTCTTCCCGTGGGCCGAGGGGCTCAAGGTGGAGCAGATGGAGCACCTCTACGACAACACGATGGTGAAGGGGCAGCGGTTCAAGGACTGGACCCACGCCGAGACCGGCTTCGAGGTCCTGAAGGCGCAGCACCCGGAGTTCGAGGTGTGGAGCCAGGGCATCCACGCGCGGAGCGGCGTCACGTGCGCCGACTGCCACATGCCGTACAAGCGCGAGGGCGCGCAGAAGTTCTCGGATCACTGGGTGCGGAGCCCGCTGCTCCAGCCGAACCGCGCCTGCGCCAGCTGCCACCCGTACAACGACGACGAGCTGAAGGCGCGCGTGCACGCGATCCAGGACCGCCACTTCGCGCTCCTGACGCGCGCGGGCCAGGCGAGCGTCGCGATGATCGACGCCATCGTCGCCGTCCGCAAGCCGTATGACGACCGTGCCCGCGAGACTGCCGCCGCGAAGGCGAAGGAGACGCTGGAGAAGCAGGAGGCCTTCCAGAAGGCGCCGAAGGAGGAGCAGGAGAAGAAGATGGGCGCCGAGGTGAAGGCGAACCTCCTCGCCGCCTGGCGCGCGAACGTCGAGAAGACCCCGGTGCTCAAGGAGCTCGAGGGCCTGCAGCGCGCCGCCCAGTGGCGGCTCGACTTCGTCGCGGCGGAGAACTCGATGGGCTTCCATGCGCCGCAGGAGCTCGGCCGGATCCTCGGCGAGTCGATCGACCTCGCGCGCCAGGCGCAGGTGAAGGCCGCGCTCCTCGGCACGACCACGGGCGTCACCGCGTCCTCGGCGCCAGCCGTCGTCCCGGCGAGCCTGAGGAAGTAGGGAGGGAGCCATGAGGCGACGCGAGATGGTGTGGGTGGCGGCGCTCTGGGCGGCGGCGGCGCTCAGCGCATGTGCTGGCGCCAAGCCCGCCCAGCGCGGCGCGGCGCCCTCGCAGGCCTCGCACCCCGAGGTCGACACCGGCCTCGAGACCTGCGCGGGCTGCCACGCGCAGGCGACGCCCGCGGTGGCGGCCCAGTGGAGGGAGGGCCGCCACGGGATGGCGCTCGTCGCGTGCTTCGTGTGCCACGGCTCGACCGGCCAGGACTTCCGCGCCCGCCCCGAGTCGGTCGGCTGTCGGGGCTGCCATCCGCTGCAGGTGAGCTCGGTCACGCGCGATGGGCGCACCCAGGGCTGCTTCCAGTGCCATCCGCCTCACGCGCTCCGCGCGCAGGGGAAGACGTCGCCGCACCCGCCTCGAGGAACCTAGACCATGAGCGTCTCGCGCCGCGACTTCCTCAAGACCGCCGCCGCCACCTCCGCCCTCGCCGCGCTCGGCGTCCCCGGCCAGGCCCGGGCCGACGGCGGAGAGGCGAAGTGGGTGAAGAGCGTCTGCCGGTACTGTGGCACCGGCTGTGGCCTCTTCGTCGGAGTGCAGGGCGGGAAGGTGGTGGCCGTCCGGGGTGACGCCGACAACCACAACGCCGGCTTCCTGTGCGTGAAGGGCTACCTGCTGCCGCAGATCATGAATGCGCCCGGCCGGCTCCTCCATCCCATGATCCGCAAGGGCGATGGCTTCCAGCAGGCGAGCTGGGACGAGGCGATGGGCCTCGTCGCCGCGAAGTTCCAGGAGGCGGTGCAGAGTTTCGGGCCCGACGCGGTCGGCTTCTACGGCTCGGGGCAGGGCCTGACCGAGGAGACCTACGTCGCGAACAAGCTGTTCAAGGCAGGACTCCGCACCAACAACGTCGACGGGAACCCGCGCCTCTGCATGGCGAGCGCCACCGCCGGCTACATCACCACCTACGGCAAGGACGAGCCGATGGGGTGCTACGAGGACCTCGACCACGCCGAGGTCTTCCTCATCGTGGGCTCGAACACGGCCGAGGCGCACCCCGTCCTCTTCCGCCGCATCGTGCAGCGGAAGGAGCGGAACCCCGACGTCAAGGTGATCGTGCTCGATCCGCGGCGCACGCCCACCTCCCGCATCGCCGACCTGCACCTCTCCTTCACGCCCGGCACCGATCTCGCCATCCTGAACGCGATGGCGAACGTGCTCCTCGCCGAGGGCCTCGCCGACGACCGCTTCATCCAGGACCACCTCGCCTTCGGCGAGGGGCAGGAGCCGAACCGGACCCGCGCCGACTACGAGCGGTTCCTCGGCGACTACACGCCGCAGAAGGCGTCCGCGGCGTCCGGCTGCAGCGCCGAGGACATCGTCAAGGCCGCCCGCTGGTTCGGCGCGCCGGGCAAGAGGGCCATCTCGCTGTGGTGCATGGGGGTGAACCAGCGTTCGAAGGGCGTCTGGGCCAACAACCTCCTCCACAACCTGCACCTCGTCACGGGCAAGATCGGGCTGCCCGGCTCGACCCCGCTCTCGCTCACCGGGCAGCCCAACGCCTGCGGCGGCGTCCGCGACGGCGGCGCGCTCTCGCACCTCCTCCCCTACGGTCGCCTGGTGGCGAACGAGAAGCACCGGACCGAGATGGAGAAGCTGTGGGGCATCGCGCCCGGCACGCTGTCCCCCAAGCCCGGCTTCGCCACCGTCGACCTCTTCCGCGCCATGGAGGAGGGCAAGCTCAAGTGCCTGTACGTGATGTGTACGAACCCGGGCCAGTCGCTCCCCAACGTCGATCGCTACCGCAAGGCGATGCGGAGGGAGGGCGCGTTCCTGGTGGTCTCGGAGGCGTTCCACCCCACCCGCACGAGCGAGCTCGCCGACGTGGTCCTGCCGGCGGCGCTGTGGGCCGAGAAGGAGGGCGTCTACGGCTGCACCGAGCGGCGCTACCAGCTCCTCGAGCAGGCGGTGGAGCCGCAGGGCGAGGCACGGCCGGACTTCCAGATCCTGTGCGACCTGGCGCGCCGGCTCGGGCACGAGAAGCTCGTGCCGTTCCGGTCGCCGGCGGAGGCCTGGACCGAGATCCTGACGCTCACCAAGGGCACCGCCTACGACTTCACCGGCATGACCCGCGAGCGGCTGCGCCAGGCGCATGGCCTGCTCTGGCCCATGCCCGGCACCGAGCACCCGGGCACGAAGCGCCGCTACGTCCGCGGCGAGGATCCGCTCGTCCCGGCCGACCACCCGCAGCGGGTGAAGTTCTACGGGCGCCCGGATGCGAGGGCGGTGGTCTGGCTCCGGCCGCAGAAGCCGCCGGAGGAGGTCGTCGACGCGGCCTACCCCATGTACTTCACGACCGGCCGGGTCCTCGAGCACTGGCACACCGGCACCATGACCCGGAGGTGCAAGGAGCTCGAGCACGCCAACAGCGAGGCGCTCGCCGAGCTGCACCCGCAGGACGCGGCGCGGCTCGGTCTCGCGACGGGCGACGCGGTGCGCGTCACCTCCCGCCGCGGCGCCGAGACCTTCCGCGCCAAGGTGACGGAGGGCGCGCGCGTCGGGCTCGTCTTCGTGCAGATGCACGACGATCAGCGGATGTGCAACAAGATCACGATCGACGCGGTCGACCCGATCTCGCGCCAGCCCGAGTACAAGATCTGCGCGGTGAAGCTGGAGAAGGCGTGAGCCTCGGCCTCCTCCCCGTTCGCCCTGAGCGTAGCCGCGCTTCACGCGGCGGAGTCGAAGGGCCGTGGTGATCGCCGGCGTCCTCATCGAGACCTTGCCCGGAGCCGAGCCCCGGGTCGCCGCGCGCCTGCTCTCGGTGCCGGGAATCACCCTGCACGGCGGAGACGGCCATCGCCGCATCGCCGCCGTGCTCGACGCGCCGAGCGGCGAGACCCTGGAGCAGCTCTCGGAGCGGCTCCTCGCCGCGGACGAGGAGATCCTGGGGATCTTCCCCACCTTCGTCGGCAGCCCGTAGCACAGCCACCCACATCATCGGAGGTCTCATGTCGAGCTGCCGGAGTCTCGTCGCCGTGGTCGCCCTCGCCCTCGCCGGCCCCGCGCTGGCGCAGGCGAAACCCTCCGCCAAGGCGGCCTCCCGGCCGGCCAAGGCGTCGAAGGGCTCGGGCGACAAGTGCGTCACCTGCCACCAGAAGCTCACCCCCACCATCGTCTCGGACTGGAAGCTCTCCAAGCACAGCAAGAACGGCATCGCCTGCGACACCTGCCACGGCGCCGAGCACACCTCGAAGGAAGACGTGGCCAAGGTGAAGCTGCCGACGCCCGACACCTGCGCCCAGTGCCACGCCGAGCAGGTGGACCAGTTCAAGAAGTCGAAGCACGCCTTCGCCTGGGCCGCCATGAAGGCCATGCCGACCTTCCACTACCAGCCCATGGCGCTCATGGAGGGCCAGAAGGGCTGCGGCGCCTGCCATGCTCTCGGCCTGAAGAGCGAGGCCGACCTGCGCGACCTCAAGAAGGCGCGCGACGGCTTCGGCAACGCCTCCTGCGACGCTTGCCACACCCGCCACTCCTTCCGCGTCGAGGAGGCGCGCTCGCCGCAGGCCTGCCGCACCTGCCAC
>DASPZP010000199.1:0-6239 GCA_035636195.1 Anaeromyxobacteraceae bacterium
GGCGCGGTGACGAAGTGCGCGACCACGGCGGTCGTCCCCGGAGCGGTGAAGACGGACATCCTGTTCGTGGTGGACGACTCCGGCTCGATGGCGGTCGAGCAGGCGAACCTGGCGGCGAATTTCAAGGCCTTCATCGACGCGCTGGCCGCCTCGCCGGTGAAGAACGACTTCCAGATCGGGATCACCACCACCTCGGTGGACCGGAACGTCGGGAGCGGCGCGACGCTGGCCGTCGACCCGACGTTCTCGAGCAGCGCGACCGTCTCCTGCCCGACCCCCGTGAACGGCGGGCAGCGCTATCCCGCCGGCGCGCTCGTGGCCGTCGACGCGGCCGGACACCAGCTCACGATCGGCGGCGGTCGCATCCTGTCGGCCTCCTCCTCGACGCTGACGCAAGACTTCCAGAGAAACGTGAACGTCGGGACGTGCGGCAGCGGCAAGGAGCAAGGGCTCCGCGCTGCGCAGCTGGCGCTCTCCGAGCCGCTGCTCTCCGGCTCCAATGCCGGCTTCCTGCGCCCGGGGAGCCGCCTCGCGGTGGTCATCATCTCGGACGATGACGACTGCTCCGACCCCGGCGACGGCCAGGGCCACCCGCTCGTCACCACGGGTGAGCCGCCGGAGTGCGAGCTGAAGGCGCAGCGCGTGGCCGACTTCGTTCAGTTCCTGAATGGGCCGCTGGGCGGCGAGACGCGCGATCTCGTGGTCGCGACCATCGCCGCCGTGGACCCCGTCACCAAGGCACCCGCGAAGTGCACCATCGCGAACAGCACCAATACGGCCGAGAACGCCGCGCCCCGCTACGTCGAGTTCGCCAGCGCCTTCGGCTTCAAGAGCGCCGTCGCCTCCATCTGCGACGCGAGCTTTGCCTCCACCCTCCAGACCATCGCCGGCCTCATCGCCTCGCAGACGGTCCCGCTCTCCGAGGAGCCCGCCGACTGGCGACTCCTGGCGGTGAGCGTGGCGCGGGCCGCCGGCAGCACCGCAGCATGCAAGGTGGGGCTCGAGGGCGATGCTAGCGCGGCGAACGCCGACGCCGTCTACGCGCCGCCCCAGCCGGGGAGGCCTGCCTCGCTCACGTTCCAGCGCGGCTGTCAGCTGGCGCAGGGGGACGACATTCACGTGCAGGTGCTGTGCGCCGGTTGAGGTAGCGCCCCGCCTACCGTTCACATACGGTTGATGGATGACCTCCTCGCTCCGGACCGCGGTGCTCGCGGCGGCGCTGGCCATGGCGACTGGCGCGCGCGCTCAGGCGCCCACCGCGCCCGCGGCGTCGGGCGAAGTCACCGCGTTGCTCGCCCAGACCGATGCGCTCTGGAAGGAGCGCGACCAGCCCGGCAAGCTCGACGAGATCCGGGCCGAGCTCTCGAAGGCCGAGAAGCTCGCCCCGAACGACTACGGCGTCCTGTGGCGGCTCGCGCGCCTCGATTTCTGGACCTCCGACGACCTGTCGCTGAAGGAGGAGGAGCGAAGTGAGCTCGGGAAGCGCGCCTGGGACTACGCTGACCGTGCGGCGAAGGTGAACCCTGATGGGGTGGAGGGTTGGTACTTCGGCGCGCTCGGGATCGGGAACTACTCGCTCGGGATCGGTATCCTCAAGGCCCTCGGCCAGGGGGTCGAGAGCAAGTTCAAGGAGCGGCTCGGCAAGGCCGAGATGCTCGACCCGAAGTACCAGGACGGTGGGATCTACAACGCCTGGGGCCGCTTCTACCAGAAGCTGCCCTGGCCCAAGTACGACCCGAAGAAGAGCGAGCAGAACCTGCGCAAGGCGCTGCAGCTGAACCCCGCAAATGTCCGCGCCCGAACCTACCTGGCTGAGCTATACCAAAACGAAGGGCACCCGAAGGAGGCGCGCAAGCTCCTCGAGGAGGCCCTCGTCCGCGAGCCCGGTTCGTACGATGCTCCGGAAGAGCGGCGGTCGCTCAAGCGAGCCCGTGAGCTGCTCGTGCAATTGAAGCGCTGAGGTCGGGAGGCTTTCGTCATGATCGCGCGCGAAGAGCTGAACCGCGGAACGTCACGTCCCCGCAGCCTGCTCGACCTCTTCGAGGCCACCGCCGCCCGGTCGGGCAGCCGCACGGCCACCCGGCAGAAGCGAGAGGGACGCTGGGTCAACACGAGCTGGGCAGAGCTCGCGAGGCGCGCGCGCGACGTGGCGGACGGCCTCGCCTCGCTGGGCGTCCAGAAGGGCGATCGGGTCGCCATCATCGGGGAGAGCACGACGGACTGGATCGTGGCCGACGTCGGCACCATGGGCGCGACGGCGATCGTGGTGCCGATCTACCAATCGAACAAGGCCGCCGACTGCCAGTACATCATCGAGAACGCCGGCGCGCGCTTCATCTTCTGCGACTCCGAGGCGCAGGTGGCGAAGATCCGCGAGGTGCGGGCCAAGCTGCCGCAGCTGGAAGGCGTCATCCGCTTCACCGGTCCCGCCGCGGACGGCTTCGAGCGGACGATGGGTGAGCTCGAGGCGGCCGGCGTCGCGTGGCGGGCGCAGAACCAGGGCGCGCACGCCGCCCGCCTGGAGTCGCTCTCCCTCTCCGAGCCGGCCTGCTTCATCTACACCTCCGGCACGACCGGGAACCCCAAGGGCGTCATCCTCACGCACGGCAACTGGGTCTACGAGGCCGAGGCGGTGCAGTCGATCAACATCATCCGGGAGGACGACCTCATCCTGTGCTTCCTCCCCATGGCGCACTCGTTCGCGAAGGTGATCGAGGCGGTCTGGTTCCGCTGCGGCGCCACGGCCGCCTTCGTCGAGTCGATCGACAAGATCGTCGACAACGCGGCCGAGGTGCGCCCGACGGTGATGCCGTCGGTGCCCCGCATCTTCGAGAAGGCCTACGACGCGGTGGTGTCGAAGGGGCTCGCCGCGCCGGGCTTGAAGGGGAAGCTCTTCGCCTGGGCGCTGCAGAGCCTCGACGTCCACGTGGCGGGGCTCGAGCGCGGAGAGCACGGCGCCGGCGGGCTCGGCCTCGCGCTGGGCAGGCGCCTCGTCTTCCCCAAGATCGGCGCCGCCCTGAAGGAGCGGTTCGGCGGCCGCATGCGGCTCTTCGTCTCGGGCGGCGCGCCGCTCTCGCCGCGCATCGGCTGGTTCTTCCAGACGGTCGGCTTCGACCTCCTGGAGGGCTACGGCCTCACCGAGTCGGCGGCGGGCACGTTCGTCAACCGCCCGGGCCAGGCGAAGATCGGCACCGTCGGTCCCCCCGTCCCCGGGACCGAGGTGCGCATCGCGGAGGACGGAGAGATCCTCGTCCGCGGCGGCGGCGTCATGCAGGGGTACTACCGCAACCCGGAAGCGACAGCCGAGGTGCTGAAGGACGGCTGGCTCTACACCGGCGACATCGGCCAGCTCGACCGCGACGGCTACCTGCGCATCACCGACCGCAAGAAGGACATCATCGTCACGGCCGGCGGCAAGAACGTCGCGCCGCAGAACCTCGAGAACGACCTCAAGACCGACCCGCTCATCTCGCAGGTCATGGTGCACGGCGACAAGCGCAAGTTCCTCTCCGCGCTCGTCACGCTCAACGAGGAGAGCGTCCGGAAATGGGCGCAGGAGAACGGCGTCGCCCTGCCGGGACCGCTCCACGAGGATCCCAAGGTGCGGGCGCGCGTGCAGCAGGCGGTCGATGCGCTCAATGCGAAGCAAGCGAGCTACTCCACCATCAAGAAGTTCGCCATCCTGCCGCGCGACTTCTCGCAGGAGGCGGGCGAGCTGACGCCGACGCTCAAGGTGAAGCGGAAGTACTGCACGCAGAAGTACCGAGACGTGCTCGACGCGTTCTACGTGGCGTGACCGGAGACCCGGCGATGGACGGCGACGTCGGCATGCGCGTGCTCCTCGTCGAGGACGACGACGACAACCGCGAGCTGATGGCGGAGGTGCTGGAGGGCGCGGGGTACCAGGTGCTCACGGCCGCGAGCGGCTCCGCCGGCCTGCGCATCCTCGCCGAGCACTCGGTCGACGTCGTCGTGACCGACGTCGGGATGCCGGGCATGGGTGGCCTCGAGGTGGCGCGCGCCGCGAAGGAGATCGCGCCCGGGGTGCCGGTGGTCGTGGTGACGGGCTACACCGAGCGCGAAGACATCTCGAACGCCCGCGGCCGCGCGGTGGACGCGGTGCTGGTGAAGCCGGTGGAGCCCGACGCGCTCATCGCAGCCGTCGAGCAGCTGGTGAAGCGGCGGAGACCGTAGGGGGCGAGCACGCCGCAGCGTTGACACGCCTCGCGCCCGCTCCTACCTTCCCATTGATTCCGCAATCAACGACGGGGAGCGTGCATGGCAGGACAGGCCGAGAGCGTGAAGGACGTCTTCGAGCGCCACATGCCGGAGCGGCTCAAGAACAAGCCGGACGTGGTCGCGAAGATCGACTCCGTCTACCAGTTCAACATCTCCGGGCCGGGCGGCGGGCAGTGGTCGGTCGACTGCACACGGCCGGGTGGCGCGGTGGCGAGCGGCACCTCGGCCGCCGCCAAGTGCACGGTGGCCTGTACCGACGCCGACTTCCTCAACATCGTGAACGGAAAGCTGAACCCGCAGATGGCCTTCATGTCGGGGAAGCTCAAGATCCAGGGCGACATGGGCCTCGCCATGAAGCTCGCCCAGATCTTGACGTGAGTCGACTCCCCCTCGACGGCCTGCGCGTCCTCGACCTCTCGCGCCTGCTGCCCGGACCGTACGCGACGCTCGTCCTGGCGGACCTGGGCGCGGACGTGGTGAAGCTCGAGGAGCCGCGCGGCGGCGATTACCTGCGCTGGATCCCGCCCCTCGCCGGCGCGCAGTCGGGGGCCTTCCACGCCCTGAATCGCAACAAGCGCTCGCTCGTGCTCGACCTCAAGGCGGAGGGCGGCGTGGCGGTGTTGCACCGGCTCGCGCGCGGCTTCGACGTGCTGGTCGAGTCGTTCCGGCCGGGGGTGCTGGAGCGGCTCGGGGTGGGGCACGAGGCGCTGCGCAGGGAGAACCCGCGCCTCGTCACCTGCGCCATCACGGGATACGGGCAGGCCGGCCCGTACCGCGACCTCGCCGGCCATGACCTCAACTACTGCGCCATCTCGGGTGCGCTCTCCGTGAATGGGCCGCCCGAGGCGCCGCTCCCCTACGGCGTGCCGCCGGCCGATCTGAGCGGCGCCTGGGTGGCCGTGGCCGGGATCCTGGCGGCGCTCCACCGCCGGGCGGCGACGGGGGAGGGCGGCTTCGTCGACGTCTCGATGACCGAAGGCGTGCTCGGCATGCTGGCCATGCCGCTCGGCAGGGCCTGGGCGCGCGGCAGCCCGCTCCGCCGCGGCGAGGAGCTCCTCGCCGGCGCCGCGGCCTGCTACCGGACCTACCGCACGCAGGACGGCCGCCACGTGGCGCTGGGCGCGCTCGAGCCGCACTTCTTCCGGCGCTTCTGCGAGGCGGTGGGCCGGCCGGAGCTGGCCGACCGCCAGCTCGACCAGGGCGGGCGCGGGCCCGTCGAGGAGCTCGAGGCGCTCTTCGTCACCCGCACGCGTGGCGAGTGGGCGCGGCTCGGGCGTGAGCACGACGTCTGCCTCACGCCCGTGCTCGAGGGGGACGAGCCGAGCGAGGATCCTCAGCTCCGAGCGCGCGGCGTCTTCGGCGAGGTGGCGAATGCCTGGGAGGGGAAGACCCTCCCCGCGCTCGCGACGCCGGTGCGGGTGGACGGCGCGCGCGCGCCGTTCCGGGCCGCGCCTGCCCTGGGCGCGGACAGCGACGCCGTGCTGACCGAGGCGGGGTTCACGGAAGGAGAGATCGCGGCGCTGCGCGAGCGCGGCGTCGCCGGCGTGCCCCCTTGAAGGCAGCGGTGCGCTTGCTTGACACGACGCTACCCCGCGAACACACTCCGCAGGTGCGTCTCGTCTTCGCCATCGCCACGGCCGTGCTCGTGCTCCTGGCCGCGGTGGCGCCGCACGCGCACCACGGCCAGCTCGGCGAGCACGCCTGCGCCGCTTGCCTCGCCGCCAGCGCGGAAGAGGCGACCAGCGAGACCCCCGAGGTCGCTCCGCGGCCCCAGGTCATGGTCGTGCTCGCGGAGACGCCTCCCGAGCCGCCGGTGACGGGAGCGCCGCTCGGCGCCGTCCCCGGCCAGTCACCTCCCGCAGCCTGACGAGGCGTTCGTTCCCTGCCGTCGTCGTGGACCGCATGGCGTGCGCTGGATGCGCGCCGAGGTGACAGCACATGCACGTGTTCATCGCAGCGGCCCTGGTCGCCGTTGCACAGGGGGTCCTCGCTGCCGAGGC
>DASPZP010000200.1:0-14226 GCA_035636195.1 Anaeromyxobacteraceae bacterium
GGGGTCGGGGTCGGGGTCGGGGTCGCGGTCGGGGTCGAGGTCGCTCACGGCACCTGCGGTGGGAAGAGCGTCGGGTGCTGCGCCAGCACGGTGCGGCGGAGGCGCGGCAGTGCGGCGTGAAAGACCGCGCTCGCCAGGAGGACCACCAGCGCGCCGCCGAGCAAAACCTGGGGGAGGCCGAGGCGCGCGGCCGCGAACCCGCCGAGGAGCGAGCCGAACGGCGTCGTGCCGATGAAGAGGGTCGAGAAGAGGCCCATCACCCGCCCCCTCATCGCTTCCGGCGCGAGGCCTTGCAGGAGCGTCATGGTGCCGGCGGCCTGGATGAGGAAGCCGAAGCCCACCAGCACCATCGAGGCGCACGCCAGGACGGGGTGGCGCGAGAGCGCGAGCCCGAGGAGCCCCAGCCCGAGCGCGGATGCGCCGAATGCGACGCGGCGTCCGAGGCCGCGCAGGCCGGTACGCAGGAGGAGCGACACGCCGGCCCCGAGCGCCCCCAGCCCCGCCGCCGCCTGCAGGGTCCCGAGGAGCCGCGCGTCGCCGCGCAGGACCTCCTTCGCGAAGGCCGGCAGGAGCGCGGCGTAGGGCAGCGCGAAGAAGCTCGTCACGGCGAGCAGCGCGAGGAGCGCCCGCACGTGCTCGGTCCTCCCGGCGTAGGCGAGCCCCTCGAGGAGGTGCCCACGCCGGCTGCCCTGGTGTGAGCGCTCGGGCGGCAGGTCCATCACCGCGAGCGCCCACAGGGTGCCGCCGAAGCTGACGGCGTTCAGCGCGAAGCAGACGCCCTCCCCCACCGCCGCGACCGCCCATCCGGCCAGCGCCGGACCGATGGCCCGCGCGCCGTTCACGATGCTCGAGTTGAGCGCGAGCGCGTTCGGCATGTCCTCGCCCGCGATCTCGCCCAGGAGCGCCTGCCGGGCCGGGATCTCGAAGGCGTTCGACAGCCCCAGCAGCGTCACGAGCACGAGCAGCATCCACGGCTGCACGACGCCGGCGAGGGTCACGATGGCGAGCACGGTCGCCTGCACCACCGCGTTCACCTGGGTGGCGAGCACGATGCGGCGGCGCGGGAAGCGGTCGGCGAGCGAGCCGGCCAAGATCCCGAACAGGAAGACCGGCAGCTGGGAGAGGAACCCGAGCAACCCCAGCATGGCGGTGGAGCGGGTGAGCCGGTAGATGAGCCAGCCCTGCGCCACGGCCTGCATCCACGTGCCGACGAGCGACACGCACTGGCCGGCGAAGAAGAGCCGCAGGTTCCGGTGGCGGAGCGAGCGGAGCGCGTGCGGCCAGGCCATCGGCGCGCGAGTGTAGCCCGCCGCGCCCCGCGCCGCTCGCCGCGAGGTGGGTTATCTTCCCGCGCCGGTGACGCCGCGCCCCTCCCTCCACGCCGAGCTGCGCGCGCTCCTGCGCCTCGCGCTGCCGCTCGCCCTCGCCAGCTCGGGACAGGCCTTCATGGGCCTCGTCGACGCCGCCGTCTGCGGCCGGGCCGGCGCGGTGGTGCTGGCCGGCGCCGGGCTGGGGAACATCCTCTTCCTGGTGGTCGGGGTGGGCGGCGGCACCGGTCTCATGATGGGGCTCGACCCGCTCGTCGCGCAGGCGTTTGGCGCCGGCGACGAGCGCGGGGCGCGGCGGCTCCTGTGGCAGGGCACCTGGCTCGCGCTCATCGCCGGGACCCTGCTCGCGCTGCCGTGGGCGCTCGTGCCGCTCGCGCTGCGGCCGCTCGGCATCGAGGAGGGCGTCGCGCGCGAGGCGAGCCGCTTCCTCTGGATCCGCCTCCCCAGCCTGCCCGCCCTGCTCTTCTTCGCCGCCGCCCGCGCCTACTTGCAGGGGCTCGGCCTCACCCGCGCCGTGCTGGTGTCCACCCTGCTCGCGAACGTCGCCAACTTCGCCCTCGACCTGATCCTCGTCTTCGGCGGCGCCGGCCTGCCCGACTGGACGGGGCCGCTGCGGGCCCTCCCGCCGCTCGGCGCAGCGGGGAGCGCCCTCGCGACGTCCACCGTCACCGTGCTCCAGGCGCTCGTCCTCGCGGTGGCGGTGGGTGCGGTGGCGATCCCCGGCGGCGCGCGCGGGCTGCGCCGGCCGCGCAGGCGGGAGGTGGCGCGCGCGGCGCAGGTGGGCGCGCCCATCGCGCTCCACATGGCGGCCGAGGTCGGCCTCTTCGCGCTGGTCGGCTTCCTCGCCGGCCGGCTCGGTCGCGTCCCGCTCGGCGCGCACCAGATCGCCATCGCGCTCGCCAGCACCACCTTCACCTTCGCGGTCGGGATCGGCAACGCCGGCGCGGTCCGGGTGGGCTGGGCGGTCGGCGCCGGCGACACGCCCGCGGCGCGGCGGGCGGGCCTGGTCGCCTTCGGGGCTGGCGGGGGCGTGATGGCGGTCGCGGCGTTCGCCTTCTTCCTCTTTCCCTCACAGCTGGCGCGGCTCATGACGAGCGACCCCGAGGTCGGCCCGGCCGCGGCGGCGCTCCTGACCGTGGCGGCCGTCTTCCAGATCTCGGACGGCATCCAGGCGGTGGGGGCGGGCGTCCTGCGCGGCGCGGGCGATACCCGCTTCACCTTCGCCGCCAACATGGTCGGCCACTGGCTGGTGGGGCTGCCGGTGGCGGTGGTCCTCGGGCTCGCGGTCGGACGCGGCGTCGGGGGGTTGTGGTGGGGCCTGTGCGCCGGCCTCTCGGCGGTGGCGGCGGCGCTGCTCTGGCGCTTCCTGCGCCTCTCCGCCCGGCCCATCCTCCCGCTCGCCGCGGCGGCCGCCTCTCACACGTCGTGAGCGGGGGCCCGTCCCCCGCAGCAGGGTAAGGACTCGGATGCGCATCCTCCTCATCGGCGGCACCCGCTTCGTGGGCTACCACCTCGCCTGGCGGCTCCTCGCCGCCGGCCATCGCGTGACGCTCCTCCACCGCGGGACCCTCCCCGATCCCTTCGGCGATCGGGTGGAGCGGCTGCGCGCCGACCGGACCGGCCCCGACTTCGCGCGCGCCCTCGGCGGGCGCGACTTCGACGCGGCCGTCGACTTCGCCGCGTATACCGGCGAGGACGGGCGGCGGGCAGCGGAGCTCCTGGCCGGCCGCGTCGGGCACTTCGTCATGATCTCGACCGGGCAGGTGTACCTCGTGCGGGAGGAGCCGCCGGTGCGCGCGGTGGGTGCGCCGCGCCCGGCGCGCGAGGAGGAATACGACGGCCCGCTCGCGCCGCGTCCGGCAGGCGAGCCCGACCTCGGCGAATGGGAGTACGGCGTCGGCAAGCGCGCCTGCGAGGACGCCCTCGCGGACGCGTTCGAGCGGCTCCGCTTCCCCGCCACACGGGTGCGCATCCCGATGGTGAACGGGGAGCGCGACTACTACCGGCGCGTCGAGTCTTACCTGTGGCGCCTCCTCGACGGCGGGCCGCTCTTGCTGCCCGACGCCCCGCGGACGCGCCACGTCTACGGCGGCGAGGTGGCGCGCTTCCTGTCGGAGATCCTGGGCCGCCCGGTGACCTACGGCCGCGCCTTCAACCTGGCGCAGGAGGAGACCCCCACGCTGAGCGAGCTCTTGGAGAAGCTGCGCCTCCTCGTCGGCTCCCGCTCGGAGGTCGTGCCGGTCGCCGACGACGCGCTCGCCGCCGCGCGGCTCGAGCGGACGGCCCTCTCGCCCTTCTCCACCCGCTGGATGTCGTTCCTCGACCCGAGCAGAGCCCGAGACGAGCTCGGCTTTCACCACCTGCCGCTCGATGCATACCTCGGCAGGATCGCCGCGAGCTTCCTCGCCCACCTGCCGCCGGGGCCGCCCCCGGGGTACGAGCATCGCGCGAGAGAGATCGCGCTCGCCGGCGCGATCCAGGGGTAAGGCAAGGTCCGGTCGCGGTCGCAGTCGCGGTCGCGGTCGCGGTCGGGGTCGGGGTCGGGGTCGAGGTCGAGGTCGAGGTCGAGGTCGACCGAGGCTCAGATGAGGCGGTGCCGCAAGGGACGCCACCCGCGGCGAGCCGCCGCGAAGGCGCGCCTTAGATTCGGCTCATGGATGCCCGTCCTCACCTCGTCCTCCTGACCGGCGGGGGCTCGAGCGGCCGACCTCGCGCCCGCCCCGCGCTGCGCCTCATCGAGGGGGGAGCTGCCCTGGAGCTCGAGGAGGCGCTCGCCGATGCGGTCGCCGCCGCCCGGCAGATGCGCAGCGAGATCGAGCGCCGCATCGCGCAGGCGCTCGACGCGTTCGACGACAGCGGCCACTGAGGGCCACTGAGGGCTCGCTCGCCGTCCCGTTCGGGCTTCCGCTCCGCGTCACGGGTCCCCAACCTTGGATCAAGGGAGGAACGGAACGCATGCCAATGGGCGACGACGACAAGCTGGAAGGCAAGTGGGATCAAGCGAAGGGCCGGGTGAAGAACGCCGCAGGCGAGATCACCGGCAACAGGGAGCTGAAGGACGAAGGGCTCATCGACAAGGCCAAGGGCAAGTTGAAGGAGGCCAAGGGCAGCATCAAGCGCGCCCTCGATCGCGACAAGGATCCAGAGCGGCGTTAGCCTTTGCACGTCATGAGCCTCGCCGGTCCCGGTCCGCAGCACGCGGGCCGGGGCCGCTCTAAATACCGGAGGTGCTCGAATCCCTCCCCGGCGCCGCGCCGTTCACGCCCCAGCTCCAGGCTCGCCTCGCAGCCGCCCTCGCCGAGAAGGGCCCGGCTTACAGCCCACGCACCCACCACCTCCAAGGCGATAGCCCCCGCTTCACGAATCGTCTCGTGCTCGAGACGAGCCCGTATCTGCTCCAGCACGCGCACAATCCGGTCGCCTGGTGGCCGTGGTGCGACGAGGCGTTCGAGGAGGCGCGTCGGTCCGGCAAGCCGGTCTTCCTCTCCATCGGCTACTCGACGTGCCACTGGTGTCACGTCATGGAGAAGGAGTCCTTCGAGGACGAGGAGGTGGCGCGCTACCTGAACCAGCACTTCGTCGCCCTCAAGCTCGACCGCGAGGAGCGCCCGGACGTCGACGCCATCTACATGACGGCCGTGCAGGCGCTGACGGGCGGCGGCGGCTGGCCGATGAGCGTCTTCCTCGGTCCCGACCGCGAGCCCTTCTTCGCGGGGACGTACTTCCCGGCCCGTGACGGCGACCGGGGCCCAGCGCGCGGCTTCCTCCCCATCCTGCACGAGATCTCCGCGGTCTGGCAGCGCGATCCCCAGCGCGTCCGCAACGCCGCCACGAGCCTCGCGGCCGCCATCCGGGTGGCGGTCTCGGGCGCCGAGCAGGAGGCGGGAAAGGACCTGCCCGGGCCGGACGTCGTCGGGCGGGTCGCGCGCTTCTTCGAAGGCGTCTTCGATCCCGTTCACGGGGGCGTCAACCGGGCGCCCAAGTTCCCCTCCAATGTCCCGGTGCGGCTCCTCCTGCGCCATCACCGGCGGACGCAGGACCCGGCGGCGCTCCACATGGCGCTCGTGACGCTGGAGAAGATGGCCGCGGGCGGCCTCATGGACCAGGTGGGCGGCGGCTTCCACCGCTACTCGACCGACGAGCGCTGGCTCGTGCCGCACTTCGAGAAGATGCTCTACGACAACGCGCTCCTCGCCGTCGCCTACGCCGAGGCATGGCAGGTGACGGGGCGCCGCGACCTCGCCCGGGTGACGCGCCAGACGCTCGATTATGTGCTGCGCGAGCTGACCTCGCCGGGGTTCGCCTTCTACTCGGCCACCGACGCCGATTCCGAGGGCGAGGAGGGCCGCTTCTTCTTGTGGGACGAGGCCGAGATCCGCGAGGTGCTCGGCGAGCAGGCGGGAGAGTTCTGCTCGTTCTATGGCGTGACCCCCGGCGGAAACTTCGAGGGGCGGAACATCCTCGCGGTCGGGGCACCGGACGAGGACCGCTGGGCCTCGCTCGCCGAAGCGCGGGCCAGGCTGTACATGGCCCGCTCCCGCCGCCCGCCCCCCCTCTGCGACGACAAGATCCTGGCCGCGTGGAACGGGCTCATGATCTCCGCGCTCGCCTTCGGCGGGCGGGTTCTCGGCGAGCCCCTCTACG
Organism: Anaeromyxobacteraceae bacterium; assembly: GCA_035636195.1. Classification (GTDB taxonomy): domain Bacteria; phylum Myxococcota; class Myxococcia; order Myxococcales; family Anaeromyxobacteraceae; genus Anaeromyxobacter_A. The sequence goes on from DASPZP010000200.1 coordinate 5,973, forward strand.
TCGAGGCGGCGGCGCGAGCGGCACGTTTCGTCCTCGATCACATGCGCCCCGCCGGCCGGCTCGCCCGCACCTTCAAGGACGGCGCGCTCGGGCCCCCCGGCTTCCTCTCCGATCACGCCTTCCTCGCTCAGGGCCTGCTCGACCTCCACGAGGCGACGTTCGAGCCGCACTGGCTCGCCGAGGCCGTGGCGCTGGGCGAGGCGGTCGAGCGCCTCTTCGCCGATCCACGCGGTGGCTGGTTCGTCACGGGCTCGGACCAGGAGAAGCTCCTCGCGCGCGAGAAGCCGACGCACGACGGCGCCGAGCCCTCTGGCGCCTCGGTGGCGCTCCTCAACGCCGTGCGCCTGGAGGCGTTCACCGGCGATGCCCGCTGGCGGAACGTGGCCGAGGCGGCCCTGCGCTGGTACGCGCCTACCCTGGCCGAACAGCCGGTGGCGCTCACGGAGCTCGCGGTCGGGCTCGACGCCTTTCAGGATGGACCGGGGGAGCTCGTCCTCGTCTGGTCGCGGGACAGCGCGGCGCCGGCGGCGATGCTGGACCTCATCCGCCGCACCTTCCTGCCCGGCCGCGCCCTCACCGGGGCCGCCGAGGACGACGCCCTCCTCGCGCTCGCCGCGGTGGCGCCCATCGCGGCTGGCCGCGAGGCCGTCGCCGGACGGCCCACCGCCTACCTGTGCCAGCGCGGGGCCTGCCGCCTGCCGGCCACCACACCGGAACAGCTCGCGGAGCAGCTCCGCACGCTCAGGTCGGCCTGATGGTGCGAGCTGGTATGGCGGCCGGCCGATCCAGCGCCGCACGCGCCACCGCCGGGCGGTTCGTGATGAGCGTGGAGACGCCGAGCGCCGCCAACCGTGACACCTCGTCCGCCGCGTCCACCGTCCAGACGTTCACCTCGAGCCCGCGCCCGCGCCAGCGCGCCACCTGCGCCTCCGTCGCCAGCTCCGCCTGCGGGTGGACGGCTCGCGGGAAGACCGCGCGGAGCCCGGCCTCGGCGCGCCAGCGCCAGCGCGGCCTGGCGGCGAAGAGGATGCCCGTCCCGACGGCCCGCGCGGCCAGGCGAAAGGCGGCCAGGAGGACGTAATCGAACGACGAGACGAGGCACCGCTCCTCCGCGCCCGCGTCGCGCAGGATCCCGGCCACCGCGCGCGCCAGCGACAGGTCGGGCCAGCCAGTCGACTTGAGCTCGACGTTCACGACGGCCGATGGGAGCGCCTCCAGCACCTCCGCCAGGAGCGGGATGCGCTCGCCCGCGAAGCGCTGCCCTTTCCAGCTCCCCACGTCGAGCCGGCGGAGCTCGGCCCAGCGGGTGGAGCCGAGCCGGTGCGCCACACCAGCGACCCGGGCCGTGTCCACGTCGTGGTGCACGACCACCTCGCCGGAACGACAGCGCCACACATCGAGCTCCACCCCGTCCGCGCCTTGCTCGAGCGCCAGGCGGAAGGCCGCCAGGGTATTCTCGGGCGCCTCGGCGCTCGCCCCGCGATGGCCCAGGACGATCGGGCGTCTGCCCAGTGCCACCACCGCTTCTCTCGCCATGGCTCTCCTGGCTTTGCTGCCGCGACGACGCTAGGATACGCCGTCATGATGGGACTTCGTCTGCCGGAACTGCTGATCATCCTCGTCGTCCTCCTGCTGGTGTTCGGCGCCAACAAGATTCCGCAGCTCGGCGACGCTCTCGGCAAGGGCATCCGGAACTTCAAGAAGGCGTCGAACGAGGAGGACGCGATCGACGTGACCCCCAAGGAGGACGCGCAGCAGAACCAGCTCTCCGAGGGCGCGGCCGCCGCTCGTACCAGCGCCAGCACCAAAGCCACCGCAGAGAAGAAGGTCTAGCCTCCGCGTCCGGGCACCGCCCGGGCACCCGCTTCGCTGGCCAGCCGTCCCGCCAGCGCGCGCACCAAGGCGTGCAGCGTGCCGTCGGCTGCGATCTCCGACAGTTCCCGAGAGGGCAGGCGCGGCAGCAGCTTCGCCACCAGCTCCGGCTCGGCGCAGGGGTTCCGGGCGATGGCCCGCGCCACGTTGGGGCGCGTCCGCCAGCGCCGGTCGGCGTGCAGGCATCGGAGCGTCTCCGGCCGGCACGGCCGGCGTGCCGCGATCCGGACCACGAGCTCCTCGGTGAGCTGGGGATTGCGGAGGAGCTCCTCCATCACACTCGGGTCGCCCTCGGCCGCCAGCCGGGCCAGGAGGTCAGGATGTCCGGGCCGTCGCGCGAGGGCCTTCTTGTGGCCGAGGGTGAGCTGGGCGAGCCTTGAATCTGCGCGGTCGCGCGGCTCGCGCCAGGCCTGGCGCGGAGGGGCCGAGACCAGCAGGCGCTGCACGGCGTCGAGCCCGCGCTCCGCCGCCGCGCCATAGAGCGCCGCCAGGTGCGCGTAACGCAGGTCTGGCTCGGGCGCGAGCAGCGCCTGCCCCAGCGCGGCAGCGGGCTCCGGGTCGCCGCGCGCAGCGCGCTCCAGGGCGGCAGCCAGCAGACCGGCCGCGCCGTCGGGCGATAGCGCGGCGAGCGCTCGTGCTGCCGCCCGCGCGCGGATCGGGCCCTCCTCCAGTGCGCGGAGGCGCCGCGCGAGCGCCGCCACGTCCTCCTCGCGTCCAGCTTCGACCGACATGCACCGTTTCCTCAGGGCCGGTGGATCGGCTCGGCGGTCGCGCGCACCTCGAGCCCGGCGAGGTCGGGGAGCGGGGCCGGGAACAAGACCAGGAAGGGGGCGCGCGTCCCAGGCGCGAGCGGTCCCGCGGCGCGGGCGTCGAGCGCGCCCCTCAGCGTCGCGATCTGGGCCGGGTTGGCCGCCGCGAAGACCTGCTCGGGATCGGCGGCGGCGCCCGCCAACCCTTCGGCGGCGGCGACGGTGCGCGCGCCGTCCAGCAGCGCCACGCGCACGCGGACGCCGTCCACCGGCTGGCGCGCCTCCACCTCGCCGCGCACCACCAGCACCCGAGCGCCGTCCGCGGTGTCGAACAGGCCTCCCGTCACGCGCGCGGTGGTGACCGCCTCGGCATGGCCGCCGCCGAACCGCTTGCCGAGCTCGCCCCTCCATCCAGCCACCGCGGCTGCCAGGCCGACGAGGAGCGCGAGCGAGAGCGCATTCATCGCCGCAGCGCCCAGCCGCACGGCGCGACGCGGCCGCGCGTCGCGCTCGTCCGGCGCGAGCTCCGGACCCGGCGAGGGCTGCGCAGCCTGGGCCGGAGGCGTTGGCGGGGGGAGATCGGCCGGGAGCGGGTACGCGACGTCCGGCGGCCCGGATGCAGCCGGGAGCTCGGCGGGTGCGAGCGGCACGTCCTCGACGTGCGTCGCTTCGTCGCCCAGGCGCAGCTCGTCCCGCCGAGAGGAGGTGGGCAGCGGGGGAGGCCGGGGCGTGTGGTCCTCGAGCGCGAGGTCCGCGGCGCTCGATGGCGCGCCGGGGCCATGGAGCGGGGCGCCGGGTTCGTCGAGCGGGGCCTGGAGCTCTCCGGCCAGCTCTTGCGCGGCGGGGGTGGAGGGCTCCGGCGGGAGCCCACCGGCGGTGGCCAGGCCGAACGGGTCGGGGCCGAGGTCTGCCAGGAACGGATCGGCGGCCGGTGCGAACGCCGGTGGGGGCGCGGCCGGCGCTGGCGCCGCGCTGGCCAGGGTCGGCCGGGCCTCGGCTGGCCCGCCACGTTCGGCGAACGCCTCCCCGCGCTGACTCACCGCGAAGACGCTCCGGCAGCGGCTGCACCGGATGCGGGCCCCGTCGGGTCCGATCTTGTCCGGTGGGAACCGGAAGCGCGTCTGGCAGGAGGGGCAGGTGACGATCATCGCGGACCCGCGTGGCGGCCGGGAGCGTACAACGGTATGTCCTTGACACGGAAGTGACGGCGTACGCCAATGCCGCTCTCACCAGCACATCCTCCTCCGGAGGATTCCCACAATGCCCGACGAGCAGACACCGAGCAGCGAAGGCCAAGCTTCGGAAGGTACGCGCGAGCCGAAGGTCATCAAGCGCTACACCAACCGGAAGCTCTACGACACCGTCGAGTCGCGCTACGTCACGCTCGACGAGATCGCTCAGATGGTGAAGGCGGGCACCGAGGTACAGGTCCTCGACAACCGCTCCAAGGAGGACCTCACCAGCGTCACGCTCGCCCAGATCATCTTCGAGGAGGAGAAGAAGACCTCCAAGATGAGCCTGCGGACGCTGAAGGACCTCATCCGCCACGGAGGCGAGCGCGCCGCGCAGATCGTGGAGGACACCCAGGCCGAGCTGCGTGGCCGGGTCGAGGCCGTCCGCCAGGCCGCCGAGCAGCGCGTGCAGACCATCATCAAGACCGGTCAGCAGACGACGGACCGCGCCAAGGAGCTGGTCGTCGCCTCGCAAGAGTCGGTGGCTCAGTTCCAGAAGCGCGTGGACGAGCGGGTCCGCACGGCCGTGGAGAGCATGGGCTCGTTCTCCGACCTGCGGCGCGACCTCCTCCAGCTGAGCGACCGCATCGCCGAGCTCGAGAAGAAGCTGAAGGACCTCGAGCGGCGGTGACCGAGGCGGCGGCGGGGGACAAGCCCCCGCCCTACGAAGGCTCTGAAGTAGGGCGGGGGTTCATCCCCCGCCGCAGGATCTCCGCTTCCCGCTACGCGACCGTGCGGACCGCCGCTGGCGCGCGTTCGAGCAGCTCGTCGGCGAGCGCCGCCAATGCATGCGCCCCGCTCGACGCCGGGGCGTACTCGAAGACGGTGAGTCCGTGGCTCTGCGCCTCGTCCACCTTGACCGACCACCCGAAGATCGTGCCGGAGACGGCCGCCGGGAAGCGGTCGCGCAGCTTGCCCAGGATCTCGTCGGCGAGCTGCGTCTTCCGGTAGAGCGCCGGGACGATGAGCGTCACCGCCGGAGCCTCGCCGCGCTCCTCGCGCAGGCGCTCCAGGCTGTCCATGAGCTCGGCGCACCCGTCGAGCGCGAGGTAGGTGAGCGCCACCGGCAGCACCACCTCGGTGGCGGCGCGCAGCACGTTCTCGGTGACGAGCGACACGGAGGGCGGGGCGTCGAAGAGGACGAAATCCCAGCGGTCGGCCGGCAGCGCCTCCACGACCGCGCGGAGCTTCTCGCTGCGGTCGGGCTGGCTCGCCACCTCGACCGGAAAGCTCGCCAGCTCCTTGTTCGCCGGGAGGAGGTCGAGGTGCGGCACCGCCGTCGGCTGGAGCACCGCCTCCAGCGGCGCCGACCCGAGCAGGAGCTCTTTCACGGTGGGTGATAGACGGCGCACGTCGAGCCCGAGCGACTTCCCGGCGTGACCCTGGGTGTCGAGGTCCGCCAGGAGCACCCGTTGCCCGTGACGGCGGGCCAGCCAGGCGGCCATGTTCACGCACAGCGTGGTCTTGCAGGTCCCGCCCTTCTCGTTGATGAAAGCGATGCAGCGCATGTCAGCCTCGTACGCGAGCGGAGCGGCGCATGGGTCTCAGTGCTGGTCCGGCGGGGGCGGTGAATCACCGGTGCCGCCGCCCGGCGCCCGCTCCACCTTGGCCGCCAGGCCGTCGAGCATGGTCTCGAGCTCGGCCAGCTTCCGCCGCAGCTCTTCCACCTCCTCGGTGGAGGGTAGGTTCACCGCGCTCATGGCGGTCCGGAGCCCACGGTCGAAGGTGGACTTGGCGGTCAGCGCGGAGGACACCACCGTCTGCACGCGATGCATGACGCGCTCGCTGGAGAGGAGCTGGGTGACGAGCCTTCCCATGCGCTCCTCGCCCGCCGACAGCGCCTGCTTCACCGCGGGGTTCTTCAACAGCTCGTCGAGGATCATGGGTGGACTTCTCACCTTCCGGTCGCTAGCTTGTCAAGCGCCGTGCCAGGGCTCGCCCTCCTCGACCGCCGCCTGCTCGTCGTCACGGGCAAAGGCGGGGTCGGCAAGTCGTCCATCTCGGCTGCCCTGGCGCTCCTCGCCGCGCGCCGCGGCCAGCGCGTGCTCGTCTGCGAGGTCAACGCGCATGAACGCGTCGCGCCGATGCTGGGAGCGCTCCCATCCGGCGCCGAGATCCGGGAGGTGCTGCCGCGCCTCTTCACGGTCAACGTGCAACCGCGCGAGGCGATGCGCGAGTACGGCATCATGACGCTCAGGTTCAAGACCCTCTACGACGCCGTCTTCGAGAACCGCGTCAGCCGCTACTTCCTGCGCGCCATCCCATCGCTCGCCGAGCTCGTCATGCTGGGCAAGATCCTCTACGAGGCGCGGGTGGAGGAGCGGGGCCGCCACCGCTGGGATCTGGTGGTGCTCGACGCGCCGGCTACCGGCCACGCCCTCCAGCTCTTGCGCGTGCCGGCCGCCCTGCTCGACACCGTGCCGCCCGGACCCCTCCGCCGTGACGCTCAGTGGATGCAGGAGCTCCTGGTCGACCCGGCGCAGACCTCCGTCTCCATCGTCACGCTCCCCGAGGAGATGCCGGTCAACGAGGCGATCGAGCTGGATCAAGCCTTGCGGGGGCAGCTCCGCATGCCTCGGGGCGCGCTCATCGTGAATGCCGTCGCGGAGCGCCGCTTCTCGCCGGCCGAGGCGGAGCGGCTCTCCGCGCTCGAGGGTGAGCCGCCCCCGCTCGGTCCGGCGGCGGCGGCGGGGCGGGTGCAGGCCCTCCGCGCCGAGCAGGCCGCCGAGCAGCTCGCCCGCGCCCGGGCAGCCATCGATCTCCCCGCTCTCGCCGTCCCGCTGCTCGCGCGCGCGGCGTGGGACGCCGGGGCCGTGGAGGCGATCGCCACCGCCCTGGAGCGGCAGCTGTGACGGGACCGCTGGCCGCGCGGTTGCGCGAGAAGCGCATCGCCGTCTGCGTGGGCTCGGGCGGCGTCGGCAAGACCACGCTCGCCGCCGCCCTCGCCCTCGGCCGGGCGCTCGAGGGCGGGAAGGTCCTCGTCTGCACCATCGACCCCGCGCGGCGCCTCGCCAACGCGCTCGGGCTGGCGACGCTCGGCAACGTCGAGACGCGCGTGCCGGAGGCGGCGCTCCGCGCGGCCGGGCTCGAGGCCAAGGGCGAGCTCTACGCCATGATGCTCGACGTGAAGCGCACCTGGGACGACCTGGTGGCACGGCACGCCCCCGACCTCGAGCGACGCGAGCGGATCTACCGCAACCGCCTCTACCAGCAGCTCTCGAGCGCCCTCGCCGGATCGCAGGAGTACATGGCGATGGAGAAGCTCTATGAGCTCGCGACCGAGCGCGACTACGACCTCATCGTGCTCGATACGCCTCCCACCGCCCACGCCCTGGACTTCCTGGACGCGCCCGACCGCGTGCTGGACTTCCTCGGCAACGAGACCGCCCGCACGCTGCTCGCGCCCGCCATGTCGGCCGGGAAGATGGGGCTGCGCCTCTTCCACCTGGGCGGCACCTACATCGCGAAGACCATTGCCCGCTTCACCGGCGCGGAGGTGCTCTCCGATCTCGCCGAGTTCATGGCCAGCTTCCAGGGCATGTATGAGGGGTTCAAGGCGCGCGCGGGCGTGGTGCGGGCGCTCTTCGCACAGGCGGAGGTGGGGTTCGTGCTCGTCTCGTCGGCGAGCCCGCGCTCGGTGGACGAGGCGCTCTTCTTCTTCGAGCGGCTGCGGAAGGAAGCGATGCCTGTCGCCGGGGTGGTGGCGAACCGCGTCACCACCAAGCTCTGGGGCGAGGAACCCCTGCCGCTTGCGCCCGCCCTGGCCGCGGCGCTCGCCGCCCACGGGGCCGGCGGTGAGGAGCTCGCCGAGCGGCTGGCGCGCACCCTCGCCGAGCACGAGGTGCTCGCCCGAGCCGACGACCGCCAGGTCGCACGGCTCTTCTCCGCCGTGCCGGGCGCGCAGGTGGCGGTGCCGCGGCTCGACACCGACGTGCACGACCTGGCGAGCCTGGCCCGGCTGGCAGCCGTGCTCTGAACCGCCGAGGAGCTACCACATGCACCCCACCGAGCTGCAGATCGCGACCGACGCCCCTTGCGAGCTCGTCGACATCACGGATCGCGTCCGGCAGGAGGTGGCGCAGGCCGGGCTGCGCGCCGGCGCGGTGCTCGTCTACAGCCCGCACACGACGGCCGGCGTCACCATCCAGGAGAACGCCGACCCGGACGTGCGGCACGACCTCCTCCTCGCGCTCGAGAACGCCATCCCCGACGCGCCGCCGCGCGGCACGTATCGCCACGCCGAGGGAAACTCTCCTGCGCACGTGAAGACCGCCCTCGTCGGCGCGTCGCAGCTGGTGCCGGTGGCGGAGGGCGAGCTCCAGCTCGGAACCTGGCAAGGCATCTTCCTCGTGGAGTGCGACGGCCCTCGCCGCCGGAAGGTGCTCCTGCGCTTCTTGAAGG
>DASPZP010000201.1:0-2611 GCA_035636195.1 Anaeromyxobacteraceae bacterium
CGGAACTCGGTCCAGAGCGCCGGGTCGATCGGGCCCGTGGCGAACTGCTGGATCTCGTCGCTCAGGAGCGCGCGGAAGGCCTCGTCGTCCATGGGCTTGCGGACTACGCCGACGAGCGCGAAGTCGCGCGGCAGGAGGCCGTTCGCGGAGAGGTTGTAGAGCGACGGGAGGAGCTTGCGCCGGGTGAGGTCGCCCGTGGCGCCGAAGATGACGAGGGCGCAGGGATCGCCCGGGCAGTCGAGGCCGGGCGTGCAGGGGAAGGGCGCCGTCATGGCGCGCGGTCCGGGGCCGGAGCGGGGGCCTCGGCGTGGCCGCCGAAGGCGTGGCGCAGCGCCGACAGGAGCTTGCCGGCGAAGGCGGCCTCGTCGCGCGAGCGGAAGCGCGCGAAGAGCGCGGCGGCGAGCACGTCGGCCGGCACCGCCTCCTCCAGCGCCGCCTGCACCGTCCAGCGGCCTTCGCCCGAGTCGGGGACGTGACCGGTGAAGCCGTCCAGCCGGGGATCCTTCGCCAGCTCGCCGGCGGCGAGGTCGAGGAGCCACGAGGAGACGACGCTTCCGCGCCGCCACAGCTCGGCGATGGCGGCGAGGTCGAGGTCGTAGCGCTGACCGGCCGGCAGGTCCGGCGCGCCGGCGTGGCGGAGGATATCGAAGCCCTCCGCGTACGCCTGCATGAGCCCGTACTCGATGCCGTTGTGGATCATCTTCACGAAGTGTCCCGCGCCTGGCGGGCCGCAGTGGAGGTAGCCCTCGACCTCGGTGCGGGGCCCGGGATCCGTCCGCCCTGAGCGTCGCGTCGCCGGAGGCGACGCGGAGTCGAAGGGTCCCGGCCCGGCGGGCGCGATGCCCAGGTCTCCGGGCGCGAGCGCCTCGAAGATGGGGCGGAGTCGCTCCACCACCTCGCGCTGCCCGCCGATCATGAGGCAGTAGCCGCGCTCGAGCCCCCAGACGCCGCCGCTCGTCCCCACGTCGAGGTAGTGCACTCCGCGCGCCGCCAGCCGCTCGGCGCGGCGGACGTCGTCCTTGAAGTGCGTGTTGCCGCCGTCGAGGAGGGCGTCGCCCGGGGAGAGGCGCGCCCCCACCGCCTCGACCGCCGCCTCGGTGACCTCGCCCGCCGGCAGCATGAGCCACACCGCGCGCGGGGGTGCGAGCCGGGCCACCAGGTCCTCGATGGAGGACGCGATGACGGCGCCCTCGCGCGACAGCGCCGCGAACGGTTCAGGGGTGATGTTCCACACGAGCGGGGGGTGCCCGCGCCGGGCAAGTCGCCGCGCCATGTTGCCGCCCATGCGACCCAGCCCATACATGCCTATCTGCATCGTTCGCCTCCGGCGGCTCGGACCGCTCGACCAAGATGCGCGGGGACCAGGCGAGGAGGAGGGGCCACATGGGTGTACCTGGACAGCCCTCGGGGGGAGGTTAGCTTCCTTGCATGATCACCATTCGTCATGCAGGCGAGCGCGGCCACTTCGACCACGGCTGGCTCGATACCCATCACACCTTCTCCTTTGCCGACTACCACGACGAGCGCCACATGGGCTTCAGCGACCTGCGCGTCATCAACGACGACGTCGTCGAGCCCGGTCAGGGGTTCGGCACGCACCCTCATCGCGACATGGAGATCATCACCTACGTCCTCGAAGGCGAGCTGCTCCACCGCGACTCGATGGGGAATGGCTCCGTCATCCGCCCGGGCGAGGTGCAGCGCATGAGCGCCGGCACGGGCGTGCGTCACAGCGAGCAGAACGCCTCGCGCGAGAAGCCGGTACACCTGCTCCAGATCTGGATCCTGCCCGGCCAGCGCGGCCTCGCACCGGGCTATGAGCAGACGGCATTCCCGGAGGCCGAGCGGCGCGGCAAGCTCCGCCTCGTCGCCTCGCCCGACGGCGCCGGGGGCTCGGTGACCATCCACCAGGACGCGCGCATGTATGCGACGCTGCTGGGGCGCGGCGAGGAGGTGCGCCTCCCGCTCGCGCCGGGCCGGCGGGCGTGGGTGCACGTGGCACGCGGGGAGCTGAGCTTGAACGGCCAGCTCCTCGCCAGCGGCGACGGCGCCGCCATCGAGCGCGAGGAGGCGATCGTGCTCGCCGGCCGCGGCGTGCACCCCGCGGAGGTCCTCGTGTTCGACCTCGCCTGATGCTCGGGGTCGCGGCGGGGGATGAACCCCCGCCCTAACGGATGCGCAGAAGTAGGGCGGGGGCTTGTCCCCCGCCGTTCTTCTGAACGGTGCGGGTCACGCCACGGCAGCAGCCACGCCCGCAGGCGAGCCCATCACGAGCGGCGGCAGGGGGCATCCCAGCGACGCGGCGACCGCTCGCACCAGCGCCGCCTCCTCGGAGGTGATGCGACCATCGACCGCGACCGCCACCGCGCATGCGGCGAGGAGCTTCGCCTTCACGCGCGGCGAGGCCTCATCCAGGCGCGCCAGCGCGCGAGCTGGGCCCTCGCCCGCCAGGCGATCGCGAGGGAGGATGCGCCAGCTGGCCCGGCCGCGCAGGTCGCGGGTGGCTGCATCGAGCGCGTCCTGGGCCGGGCCGGGCTCGCGCGCGCCGACCCAGGCGAGGAGCGACAGGACGAGGTGGCACTCCACCTCGACGTCCTCCACGGCGCGGAAC
>DASPZP010000202.1:0-9315 GCA_035636195.1 Anaeromyxobacteraceae bacterium
GAGGCAAGCGCTCTTCGCTGAGCGGAGCGCCTCGTCGCGCAGCTTCGCGTCGCGGACCGAGGCGCGGCGCACCGCGAGCAGGAGTTCCACCGCGACTCCGTAGGCGAGCAACCTGTGATGAGGGAGAGCGGGAGAGACCGAGGAAGAGGAGGAGGTGGAAGAGCTGGAAACCCGAGGAAACAGCGTGTCGTTCATGGCCGGCGGCTCCTTTCGCGACGGCAAGGAGACGACGGCCATGAACGCCAGGGTTCCACGGTGCGGCTGACCTCGGATGGCAGGCGCAGTGCCAGCCTCTGGCTGGCGCGAGCCTGCAAGGCCTTCGACCGCGACCCGCGACCCCGACCCCGACCCCGACCCCGACCGCGACCCTCGGTCGGCTCGCGCCCCCGGGCCATCCTTGACACCCTCCCCCCACCCTCATAAAAGAGGGCGCCTTTGCCCAGGTGGCGGAATTGGTAGACGCACCAGATTCAGGGTCTGGCGGTCGCAAGGCCGTGGAGGTTCGAGTCCTCTCCTGGGCACCATCCTTCGAAGCCGGCGGTGCGCCTCCCCGCCGGCTCTTTCTTTTTCACCCACCGCGGGTTGACTTCCTCGGGCTGTTGCATATTTATGCAATGGCATGCATGTTCTATCGACCGCGGTGGTGGGCGCGTCCGGGTACTCCGGCCTCGAGCTGACGCGGATCCTGGCGCGTCATCCCCGGCTGCGCCTCACCGCGCTCCTCTCGGATCGCTGGGCCGGCGAGCGCGCCGGCGACAGGGTTCCCCTGCCGGCGCCGGCGGCGGCGCTGCGCTACGGCACGCTCGGAGAGGCCGCGGCGGTCGACGCGGAGGTGGCGTTCCTCGCCACGCCGGCCGAGGTGTCGCACGAGCTCGCGCCGCGGCTCCTCGCCCGCGGGCTGCGCGTCGTCGATCTCTCCGGCGCCTTCCGCCTCGCCGATCCGGCGCTCTACCCGCCCTGGTACGGCTTCGAGCACCGCGCGCCGGAGCTCCTCTCCGAGGCGCGCTACGGCCTGCCGGAGCTGGCCCGCGAGCAGCTCGCCGGGGCGAGGCTCGTCACGAACCCCGGCTGCTACGCCACCGCCATCGCGCTGGCGCTCGCGCCGCTGCTCCGCTCCGGCCTCGTCGACGCCGACGGGGTGACGGTGGCGGCGATGAGCGGCGTCTCCGGCGCCGGCCGCAAGGCGAGCGAGGAGTACAGCTTCGGCGAGGTCGACGAGGACCTGCGCGCCTACCGGCTCGGGAAGCACCAGCACGTCCCGGAGATCGAGCAGACGGTGGCGCGCTTCGCCGGGCGGTGCGGCCCGCTCTCCTTCACCCCGCACCTCGTCCCCATCCGGCGCGGCATCCTCGCCACCTGCACGCTCCGCCTCGCCCGCGGCGCCGACCCGGCCGCGCTCGCCGCCGCGTATGCACCCTACGCGAAGGAGCCCTTCCTGCGCGTCCTGCCCGCCGAGAGGGTGTCGGTGAAGGACGTCGTCCGGACGAACCGGGTCCACCTCGGCGTCGCTGCCGACGCGCGGGCCGGCGTGGCGGTGGCCGTCTCCGCGATCGACAACCTGGTGAAGGGCGCCGCCGGCCAGGCGGTGCAGGCCTTGAACTGCGCGCTGGGCTGGGACGAGGCGCTCGGCCTCGATCTCCTGGGGGGCTAGCCGGTGAAGATCCCGAAGGGCTTCCGCTTCTCCGCCGCCGCCGCCGGCCTGAAGCCGCAGCGGCGCGACGTGGCGCTCGTCGTCTCGGACGTGCCGGCCGCCGCGGCCGGGGTGTTCACCCAGAACCGCGCCGCGGCCGCCCCCGTGCAGGACGCGCGCGCGCGGGTCCCGGCCGAGGGGATGCGGGCGGTGCTCCTCAACTCCGGCAACGCCAACGCGCTCACCGGCCCGGGCGGGCAGGACGACGTGAGCGTGCTGCGCACGGGCGTCGCCGACGCGCTCGGGATCCAGAAGCGCGCCGTGCTGACCGCCTCGACGGGCGTCATCGGCCAGCGGCTGCCGGCGATGAAGATCCTGGCCGCCCTGCCGGCGCTGGTGGACGGCCTCGGCGATCACGCCGAGCTGGCGGCCGAGGCCATCATCACCACCGACACGCGCCCGAAGATGAGCGCGCGCGAGGTGGTGCTGGGCGGGAAAGCCGCCACGCTCTCGGCCATCTGCAAGGGCTCGGGCATGGTCGCCCCGCAGCTCGCGACCGTGCTGTGCGTCATCGCGACGGACGCGGCCGTCACCCCGCGCGCGCTCCAGGACGCGCTGGCCCGGGCGGTCGTCAAGACCTTCAACATGGTCAACATCGACGGCGACATGTCGACGAACGACACCGTCCTCGCCCTCGCCAACGGGCTCGCCGGCAACCCGCGCATCGCGGAGCCGGGCCCCGACCTCGACGTGTTCGAGACGGCCCTCACCGATCTGTGCGGCGAGATGGCCCGCGCCGTCGCCGCCGACGGCGAGGGCGCCACCCGCATGGTGGAGGTGGTGGTCTCGGGCGCGCCCTCCCAGGAGGCCGCCAAGGACTGCGCCACCGCGGTGGCAGGTTCGCCGTTGGTGAAGGCGGCCCTCTTCGGCGCCGATCCGAACTGGGGGCGCATCCTCGCCACGGTGGGCTCCAGGGCCGGCTCCCGCGGCTGGCCCATCGACCCGTTCCGCGCCCGCGTCGGCATCCAGGGGGTGACCGTCTTCGAGAAGGGGGCGCCGGTCGAGCTCGATCGCGAGGCGCTCAAGGCGCGCATGCGGGAGCCGCGGATCGACCTCCAGGTAGAGCTCGCCGACGGGGCGGCCCGCGCCACCGCCTGGGGCTGCGACCTGTCCTACGACTACGTCCGCATCAACGCCGACTACACCTCGATGATCGTCCAGAAGCCGGACGGCATGCTCGCGAAGGACGAGCGCGTCGCGAACTACAGCCCCGCCTTCAAGCGCACGCTGCTCGTCGAGGCGCTCAAGTACATCTCCGCCTTCTCCGGCCAGATCGCCGTCATCAAGTACGGCGGCGCCGCCATGGTGAAGGAGAGCCTCAAGGCGGCCTTCGCGGAGGACGTGACGCTGCTGAAGCGGGTCGGCCTGAAGCCGGTGGTCGTGCACGGCGGCGCGCTCGAGATCAACCGCACCCTGGAGCGCCTGGGCGAGAAGAGCGAGTTCGTCGACGGCCTGCGCATCACGGACGCCGCCGCCCTGCCCGTCATCGAGATGGTGCTCACCGGCAAGGTGAACCAGGAGCTGGTGGCGCTCATCAACGCGCGCGGCGCCGCGGCGGTGGGCCTGTCCGGCAAGGACGGGCGGCTGCTCGAGGCGCGGCAGAAGGTGCACGAGAGCGGGCGCGACCTGGGCTCGGTGGGCGAGGTCACCGCCGTGAACGCGGCCTTCCTCGAGATGCTGCTCGACAAGGACTACATCCCGGTCATCTCGCCCATCGGCCTCTCCGCCGAAGGGAAGGGCCTCAGCATCAACGCCGACGACGTCGCCGCGCACGTGGCGGCGGCGCTCGGCGCGAAGAAGCTCATCTACCTCACCGACGTGCCGGGCCTGCTCGAGTCGTCGCCCGACGGCGAGCTGGTGCGGCAGGTGACGGCCGTCGACCTGCGCCGCCGCCTCGCCGCCGGCTCCATCACCGGCGGCATGAAGATCAAGGCGCACTCGATCCTGGAGGCGCTCCAGGGCGGGGTGGAGCGCGTGCACGTGCTCGATGGCCGCCAGCCGCACACGGTCATCGCCGAGCTCTTCACGGATCGTGGGGTGGGCACGCTCGTCACGCCGGACCCCGGCGCCGAGGAGGCCGCGTGAGCCCCGCCGAGCGCCGCCGCGAGGCAGTGGCCCGCCTCATCGCGGAGCGGCACATCGCCACCCAGGACGAGCTCCTGCCGGCGCTGCGCGAGGACGGCTTCGAGGCCACCCAGGCAACCCTCTCGCGCGACCTGGCTCGGCTCGGCGCGCGGCGGGTCTCGGCGCCGGGTGGGGGCACTCGCTACGAGCTGCCGGCGGAGGAGCGCCGCGATGGGCTCGATGCCCTCGGCCGGCTCGTCGCCTCGGTCTCCTGCAACGGCTCGCTGGTGGTGGTCCGGACGCATCCCGGCAGCGCGCCCGCCGTGGCGCGCGCCGTCGATCTGGCGCGGCTGCCGGACCTGCTCGGGACCATCGCCGGCGACGACACCGTCTTCATCGCGCCGGTGCGCGAGCGACGCGCTCGCGCTCTCGCAGATCGGGTCCGCCGGCTCTTCGAGGGCGAGCCCATCGGCTGGGCGGGGTGAGGAGGCCCCAGGGTCGGCGAGGCCTCCGGCCCGGGCCTTCACGCTCGAGGAGGTCCCTCAGCCCAGCGCCGACACGCGCGCCCATTCCTGCCGCGAGCGGTCGACGCAGTCCTCGATGCTGAGGCCGGCGAACCAGTTGCCGGTGACGGAGAGCCTCCCGCCGCCGGTGAGCCGGTCCACCTCGCGCACCAGCTCCTCGTGACCGAGGACGGGCGAGGGCAGGACGCTCCGCTGCTCCGTCAGGTCCTCCAGATCGCCCGGCTGGAGCTTCAAGAGCTGCGTGGCCCGCGCCAGCTTCGCCGCGCGAGCCAGCCCCGGCTTGAAGTGGAAGGCGAAGCCGCGCCAGCTCGCGTCGGGCACGGAGTCGCGCGTCACCACCGAGTGGAAGACGTCCTCACGCGGGACGAGGAACGTGGACGCCGGCAGGTGGGCCACCTTCTCGGCCCGGACCGCGAAGCCGAGGCTCTCCACCGACGCCTCCTTGACCCGCGCCACCACCGCCGAGAGCTCGGGCGCGACGCCGGCCAGGAGTCGCGCGGCGGGCCCGGGCGTCGTCGCGAGCGCCACCACCGCCGACTCGTGGCGGGCGCCGTCGGCGGTCACGACCGCGTGGCCGGCGCCGGCGGCCTCGACCGCCGTCACCGCCTGCCCGGCCCGCACCTCGATGCGCGGCTGGCGGGCGAGGGCGTCCGCGATGGTCTGCAGGCCGCCCTTCACGGTGAAGCTGCGCGGGTACTCCTTGCGCCGGGTCCCGCGGGTCTTGAAGAGCATCGCCGCCGGGAAGGCGTCGGCGCTCTGGGACGGTACCGCCGACAGCATGGGCCCGAGGACGTTCCCGTAGTTCTTCCGCCCTACCACGGCCGCGTAGTACGAGTAGACGGTCTGGCCCTCCTTCTTGACGGTGAACATGCGCGGCATCGAGACCGCCAGCTCACCCCAGGAGAAGAGGCGCAAGAGCATGCCCAGGTTGGAGCCGGGCACGAGCGCGTCGCCGTCGAGCATGCGCATGTGCGTCTTGGCGCGCTGGACCACCTCGCCGCGCAACCCGCACCCGTCGAGCAGCTCGGTCAGGCCGACGTACGAGTTGTAGCAGGTGTGTGCGCCGAGCTCGAACCAGTAGCCGCTCGCGGCTCGATGGGTGGAGAGGCAGCCGCCGAGGCGCGCGGACTGCTCCAGCACCAGCACCGAACGGCCGGCGCGGGCCGCCTGATGGGCGAAGGTGAGGCCGCTGATGCCGCCCCCGATGACGATGACGTCGTGCTTGCTCATGACGCGCGGAGCCTCGCACGACGCGCTGCGGCGCGCCAGCGGCGGGGCGCCGCAGGAGGCCTGCCCTACCACCTCCGGTCCGTGAGCCGCGGGGGCGCTTGCCCGCGCGCCGCGGCGGGCTATGTAAACGTTCATGCGCATGCGGATCGGATTCCTCGGCATCGGGACGATGGGCGCGCCGCTCGCCAACAACCTCCGCAAGGCGGGCTATGCCGTCACGGCGTGGAACCGGTCCGCGGCGCGCCTGGCGCCGCTCGTCGAGAAGGGAGTCAGCGCCGCGGCGACGCCGCGCGCCTGCGCCGAGGGGAAGGACCTCGTCTTCACCTGCCTCGCCGACGAGCGGGCCCTCGCGGCCGTGCTCGAGGGACCCGAGGGCGCGCTGGCGGGCCTCCGGTCGGGGGACCTCCTCGTCGACACCACGACCGCCGGGACCCGCGCCACCCGCGCCGTCCGGGAACAGGTCGAGCGGCGTGGCGCGCAGTTCGTCTCGGCCCCGCTGCTCGGCTCGCGGCCCGCGGCGGAGAAGGCGCAGCTCGTGGTGGTGGCGGGGGGACCCGCGGCGGCGCGCGAGCGAGCGCGCCCGGCGCTGCACGCCATCTCGGCCAGGCTGTTCGAGCTCGACGACGCCGTGCAGGCGGCCCTCATGAAGCTCGTCGTGAACTCGGTCGGCGGGGCGATGGTGACTGCGCTGGCGGAGGCGCTCGCGCTCGGCGCCTCGGGCGGACTGGCCCTCCCCGCCATCATCGAGACCCTGCAGGCATCGAGCTTCCACTCGCCCATCTACCTCATGAAGGGCGAGCAGATCGTGAGCGGCGATTGGTCGCCGCGCTTCGCGCTCGCGCTGGCCGAGAAGGACCAGCGGCTGGCGCAGGAGGCGGCGAAGGATCAGGGGGCTCGGCTCGTGGTCAACGACGCGGTGCGGCGGCTCTTCAGCGAGGCCATCGAGCGCGGCCGCGGCGACAAGGACATGTGCGCGGTGGCGGAGGTGCTGCTGGAGCAGGTGAAGAAGAGGTGAACGGCGGGGGACAAGCCCCCGCCCTACGAAGCTGAAGTAGGGCGGGGGTTCATCCCCCGCCGCAGGTTCCTCACGCGGCGAGCGCCGCGGTGACGAGCCTCGTCAGGTCGTCGAGGTGGAACGGCTTCTTGACGTAGCCCACCGGCTGGGTGCGATGGTCGGTGTGGGCCTTGACCTCCTCCGGCGGCGTGGCGGAGACGAAGAGGACCTTCGGGCAGCGATCCCCGAGCTGGTTGCGCATCTCGAGGAAGAGCCTCACCCCGTCCATCACGGGCATGCGGAAGTCGAGCAGCGCCAGATCGGGCGGGTGCGCGCACGCGAGCTCGAGGGCGTTCAGGGCGTCGGAGGTGCTCTCCGCGTCGTGCCCCATCTTCTTGACCGCGAGCTCGAGCGCCTTGCGGACGATGTCGGTGTCATCGACGATGAGGACGCGAGCCATGGGTGCGGACCTTTCCTGAAGCCAGCCCACGTCAATGCGTGCCGTGTGCCCACCTGCTTCGGGCTGTAAGGGTGCGATATCAGGCCCCGGCAGTAACGGCCGACCGGAGGGTGAGGGACACCCGGGGTAGTGGTTTTGCTCCCACCCGTCACCCACCCATGGGAGTGCGACTCAGGCGTACCGCGCGAGCGCTCGCCGGACGGTCTCGGCGAAGTGGCGACACGCCTGGGCCGGCGCGATCACCTCGGCATCGCCGCCGAAGGAGAGGGCGAAGCGGATGGCCCAGTCCTGGCTCGCGCCGGGCACCTCGACCACCGCCCTGCCGCCGGCCTCCCGCTCGATCAGGGTGACCCCCGGCCGCGACAGCGCCCAGGCGGCGGCGCGCGGCGCGAGCCGGAGGCGGACCCCCTCACCTTGCGCGTCCGAGAACAGCCGCGCCTTGGCGAGCTGCGCCGCGCTCGGCTCCTCGAACCTCACCTCGCTGACGGCGCACTCCCGCACGCGGTCGAGCCGGAACGGCAGCGGCTTCTCGCGCGAGAGGTCGAAGCCGTAGAGGTACCAGTGCCCGAAGCGCTGGGCGAGCGTCCAGGGTCGCACCGTGCGCTCGCTCTCCGCCTCGCGCGTCGCGGTGTAGTAGCGCAGCCTCACCTCGCGGTGCTCGGCGATGGCGCGGTGCAGGCGGCCCAGCACCGAGCCGGGCGCGGGGGGCGAGCCGGCGTAGATGCGGCCGACCAGCTCGTCGAAGGTCTTGCGCCGGTCGCGCGGCACCGACTGGCGGAGCGCCGCCAGCACCCGGTCCTTGCCTTCGCCGCCGAGCGCCTGGGACGCGGCCGCCAGCGCCGCCGCCTCGCTTTCCGTGAAGCGCGGCGGGCGCGAGAAGCTCTGGTGGAGCGCCACGTAGACGCGATCGCCCTCCACGTACAGATCGAGGAAGTCGTCGGGTGCGAAGGGCGGGCAGCCCACCCCGAGGAGGAAGTCGAGATCCTCGAGCAGCTCCTTCTCGGTGATGCCGCACTTCCGGGCCAGGTCCTTCACGGCGATGCCGCGGTTGCGGACGGCGTACGGGACGAGGAAGAGCACGCGGCGGAGCCGCTCGTGAGGATCGGCCTTGGGGCCGGGTGCCGGACGCGGGCGCGCGTCGGGCTTGCGGGCGGCGCTCATGCGCACCTCCCCGCCAGGTCGTCGAGGATGGCGCGCGCCTTCTCGCGCCAGCGCGGCGGCGCGACCATCTGCGCCCGCTCACCCAGCGCGAGCACGTGCCGCACGAGCGCCTCGGCGTTCGTGACCGTGAGCTCGACCACGGCCCCGCCCTCCTCATCGCGGACCACCGCGCGCGGGCCGAACGAGGCGCGCGCCTCGGGCGAGACCGGGGCCTCGAGGCGCACCGTGCAGCGCTCCGGGGCGTGGACGGCGTACTCCCAGGTCTCGCGCGTGGCGAGAGTGCCCAGCGAAAAGCCCTCTGGCACCGTGAAGTCACGGCTGCGCGGCGCGGCCGCGTTCACCTTCAGCTCGGAGATGCGGGCGAGGTGGAACGTACGGAGGTCCTTGCGCAGGTGGCAGTGGCCCACCACGAACCACGCCCCGCCGGACTGGTAGAGCCCGTAGGGATCGACGTCGCGCTCGGTGGCGGCGCCACGCTCCGCCCCCTGGTAGACGAGGTGGACGCGCTTCTTCGTCATCACCGCGCTCGAGAGCTCCTCGAGCTTCCTCGCCAGCGGGCCGCCGGCGCCGGGGTACCCCGGCACCTCTCCGTCGCTCGACAGCTGCCGCGCCGCCAGCGCGGCCGTCTCGGAGGCGCCCGGTGCGCGGGCGGCGAACGAGAGCTTGTTGAGCGCGTGGGCGAGGTCCTTGGCGTAGGGGAAGGCGCCCTGGGCGAGCGCGGCCGACCCGGCCATGTACAGGAGCGCCAGATCCTCCGGCGCGAGCTCCAGGTTCGGCAGGTAGAACTCGTCGCGATCGATCGCGTAGCCTGCCGGGAGGTCCTCGTCCTGCGCCGCCCACCGGACCGGGATGCCGATCTCGAGCAGCTCGGCCTTGTCCCGCTCGAACTTGCGGATCGCGGCCTCGCCCCGCCCGGCGTAGTCGTCCCGGAACTGCTCCTGGATCTCGCGCCAGGAGACGGGCTCGGCGGCCTTGAGCAGTAGCGCCGCCAGGTCGAGCAGACGCTGGTCCTTCTGCATGGGGGTCCGAGAACGTCGCAGGCCGGACCGCCCAGGTCAAGGCGCCGGTTGGACGTGCTAGGATGGCTCCATCCCGACGGCAGGAGCGTGCGCATGGCAGGGCTCGGGCTCGGTCTCCCCGACTTCGCGCTGTTCGAGATCTCCGACCCGGACGAGCGGGCCGCGCAGCTCGA
>DASPZP010000203.1:0-5182 GCA_035636195.1 Anaeromyxobacteraceae bacterium
CTCGCGTGCCGCGACTCCGGGTACATCCAGCGGATCGCGCCGCACCTGCTCTTCCGCATCCCGTTCCTCATGCCGTTCACCTCGAAGGGCGAGGCGGCGACGCTGGTCGAGCGCGCCACCTGGTATGCGACCGAGGTCTACGTCGGGACCTACGACCTGTACCAGCCGCTCAAGCGAGGGAAGCCGTCCACGCGCCTCTCGGCCGACGAGCTGTACCAGCTCGAGCCGGCGCTCCGGCCGGGCCTCGAGGGCGCGGTCACGTTCGATGAGTGGGGGATCGACTCGCACCGGCTCTGCGTCCTGAACGCGCTCTCGGCCCGGCAGCACGGCTGCGAGCTGCGCACCTGGACCGAGGCGCGCGACCTGCTCCTCGAAGGCGGGCGGGTGGTGGGCGTGCGGTTCCGGGACGCGCTCACCGGCGAGACGGGCGAGGCTCGCGCGCCCGTCGTCTTCAACGCGACGGGGGCGTGGTCGCCGCGGCTGGCGCGCCGGAACGGCCTGCGCGTGCCGATGCGGCCGGGCAAGGGCGTGCACCTCACCCTCGACCGGCGCTTCTCGAACTACGGCATCACCTGCACCGCCGTGGACGGCCGGCAGATGTTCCTCATGCCGCACGAGAACGACTCCATCATCGGCACCACCGACGACGACTACTACGGCGATCCCGACGACCTGGAGGCCACCCATGACGAGGTGGAGTACCTGCTGGAGGGCGTCGCGTCGCTCGTACCGGGCGTGCGCCGGGCTCGCGTGAGCCGGGCGTGGTGGGGGCTCCGCACCACGCTGTACGGGTATGGGGTGAACGAGGATCTCCTCTCGCGCGAGCACGAGATCCTGGATCACTCCGGGGAAGGGGCCGATGGCCTCTACTCCATCGTCGGCGGGAAGCTCGCCAGCTACCGGGCCCAGTCGCAGGAGGCCGCCGATCTCATCGTCCGCCGGCTCGGCCGGAACGCCCCGCCCTGCCGCACGCACGAGGAGCCGCTGCCGGGTGGCGAGGCCGTCCCGGACGTGGAGGTCCTCGCGGCGGCGTACCGGGTGGCGGCCCCGCTGGTCGCTCGGCTGGTCTACCGGCACGGCGCGCGCGCCGAGGACGTGCTCCGCCTCGTCGAGGACGACCCTCGGCTCGGCCTCGTCCTGTGCCGCGACGAGGGCATCGTGGCGGCCGAGGTGGTGTACTGCGTCCGGCACGAGCAGGTCCGGCGACTTCAGGACCTGCGGCGCCGCTGCCGGCTCGCCGTGGGGGCGTGCGGCGGCCTCGACTGCGCGCGGATCGCGGCGCAGCTCACCGGGCGGGAGCTCGGCTGGAGCGCGGAGCAGGTCCGCACCGAGCTGGCCGACCTGCTCGAGCTCGGCTGGAGGGAAAGGCGCGCGGTGCTCGACGGTCACCAGCTGGCGCAAGAGGAGCTGCTCCGCGGCGTGCACACCGGCGTGGGCCGGCTATGAGCCGTCAGCCATTCCCACCCATCCCCCTCTCCCCCGCCGGGGGAGAGGGCTCGGGTGAGGGGACGGGCGCCATCACGGCCGACGTCCTCGTCATCGGCGGCGGCATGGCCGGAGCGATCGCGGCGCTCGCCGCCCGCGAGAGCGCGGCGCGCGTGGTGCTGGTCCGCCGCTCCTCAGGCGCCACCGCGCTCTCCTCGGGAGCGATCGGCGGCGCCCCGGATGCCTGGGCGGCTCCCGGGGAGCCGTTCCTGGCCCGGCTCGACACCATGGCCGCGGCGCACCGCATCGCCCTGAGCCGTCCCGAGCACCCGTACGCCGCGCTCGGCCCGGGCCTCGACGCCCTGGAGGAGTCGCTCGCCTTCGCGGCCGCCCAGCTCCCGGAGCTGCTCGCCCCGCTCTCGCCGCGCCCGCTCCACCTCGCGACCCCATACGGCGCGGTCATGACGGCCGCCCTGGCGCAGCGGACCATGGTGGCGGGGGACCTGGCGCAGGTGCGGGGCACGCTGGTGGTGGTGGGCTTCCGCGGCCACCTCGGCTTCGACGCGCGGCTCGTCGCCGGCGGGCTGGCCCGCTACGCGGCGATGGGCGCGCCGCCCGCGGTCGCGGTCGAGCTCGACCTCTTCATGCGCGGCGACCTCTCGCTGGCGCGGCCACACGAGCTGGCGCGCGCGCTGGAGCTCCCCGGCGCGGCAGAAGAGGCGGGTGACTTCCTCCGGAGGGCGCTGCCGCGCGGCGCAGCTGCGGCGCTCTTCCCGCCGGTGCTCGGGCTCTCGCCCGCGGCGCGCGTCATGGAGCGGATCGCGGAGGCGGCCCGGCTGCCCGTGGCCGAGTCGCTCTCCGACCTCCCGAGCGTCCCGGGCCTGCGGCTGCAAGCAGCGCTCGACGCGCGGCTCGTCGCCGCCGGGGTGCAGACGCTGTCGGGTGAGGTGACCGACGGCGCCGGCGCGCTGCCCGGCAGCGCGATCGTGGTGGGGGTGCGCGAGGTCCGCGCCCGGAGCTGGGTGCTCGCCAGCGGAAGGTTCGTGGGAGGCGGGATCGTGCGGCGCAGGCAGCTCGTCGAGCCGCTCTTCGGAATCCCGGTGCAGGCGACCGAGGCCGGCGTGTCCGGCGTCCACCTCGCCACGCGTCCAGCGGCGTCGCTGACGGCCCGCGAGCGGCGCGCCTCCCAGCCGCTCCTCGCCGCCGGAGTCCGCATCGATCGCCAGCTGCGGCCGCTCGGCTCGTCCGGCGGACCGCTTCACCCCCTCCTCTTCGCCGCCGGGGCCGTCATCGGCGGGCACGAGGTGGCGGCGGACGGTACCGGGCTCGGCGTCGCGATCCTGACCGGCTATCTGGCGGGTCGGGCGGCGGCCGGCTCAGGATAGACGCTGGCGCTGATCGAGGGCCTCCGTCGAGTCAGCCCCGTGGCAGCGCGCCAATTTCGTGGCGCGCTCACGCGAAAAGCACCGTCGAATCACCGTAATAGCGCTGGCCCGGCGATTGCTTTGCCTCGGGGGGTCGACCGTCACCCTCTCCCGAGGATGTGGAATGAACGAGACCAGCTCCCCTCAGCTTCCCGCTTACTACTGCCTTCCGCGGCCGGAGCTGACCCAGCTCGTCAACGCCTCGGGACGACGCATCCTCGAGGTCGGCTGCGCAGCCGGCGCGATGGGCGCGGCCCTCCTGGCGAAGGGCGCCGCGGAGGTGGTGGGTCTCGACATCTTCGAGCCGGCCCTGACCGTGGCGCGCACGCGCCTCAGCGCAGCCCACAAGGTCGACCTCAACACCTTGCCCGAGCTGCCCTATCCGGACGGTCACTTCGATCTCATGACCTTCGCGGACGTGCTCGAGCACCTCGTCGATCCGATCCAGGTCCTGAAGCATCTGCGGCGTTGGTTGCACCGGGACGGCGCGCTCCTCCTCTCGCTGCCCAACATCCGTCACGAGTCGGTGGTGCTGCCGCTGCTCGTCGAGGGTCAGTGGGAGTACGCAGACAGCGGCATCCTCGACCGGACGCACCTGCGGTTCTTCACGCGCAAGGGCATGCTCCGGCTCCTCGACGAGGCCGGCTTCGAGGCCGTCGGGAAGATCGCCGGCTCGCAGACGGCCACGCCGGTGTACGTCCAGAAGGCTGCCGAGCTGGTGAAGGCGCTCGGAGGGGATGCGGCGAAGTTCGTCGAGGAGAGCAACGTCGTCCAGTTCATCACGTTCGCCGCCCGCAAGGATCGCGGCGAAGCTCAGGTGAGCCGGGAAGCGGCGCGCCAGCCGGTGATCCCCGAGCCGGCAGCGCCTCCGAAGACCGGCGACGCGCAGGTCGATCCCTGGGCGGGGTCGAGAGCGCAGCGGGTGCTCCTGGTGCCCGACGTGGGCTCGGCCGAAGATTGCTGGGCGGCCGTGCTCCCGCGGGTCGCCCAGCAGCTCAGCGGAAACGCCGGGGTGACCCTGGGCGTGGCGCTGCCCATGGAGCACCTCCAGAGCACGCCCGCCCCGATCCAGGCGCTTCCGTCTGCGCTCCAGGTCGACCTGCTCTTGATGGAGCGGCCCGGCTCACCCCCAGGGTGGGAGGCGCTCCTCCGTGGCACGAGCATCCTGGTGCTCACTGGACGCCGTCCTGAGCTCGCGGAGGCGGCCACGCGGATGGGCATCGTCCTCCACGACGCCGTGGTCGATCCCCATCTACGGCCCGTCGCGGCCGACGTCGCGCCGAACGCTCAGCCCGCGGCCACGCGCGCCTAGCCCGAGGAACCGAGAGATCCATGACCGCCATCACTCCTGCTCCGTTCGCCGCCTCGGCCGCTGGCTCGCCCGTCCGCGCCATCGCCTACTACCTGCCGCAGTTCCACCCCATCCCCGAGAACGACGCCTGGTGGGGGCGCGGCTTCACGGAGTGGACGAACGTCACGCGCGCGAAGCCGCTCTTCCAGGGCCATGATCAGCCCCACCTCCCGACCGAGCTCGGCTTCTACGATCTGCGTTTGCCGGAGGTGCGGGTCGCGCAGGCCGAGCTCGCCCGGGAGTACGGCATCCACGGGTTTTGCTACTACTACTATTCGTTCGGCTCGAAGCGGCTGCTCGAACGGCCACTGCTCGACATGGTCGAGAGCGGGAGCCCCGACTTCCCGTTCTGCATCTGCTGGGCGAACGAGAGCTGGACGCGGCGGTGGGACGGCGCCGAGGCGCAGTCGCTCATCGCGCAGGACGACTCGCCCGAGCGCTACCGGCAGTTCATCCACGAGGTGCTCCCGTTCCTGAAGGATCGACGGTACATCCAGGTCGGCGGCGCGCCCATGCTGCTCGTGTACCGGGTCGGGCGGATCCCGGACGCGGCTGCCGTGGCCGCGTACTGGCGGGAGCAGGCGGAGGCCGCCGGACTGCCGGGCCTGTACCTGTGCGCCGTCCAGAGCCACGATGCCGCGCTCGATCCGCGCGCGGCCGGCTTCGATGCAGCGGTCGAGTTCCCCCCTTCTCCGTGGCACGGGGCGAAGATCGATCCCAAGACGCTGCCCGGGCTCGATCCCGACTTCACCGGGAACGTCTTCGACTATCCGGACTTCGTGACGCACACCCTCGCCCGCCCGACGCCAGACTACCGCCTGCTGCGCGGCGTGATGATGGGCTGGGACAACACGGCGCGGAGGGGGCCCGCCGCGTTCCTCTTCCACGGCGCCACGCCCAGGGAGTACGAGACCTGGCTGCGAGGCAGCGTCGCCTGGACGGTGGCGCACAACCCGCCCGACGAGCAGGTCGTCTTCCTGAA
>DASPZP010000204.1:0-2239 GCA_035636195.1 Anaeromyxobacteraceae bacterium
GCGCTCCTCCTCACCCGGAGCGAGTTCGACATCATCGCGCTCATCGGGATCGTGCTCCTCATCGGCATCGTGAAGAAGAACGCCATCATGATGATCGACTTCGCGCTGGAGGCGGAGCGCGAGCGGGGGCTCTCCACCCGCGAGGCCATCTACCAGGCGTGCCTGCTCCGCTTCCGGCCCATCATGATGACCACCATGGCGGCGCTCCTCGGCGGGCTCCCCCTCGCGCTCGGCAGCGGCACCGGCTCGGAGCTGCGCCGCCCGCTCGGCATCAGCATCGTGGGCGGGCTCGTCATCTCGCAGCTCCTCACCCTCTACACGACGCCGGTCATCTACCTGTACATGGCCCGGCTCGGCCGCTTCGTGCGCGGCGGCCGCGCGCCCGAGGCAGAGCCCGCGCCGGCGGCCGATGCGGCCGAGGGGTGAAGGGAGCGCCGTGAGCATCTCCGAGCCCTTCATCCGGCGGCCGGTCGCGACGACACTCCTCGCAGCGGCGCTGCTGCTCGGCGGTGGCGCGGCCTACACGCAGCTGCCGGTGGCGCCGTTGCCGCGGGTGGACTTCCCCACCATCAACGTCCAGGCCGGCCTCCCCGGCGCCAGCCCGGAGACGATGGCCTCGGCGGTGGCGACGCCGCTCGAGCGTCGCTTCGGCCGCATCGCCGGGCTGTCCGAGATCACCTCGGTGAGCTCGCTCGGCTCGACCAGCCTGACCCTCCAGTTCGACCTCGACCGCGACGTGGACGCGGCCGCTCGCGACGTCCAGGCGGCCATCAACGCCTCGCTCGGGGATCTCCCGACCGGGCTCCCGGTCCGGCCCAACTTCCGCAAGGTCAACCCAGCGGACGCGCCGATCATGATCCTGGCGGTCAGCTCGCAGACGCTGCCGCTCTCCAAGGTGTTCGACACCGCGAACACCGTGCTGGCCCAGAAGATCTCCCAGGTCGAGGGGGTGGGGCAGGTCTTCGTGGGGGGCGGGCAGCAGCCGGCGGTGCGGGTGCAGGTCGATCCCGCCGCGCTGGCGGGGGCCGGCCTCTCCACCGCGACGTTGCGGGCCACCATCGGGCAGGCCACCGCCAACGCGCCCAAGGGCGCGCTCGACGGCGCGGCCCAGTCGCACGCCATCGCCGCCAACGATCAGCTCCTCGTCGCCGCGGACTGGGAGCCGCTCATCGTCGGCTTCTCGAACGGCAGCCCGGTCCGGCTCCGTGACGTGGCGCGGGTGGTGGACCGGGTGGAGAACACCCGCGTGGCGGGCTGGGCCGACGGCAAGCGGGCGGTGGTCATGATCGTGCGCCGCCAGCCGGGGGCGAACATCATCGAGGTCATCGAGCGCGTGAAGGCGCTCCTGCCGCAGCTCACGAGCGCCATCTCGCCCGCCATCGACGTCCGGCTGGCGCTGGACCGGAGCGGCACCATCCGCGCCTCGGTGCGCGACGTCCAGCTGACCTTGCTCCTCAGCGTGGGCCTGGTGGTGCTGGTGGTGTTCATCTTCCTGCGCAGCGCCCGCGCCACCGTCATCCCCACCGTGGCGGTGCCGCTCGCCATCATCGCCACCTTCGGCGCGATGTACCTGTTCGGCTACAGCCTCGACAACCTGTCGCTCATGGCGCTCACCATCTCGACCGGGTTCGTGGTGGACGACGCCATCGTGGTCACCGAGAACGTGACCCGCTACATCGAGGCAGGCGATCGGCCGATGCAGGCAGCGCTCAAGGGCGCCCAGCAGATCGGCTTCACCATCGTCTCCATCACCGCCTCGCTGCTCGCCGTCTTCATCCCCATCCTGCTCATGGGCGGGGTGGTGGGCCGGCTCTTCCGCGAGTTCGCGGTCACGCTCAGCGTCGCCATCTTCATCTCGGCGGTGGTGTCCTTGACGCTCACCCCCATGATGGCCTCCCGCCTGCTGCGCGCGAAGTCGGAGGAGCGGCGCGGGCGACTGTTCCTCGCCTCGGAGCGGTTCTTCGACGGCCTGCTGGGCGGCTACGCCCGAGCCCTGACCTGGGTCCTCGATCACCACGCGCTCATGCTGGTGGTGACGGTGGGAGCGGCGGTGCTGAGCGTCTGGCTGTACGTGGTGGTGCCGAAGGGCCTCTTCCCCCAGCAGGACACCGGGCAGATCGCCGGCATCTCCGACGCGCCGCAGGACATCTCGTTCCCTGCCATGCTGGAGCGCCAGGAGCTCGTGAACCGGGTGGTGATGGCGCACCCGGCCGTGGACCACATGATCTCCTTCATCGGC
>DASPZP010000205.1:0-11735 GCA_035636195.1 Anaeromyxobacteraceae bacterium
CCCTGCCCGAGATAGGTCTTGAGATACCCCTGACAGCTCTCGCAGCTGTCGATCCGCACCCGCGGCTCGCCCTCGATCTCGAGGGCGCCGAGCCGGTCGAGCGCGACGTTTCCGCAGAATGGACAGCCGGAGCGCCGGAACTTCCACGAGGTCCCGCAGCAGCCGCAGGCGAGCTTGCGCCAGGGCGCGTCCTCGGGGCCGCCGAGCTGGTTCAGCGGGGGGAGAGCGCCGCAGGTGGGGCACTCTCCGTGCATCCAGCGGTCCTCGCCGCCGCGCGCCTCGTCGCCTCGCCAGGCCGCATAGGCGGCGAGCGTCGGCGCGAGCACCCGGCGCAGCGCGGTCCACCCCAGGAACCGGAGCAGCCCGGCCTGGTTCGCTATCTCGTCGGCCGGCCCATGGCCGATGAGGAACGCGACGATGGCGCGCCCCCGCTCCTCCGGCGAGCGGAGCAGGACGTCTCGGAGCGCCTGGGCCTCGGCGTGGAGCTGCCTCGGGAGCTGTGCCGCCGCGGCGCGCTCGACGATGCGCTTGAGCGCCTCGCCACCCGGGCCGGAGAGGTCCACCCCCGACGCCTCGCTGTGCAGGAGCGGCACCCCGGCCGCGTGATCCGCCGCATAGGCCTCGAACCGCGGCGGGGGGAGCGCCGGCGGAGGGTCGGCCTCGGCGGCGGCGGTCACGGTCGCCTGGAACCGGGCAAGGCCCTCGAGGTAAGGATGCGCCGCGATCCAGCGCTTCAGGGCTTCGTCCATGGTGGTCCTCCGGCGATTGAGAAAAAGCTCGGGCCGCCATCCCCTTCCCTATCGCGGGAAGGCGGATGACGGCCCGGGAAACTGCTCGGCGCGGGCCTGCGGCTAGTGGCTCGCGGTCTCCTCCTTCGGCAACACCGGCATGAGTCGCGCGCCGAGGCCGAAGAGGAAGATGGTGGCCGCGATGAGGCCCACGGAGACGCCCCACTCGAAGACGCTCGGCATGTAAGCCGACGGCTCGTAGGTGGGCATGGTCCCGGGGAGCTTCATCGCGAAGATCACCACGTTGATGCGGTTGAAGACGATCCCGCCACAGGACAGGGCGGCGCCGAGAGCCAGCAGGCCCGGGCTCCGGCGCAGCTTGTCACTCGCCAGGAGGGCGAGCGGCAGGAGGCCACCGAGGAGGAGCTCGGCCACGAACAGGCCGGCCTTGGGGCCGGTGAAGGCGCTCGCCAGCTGGCCGCGGACGGCCAGATCGCCGAGGCGGAAGGCCTCGTAGACCACCAGCGCGAAGAAGGCGACCTTGCCCATGGCCGCGAGCTGGGTCGTGCGGAGCTGCCGCTTCCAGGCCTTCGCGATCCACATCTCCACGAGGACGATGAGGGCCGTCCCCGCCGCGATGGACGAGAGGAAGAAGTTCACCGGCATGACCGGCGACCACCACTGCGCGGCGAGCTTGTCCGGCATGAGCAGGAAGAGCGAGCCGAGCGAGCTCTGGTGCATGGTCGACAGCGTGACCGCCGCGATGGCGAGCAGGATGGGCTGCGGCTTCTCACCGTCCTTCGTGCGGAAGTTGTACGCGAGGAAGGCGAAGGCGAGGAGCGCCGCCCCGGCGTACGCCACGCTGCGGGAGAGCAGGTAGACGAACAGGGTAAGGGCGAACACCACGTACCAGGGCGAGTACTTCTTCCAGATGGTCATCGCCTTCGAGAGGCCCCACCGCTCGAACGGCACCGGCAGGAACTCCGCCAGGAGCACGGTCACGTAGAGACCGACGCACCAGGAGACCTCGAACATCGCGGAGTGCTCCGGCGCCTGCAGGCCGAGCTGGTAGAAGTGCCACGGCAGGCCGAGGTCGGCGAGCAGCGTCACCGTCACGAAGGAGTAGGAGAGCAGGCCCATCAGGACGGCCGACCTGCCCATCGAGTACAGGTCCTTGCGCTGGAAAACGTAGATGAGGCCGGCCGTGGCGAAGGCCCCGGCGGCGACCGCGATCCAGACCAGGTCGAAGACGATCCAGAGACCCCAGGCGTAGGTGTCGTTGAGGTTGGTCGCGCCGCCCAGACCGAGGGCGAAGCGGGCCAGGAACGACCCGGCGCCGAACGCCATCAGCGCTGCCAGGACGATGTTGGCGGGCGTCCAGAGCTTCTTCTGGAGCGGCGCGAACTCGACGTGGTGGTCGCGCTTCTCCGGCTCCGCCTTCTCCACCTCGAGCTTGCGCTTCGAGATGGCGTAGGCGCCGCCGAGCGCGAGCCCGACGCCGACCACCGCCGGCGGCACCGCACCGAGCGCGACCCTGGTCGGGGCCGGGTAGCTCTTCGTCCCCACCTCGGGGAACCCGAGCTCCTTGAACGGCACCGGCGACAGATACAGCATGCCGGTCCCGCCCGCCTCGTGCTCACCGTAGACGTGGTCCACGTACTTGCCGGGCGCCGCCGCCATGCGGGCGCGGGCCTCCTCGAGGAGGGCCTCACGCTCGCCGTACTGGAGCGCTCCGGCCGGGCACTGCTTCACGCAGGCCGGGAGCGCGTGCGCCGCGGCGAAGCGCTTCCGATCCTCGTCCGAGAGCGCCTGACCGTTGCGCTCCTCGGGCGCCGGCTGCGAGAGCCGGTCGAAGCAGTGGGTGCACTTGCGGATCTTCGGCGCGAGCGAGTTCCACTCCGCGGTGGGCACGCCGAACGGGCAGGCCCACATGCAGTAGCGGCAGCCGAGGCACTTCGCGTCGTCGTAGACGACCGGGCCTTCCTTGGTCTTGTGGAGGGCCGTGACCGGGCAGGCCGAGGCGCACGCCGGCTCGTCACAGTGCATGCACTGGCGCTTCGAGAAGACGTACTTCAGGCCGCCCGGCGCCTTCGCGTCGTCCACCTCGGTGGACTGGATGACCACGAAGGTGCTGGCCGAGAGCTTGCGCGGGTTCTGCAGCCCGAGGCCGGGCTGCAGCGCGGTGTTCTCCGCGGGGAGGTCGTTCCACTGCTTGCAGGTGACCTGGCACGAGCGGCACCCGATGCACTTCGTCGTATCGATGAGGGTAGCGTTGGACATGGTCGTTTTCCTCGCGAGCAGCTAGCGCCGCGCGACGGCCTCCGCTCGCTCGGCACGCACCACGTTGACGAGGCACGCCTTCGTCTCCTGGGTTCCTGCCCCAGGGTCCACGGCGTCGATGGTGAGGTAGTTCGTGCTGGGGCCCGTGCTGAGGCCCTTGAACCCCCAGTTGTACGGCATCCACACCACCGTCACGTCCTGGCCGTTGATCTTCATCACCTGCATGCGCTTCGTGACCACGGCCTTCACCACCACCTCACCGCGGGCGGAGGAGACCTTGGCCTTGTCGCCGGTCTGGAGCCCCACCTTCTTGGCCAGCTGCTCGGGGATCTCCACCACCGGCTCGGGCGCAAGCTCGTTCAGCCACGGCACGTTGCGGGTGGTCGAACCGGCGCACCAGTGCTCGGCGATGCTCGACGTCATGAGCACGTAAGGGAAGTCCTTCACCGTGCCGATCGGCTGCTTCCCCTTGACGCGCGGATACTTCACGCAGGGATTCACCTGCACGTTCGGGTGGAGGACGTTCACGACCGGGCTCTCGATCGGCTCGTACATCTCCGGGAGCGGCCCGTCCTTCGGGGTGTACGAGCAGTCGCGCGGCAGATCCTCGGGCTTGGCGCCCGGGTCCTTGTACGGGCCCGCCAGGAGGCGGGCCACGCCCTCCCCGTTCATGCGGAAGGCCTTCTGGCCGTTCGGCGTCTCCGGCCCGTCGGTCGGCACCGGCACGTCCGGCGTGTCGTTGCCCTTCCACTTCTTCTCGCCCTCGTCCCACCAGATGACCGGCTTCGTGTTCGGCCAGGGCTTGCCGTTCGCGTCGCAGGAGGCGCGGTTGTAGAGGATCTTCATGTTGCCCGGCC
Source organism: Anaeromyxobacteraceae bacterium (assembly GCA_035636195.1). GTDB lineage: Bacteria > Myxococcota > Myxococcia > Myxococcales > Anaeromyxobacteraceae > Anaeromyxobacter_A. Next base: position 3,866 of record DASPZP010000205.1, read on the forward strand.
AGGTCCAGGCGAAGCCCGGGTAGGTCCCGAGGCCGCTCGCGTGGTCCTTCATGTCGCGGCGCTTGGTGAGGTTCTTCCCACCCTTGAAGCAGCCGGCGTAGATCCACACCCCCGACGACGTGGAGCCGTCGGGCTGCAGCTCGCCGATCCCGCCGATCATCTCGCCCGTCTTGAGGTTCGTGCCGTTGATCTCCTTCAGCACGGCCTCGGAGCGCCCGTCGGCCGGGTAGTTCCACACCGCCTTCAGGAGGGGCTCGTCCTTGGGATCGGTCGAGCCACGGTAAGCCTCGCGGACCTTCTTGAAGACCGCGTCGAAGATCTCGATGTCGGTCCTGGCCTCGCCCGGCGGCTTCACGCCGGCGTAGCGCCACTGCACCAGACGGCCGGAGCCGCTGATGGTGCCCTCCTTCTCCATGAAGTAGGCGGCGGGGAGGAGGACGACCTCGGTCTGGATCGTCTTCGGATCCACCCCGGGGCGCTGCCAGAAGGCGGCCGTCTCCGTCTCCCACAGCTCCTGCACGACCAGCATGTCGAGCTTGCCGAGCGCGTCCTGGACGAGCGACAGGTTCGGGTTCGTGACCATCGGGTTCTGTCCGACGGTCCAGAGGAGCTTCATGTTGCCGGCGAGCGCCGCGTCGAAGATGCCGAAGAGCGTGTAGTCCTTCTTGGCGCTCTTCTTGGGCAGCCAGGCGAAGCCGAAGTCGTTGTCGGCCGTCGCGTTCTCGCCGAACCACGCCTTCATGCCGTTCACGGCGAACTTGGCGCGGAAGGTGCCGTTGTTCTTGGTCCAGTCCTTGAGCGTCGGCTCGTTGTGGTTCGGGTAGTTGAGGTAGCCGAACATGTAGCCGTTCAGGACGGACATGTCGCAGGCGCCCTGGACGTTCGGCTCGCCGCGCAGCGCGTTCACGCCGCCGCCGGCCTTGCCCATGTTCCCGAGCAGCATCTGGAGGATGCCGTAGCAGCGGATGTTCTGGATGCCGACCGTGTGCTGGGTCATCCCGAGCGCGTAGAGGATCGTGCCGGGCTTGTTGTTCGCCATCAGCTCGGCGATCTCCTTGATCTGCTCGGCGGGCACGCCGGAGATCTCGGAGCCGACCTGCAGCGTGTAGCGGCTGAAGTGCTTCTTCAGCTTGGCGAACACGGTGCGCGGGTCGTCGAGGCTCGCCGCCTTCTGCGGCTTCGAAGTCTTCTTGTCGGTGGCGTACGACCAGGACGCCATCTCGTACTTGTGCTTCTCGTGATCGTAGCCGGAGAAGACGCCGTCCTCGAAGCCGAACGCGTCGTTCACCGTGAGGAGCGCGTTCGTGTGCAGCTTGACGTACGCCTCGTCGTAGAGCTTGTGCTCGAGGATGTGGTTGATCATCGCCGAGAGGAAGGCGATGTCGGCGCCGGGTCGGATGCGCGCGTACACGTCCGCGATGGACGAGGTGCGGTTGAAGCGCGGATCGACGTGGATGATCTTGGCGCCGTTCGCCTGCGCCTTGCGGATCCACTTCATCGCGATGACGTGGTTCTCGGCGGTGTTCGAACCCTCGATGAGGAAGACCTTCGCGTGCTGGAGGTCAGCCCAGTGGTTCGTCATCGCGCCGCGGCCGAAGGAGGCCCCCAGACTGGGGACCGTGGGGCTGTGTCAAAGCCTGGCCTGATGCTCGACGTAGGCCGTGCCGAAGAGGCGGCCCATCTTGTTCCAGAGGTAGCACTCCTCGTTGGTGTTCTGCGCGCCGCCGAGGAAGCCGATGGCATCGGTCCGGTTGACCGGGTACTCGACGTCGCCGTCCTTCTCCTTCGCGACCCAGGTCGCCTCGCGGACCTGCTTCACCTTGCCGGCCACCTTCGCGATGGCCTCGTCCCAGGAGATCTCCTGCCACTTGTCCGAGCCGGGCGCGCGGTACATCGGCGTCTTGACCCGCCGCTCGGAGGTGTGGGTGGCGATCATCGCGCTGCCCTTGGCGCAGAGCGAACCCTGGTTGATGACGTGATCCGGGTCTCCTTCCAGGTTCACCAGCTCGCCGTTCCGGACGCGCCCGACCATGCCGCAGCCGACCGAGCAGAAGTTGCAGGCGGTCGTGTACTCCTTTACCCCCTGCAGCTTCAGCTTCTTCGCGGCAGCGTGTGCCTCCGGCATGCAGACCAGCTCGCCGAGCGCCAGGCCCGCGCCTCCCCCGGCGGCCAGCTTCATCCAGGACCTACGTGTCAGGCTCATCCGCTCCCTCTCCCTTCCAGCCGCTCTCGCGGCGGTGGCGATCCGAGTCCGCGCCCCGGTCGTTTGATCCTGCGCATCTCTATCGCGTCGCTCACACCCTCAGTCATTCGAGCGCAGAGTTTGCGAGCGATCCGATGCGCTGTGGGCGCGCCGGCCACGCATGCGGAATCCGGGCCAGTATCGCGGCCGTCGCGCCGAAAATTTCATGAGTGTCCATTTGACATCGCGCAAAGTTTCCGATCAGTGCGCGTGGCGAAGTGTACGTCCGGAGCCTCCGAGAACTCGCATGTCACCGTTCCCTGCGTCACCATGACGCGCTACCCTGCGCTTGCGGTGCCGTCTCGCCCGCGAACTTCACTCTTCTCGCCGTCGGAGGCCCACATGCCGCAGCGCCTTTCACTACCCGCCCGCTCGCTGGCGCCCCTCATCGGCCTGGCGCTGCTCGCGTCCGCCTCGCCCGGCCGCACCCAGGCGGCCACCGGCGTCACCGATGGTGAGGTGGTGTTCGGCATGAGCGCCCCGTTCTCGGGCTCGGCGCGCGAGCTGGGCCGCCAGATGAAGGTCGGCGTCGAGCTCGCCTTCGCCGCCGTCAACGACGCCGGCGGCATCGCCGGCCGGCGCCTCCGGCTGGTGGCGCTCGACGACGGCTACGAGCCGCCGCGGGCGCTCGCCGCCGTGAAGGACCTCATCGACAACCGCAAGGTCTTCGGCATCGTCGGCAGCGTCGGGACGCCCACCACCGCCGCCGCCCTGCCGTACGCCCTCGAGAAGCAGACGCTGTTCTTCGGCGCCTTCACCGGAGCGCGCCTGCTGCGCAACGACCCGCCCGACCGCTTCGTCTTCAACTACCGGGCGAGCTACGCGGAGGAGACGGCGGCGGTGGTGCGCCACCTCGTCGAGGTGCGCCGCTTCAAGCCGGGCCAGATCGCCGTCTTCGCCCAGGAGGACGCCTTCGGCGACGCGGGCTTCGACGGCGTGGCCAAGATGATGCGGCGCTACCGCTACGATCCGGCTCACGTGCTGCGCGTGGGCTACAAGCGCAACTCGCAGGACGTCGCGGAGGCGGTGCGCACCGTGAAGGCGAACGCGCCCCGGCTGAAGGCGGTGGTGATGGTCGCGACGTACAAGGCGGCGGCCAAGTTCATCGAGAAGGTGAAGGAGGGCGGCACGCCGCTCGTCTTCACGAACGTCTCCTTCGTGGGCTCGAACGAGCTGGCCGAGGAGCTGTTGCCGCTCGGCGCCCGCTTTGCGGATGGCGTCGTCGTCACGCAGGTGGTGCCGCTCCCGACCTCCAGCGCGAGCGCCATCCTCAAGTACAAGGACCTGCTCTCCCGCCACGCGCCGGGTGAGCGGCCCGACTTCGTCTCCCTCGAGGGCTACATCGCCGGGACGCTGCTCGTGGAGGGCCTGAAGCGCGCCGGGAAGAACCTCACCACCGACACCCTCATCGACGCGCTCGAGGGCGTTCACGGCCTGGATCTGGGGCTCGGCGTCCCGCTCTCCTTCGGCCCATCCGAGCACCAGGCCTCGCACAAGGTCTGGGGGACGGTGCTCGACGGAGGCGGCGCCTACCGCAACCTCGACCTCGAGTGAGCGGGGGTCCGCTGCGGCTGGCGGTGGTGGGGCACGTCGAGCACGTGACGCTCGGGCGCGTCCCTGCCCTCCCGGCGCCCGGCGGCATCGCTCATCTCGCCGGTCCGCGCTGGTTCCCGGGCGGCGGCGGCGGGGTCGCGCTCCTCCAGCTCGCGAAGAGCGATGCGGAGGTGCACCTCTTCACCGCGCTCGGCGACGATGAGGCCGGCCGGCAGGTGGAGGAAGCGCTCGCCTCGACCAGCGCGCGCGTGCATGCGGCTCACCGGCGCGAGCCGCACACCCGAGACGTGGTCCTCGTCACCCCGGACGGCGAGCGCACCATCGTCGTCGTGGGGGAGCCCCTCCACCCGCGCGCGGAGGACGCACTGCCGTGGGAGCTCCTCGCCGGGTGCGAAGCCGTGTACTTCACGGCGCAAGACCCGGAGGCGCTGCGCGCCTGTCGCGCAGCGCGGCGGCTCGTGGTCTCGGCGAGGCGTCGGGAGGCGCTCGCGGTCTCGGGCGTCCTCGCCGACGTGGTCGTGGGGAGCGCGCGCGATCCGCGGGAGGCGAGCAGCCTCCTCGACTACCCGGTGCCTCCCGGCGCCCTCGTCATGACCGAGGGCGCCGCGGGCGGATACGTGGAGACGGCGGCCGGGCTCACCCGCTTCGCCGCGGCCCCCACTCCTCCCGTCACGGGAGCCGCTTATGGAGCGGGCGACAGCTTCGCCGGCGCGCTGACCTATTACCTCGCGGCGGGCCTGCCCGTCGTCGCCGCGTGCGCGCGGGCGGGGCCGCACGGAGCGGCCGTGCTGGCCGGGCTCGACCCGCGGGAGACTCAGCTCCCGCTGGGCGGAGCGACCCTCAGGCCCTGACGCTCATCCGGCCGAGGTCGAGGTCGGGTCGCTCGCCCCCTCGCCCCGCGAAGCGGGGAGAGGGTCGGGGAGAGGGGCCGGTTTCCGAGGTCGCTCACCGCTGCGGCGGCGGCTGAGCGGGCGCGCACGCGAGGGCGGTGCCGTCGGGTCCGGCGCGGCAGGTCCCGGCCACCTGGAAGCCATCGGGCAGCGTGAAGCTACAGCTCGCGTCGATCTGCGCCCCGCTGCACGCCTGGCGCGCCTCCGGCGGCGGGCCGTGATGCCCATGATGGGGTCCGTCGGGCATGCAGGCCGCCGCCTCGCCCTGCGGGCCATTGCGGCAGGTGCCGCTCACCTGGCGGCCGTCCTGGGCCGTGAAGGAGCATGTGGCCCCCGCCTGGGCGCTGGCGCAAGCCTGCAGCGCCTCGGCGGGCGGTGCCGGCGGGGCGCCGTCCGCGCCGGCGCGGGCGTTCGCGGACAGCGCGAGCAATGCGGCCACGGTTCCAGCCAGCCAGACCTTCGTCTTCATGTCTCACCTCGCTGCGGCGGGAAGGGAACGACGTGTCCGCCGCGAGAGGCAGGATGCCTCCGGCGCGACCCCGGCATGTGCCGAACCGGTGACCGAATGTGCCGAGCAGGGGACGTGCCGGATTGTTACGGCGCCGCCGACCGCGAGACGCCCTCGCCGTTCGCCGGCAGGGTCACCGTCATGGTCGTCCCGATCCCGGGGGCACTCTCAGCCGAGAGCGTCCCGCCGTGCGCCTCCACGATGCGCCGGGCGAGGCTGAGGCCGAGACCCACGCCGCCGGTGGCCCGGGTGCGGCTCTTGTCACCGCGGAAGAAGGGGGTGAAGAGGCGGGCCAGGTCCTCCGCCGGGATCCCCTCCCCCGAGTCGATGACCTCGACGACGATGTCGGCTCCTCGCCGGGCGGCGCGGAGCCGGATGGTGGAGCCGGGGGGCGAGTACTTTCGGGCGTTGTCGACGAGGTTGTCGAGCGCGCGGCGCAGCAGGCCGGGGTCGCCCTGGAGGCCCGGCAGGTCCGGCTCGAGCTGCACGTCGATCCGGCGCCTCGGGTGGCGGTGCCGCAGCCGATCGGCCGCGCCGCTCACCACCTGGCCGATCTCGAGCGGGGCGAGGCGCAGCGGCGGCGCGCCGGCGTTCACGCTGCCGCGGGCGAGCTCCATCCGCGCCGAGGCGAGGATGTCGTCCACCAGCGCCTCGAGCTCGCTCAGGTCCTCCGCGATCTCGCCCAGCGACTCGCGCGCCACCGCGGCATCGCCGCTCTCGGCGAGCTCCAGGGCGAGCCGGATGCGCGCGAGGGGCGTGCGCAGCTCGTGCGCCACGTTGGCGTGCAGCTCGGTCTGCGCCAGGACGAGCTGCTCCAGCCGGGCCGCCATCTCGTCGAAGGCGCTCGCCACCGCCCCCAGCTCGTCGCGGCGGAAGAGCCCGGTGCGCGCGTGGAGGTCGCCGCGGCCCAGCGCCTGAGCGGTGGCCGCGAGCCGCGCGAGCGGGCGCGCGATGGAGCGCCCGAGCAGCGCCGCCGCGACCCCGAGCGCCACCACCAGGAGCGCGACCCCCATGGACCCGAAGGGCGGCGGCCCGGGGTGGCGCAGCGCGTCCTGCAGCACGAGGTAGCCCTTCGGACCAGCCGGGCCGGGCACGGCGATGGCGAGCTCGCACTGCTCGCGGCGGCAGGCCCCGCCCCGCTCCAGCACCGGAGCGCGCCCGAGGGCGAGCCGCTCGCCGTCCGCGAGCGGCGCGGCGGGACGTGGCGCGCCCGAGGCGACGAGCGTCCCGTCCCAGCGGTATGCGGTGGCGGCGACGTGCATCTGGAGCAGCACCGCCTCCACCTCCTCCGCCACCGCCGCCGGGGACGCCCAGCGCTCCGCGATCTTGGCGGCGGCATAGCGCGCCTTGTCGGCGAAGGGGCCGCCGCGCGCTGGCGGCCGCAGGACGACCGTGGCGAAGACGTAGATGGCGAGCAGCACCGCCGCCAGCGCGGCGGCGCTCACGAGGTAGATGCGGAGCGCGATCCGGTGCCGGTGCTTCATCGGAGGCGCTGTCACGGCGAGTCCTCGCCTCCCGCCGCGAGCAGGTAGCCGGCGCCGCGCACGGTGCGGAGGAGGCGCGGCCGGCGAGGATCCGCCTCGAGCTTGTGCCGTAAGCGCGAGATGTGGGCGTCGATGGAGCGGTCGAACACCTCGTCGGCGCTGCCCTTGGTGAGGTCGAGGAGCTGCTCGCGGGTGAGCACGCGCCCGGCGCGCTCGGCGAGCACCCGCAGCAGGACGAACTCGGACGTGGTGAGCGCGAGGGGCTTGCCCGCCAGCATCGCCGTGTAGTCGCGCGGCGAGAGCGTGAGCTCGCCGACGCGGACGAGCTCCCGCGGCGGGCCCAGCGCGCCGCGGCCGCGGCGGACGAGCGCCCGCAGCCGCGCCAGCAGCTCACGCGACGAGAACGGCTTGGCGAGATAGTCGTCGGCGCCGGTCTCGAGGCCGAGCACGCGGTCGGTCTCCTCTCCGAGGGCCGTGAGGATGATGACCGGCACCGCGCACCGGGCGCGCAGCTCGCGGCAGACCTCCAGCCCCGAGAGGCCAGGGAGCATCAGATCGAGGATCACCACGTCGTGGCGGCCCTTCAGCGCCTCGGCGAGCCCCTGCCGGCCGTCCGCCATCCGGTCCACCTGGAGCCCGTAGGACTCGAGCGCGCGCGCCGTCATCGCGGCGAGCCGGTCGTCATCCTCGACGAAGAGGACGCGGAAGCTCTGGGGGTCGGAGACCACCATCGCATTGTAAGCGCCGGTCGTCCCATGGGTGCCACCCGCAACAATCCGGCACGGAGCGCCGCGCGAACAATCCGTCACCATGCCTTCAACCCTCCGCAGCGTGAAAGGCCGAAGGTCCGCCGCATGCCATCCCGAGCTGCGACCCCCGCCTCGCCCCGCCCCGTCCTGCGGCTGCCACGCGCGGCGCTCCTCGCGGCGGCGAGCGCGCTGGCCTGGGGTTGCCGCGGCCCCACCGCCACCGCGAGCGCCTCGTCGCCGGGCACAGCCGAGGCGGCGTGCGGCGCCGCCCCCACCCTCTTTGTCGAGTCGAGCCCCCGGCTGCTCGTCACGCCCGCCGGAGGCGCGTTTCTCCTGCTCGGCGCCGGGCCGCTGCAGGCCTTCGGGCGCGGCGCCTGGAGCATCACCTACGCGGCGGCACCGGATCGTTCAGCCGCTGCTGGCGCGGTTGCGCGCCAGCGCCT
>DASPZP010000206.1:0-6890 GCA_035636195.1 Anaeromyxobacteraceae bacterium
TCGAGGTCAGAAGTGCAGATCGTCCTCCCTCTCCCCCGGCGGGGGAGAGGGCTGGGGTGAGGGGGTGCGCGGTCGCGTTCGGCCGCAGCGCCCCCGCCGCCGCGAGCCCCGCCACGGCCAGCGTGCCGACGGTCATCGCGATCGCCGCGAAGAGGAGGCCGCGGTCGGAAGACGAGCCCTTCATGGAAGCACCTCCACGTCTTGTGCGCCGCCTCCCAGCGGAGGGGCCGATGCGTCCACGGTGAACCTGCCGGCGGCCGGCGCGAGCAGGTAGACGTCGAGCGCACCGCTGCCGGACGCGAGCGCGGCGGTGGCGCCGAGCGCGATCGAGCAGCCCGGATCGGCGAAGAACGCCGGTCCGGCCGGCGCGACGGCCAGAGTCAGCGCAATGGGCTGCGAGGGCCCAGCGGCGTTGCCGAAGACGTCCTGCGCCAGCAGGGTGAGCGCAGGGGAGCAGCGCCCGGCCTGGGCCGTGCGTGGCGGCGAGACGAAGGAGATCCGATCCACCGCACCGGGGGCGACCGTCACCGCCTGGGCGACAGGCGGCAGCCCCGGTGCCTCGGCAGTCAGCGTCACCGGCCACGCCACGCTGCCCATGAAGGCGAACCACGCCCGGCCATCGGTCCCTGGTCGTGCTGCCGTGAGCTGCACCGCACAACTGGCGTCCTCGAAGAACGCGAGCCCGGCCCGCGGCGCCGCATCGAGCATGACCGCTACGTCGAGCGCGCGGGTGGCGTTTCCGAGGGCGTCCTGCACCTCGACGGCCGCCGGCGTGCACTCGCCCGCGATGGCGCTCGCCGGCGCAAGGAGCACGAGCTTCGCCGCCGAAGCCGGCAGCACCTCTCCCGTGAAGGTCGCGCCGCCGAGCCCGGCGGCCGTGGCGCCGAGCGTGAAGGGCCCGGCGACCGCGGCGCGCAGATGAAACCCGAGCGCGAGCTCGAAGGGCTGCAGCGTCGCCCCGGCGAGCGGCACCCCGCAGGCGTCGTCGGCGAAGAGGGCCAGACCGGGAGGGGCCGCCAGGGCGAGCACCACCGGCGCCGAGGCGGCGGTCGGCTGGCCGAACCGATCCAGGAGCGCGAGCGACACGGTCCCCGAGCAGGCCCCGGCCGTCACCTGGATGGCCGGGCCGGGAAAGACGAGCGCGGTCGCCGGAGCGGCGCGCACCGCGAACGAGGCCGAGTCGCCCGAGGCGCCGCCGGGCACCCTCGCGGTGAGGATGTCGGCCGGGGAAGGGGAGCGGACCTCCACCGCGCCCGACCAGCGGCCACGGTCGAAGAGCGCGGGCCGCCGCGGCACCACGGTGCCGGTCCGGTCGGCGAGCTCCACCGCGCCGCCGAAGTCGGCCGCTGGAGCCCCCTGCGCGTCGAGCGCGGTGACGGTGATCGCGAAGGGCGTGCCCGCCGTCGCCTCGCCCGGAACCTCCACGTGGAACGCGGCCACGACGTCGTCGCCCGCGCCGGGGGCCAGCGCACGGTAGGCCGCGCCGAGCGTGCCGCGGCGGCCGTCGGGCCGCACGACGCTGAGATCGTGAGCGCCCGGCGCGAGACCGGGTGGCACGAGGGCCTCGAGCGCACCGTCTTGCCGGAGCTGCACGTCCCGCAGCGCGGTCGCGCCGAGCCGGAGCGTGAAGCGTGCATCGAGGCGAGCCTCGCCGGCGACCGTGAAGTCGGTCGTGACCGCCGGCTCGAGCCCGCGCCCGCGGATGACGACCCGCACCGGCGCATCCGCCGGGCCGTGATCCGGCACGATGGCGGTGGGCTCGGGGCCGCTGTCGAGCTTGCACCCGGCGACGAGGAGCAGGGCCACGGCGAGCCCGGCCGGACGTGGGAAGCGCCTCATGGACTGACGGTTCCTTCCAGCAGGGCGGACGGCAGGCCGTCCGGTCGTGCCCGCAGGGCCAGGCTTCCCCCCGCGATCGCGCGGAGCCACAGCGCGCCGCTGCTCGCGCCGTTCGCGACGATCAGCTCTCCGCCCGCCTGGACGGTGCACCCCGCGTCCAGGAAGAGCTGGGCGGCGCCGGGCGGGTCCGTCTCGAGCGCGGCGCGGAGCTCGGCCTCGGTGGGCGCCGCGTTGCCGAGCCGATCCAGCACCTCGAGCGTGAACGGCCCCAGGCACGCGCCGGCGGCGCCCGAGAGCGGCGTCGCGCCGAACGTCACCGCCACCGGTAGCCCTGGCCCGACCGCGAACGGCGACGACGCGCCACCATGCCCGGCGGCGTCGACCACCTGCAGGACGTCTGCTGCCGCGAGGGCCTCCACCACCACGGGCATCCGCAGCTCGCCCGCCACGAACGCGCTCGACCGCAGCGGCGCGAGGGTGCCGGTCGCGTCCGAGAGGATCACGGTCCCCTCGAAACCGTCGACGATGCTGCCTCCCGTGTCGACGGCGCTGATCGCGACCGTGAAGGACCCACCCGCGCGCTGCGCGAGGAGGGGAGCGACGCGAAACGCGGCCAGCGCTCCGGCCGGCGTCGCGACGCGCAGCGCGCCGGCCAGGAAACCGCTCCGCCCGGCGGCGTCCGCGACGACGAGATCGTACAGCGCGTGCGGCAGACCGGCAGGCACGATGGCTCGCAAGGTGCGCTTGTCGGCGAAGCTGACGCCCGCGAGCGGCACGGCCGCGCCGCCGCCGCTCGGGGCGAGGGACGCCGTGAACCCCGCGTCGACGGCGCCGCTCCCGTCGCCGAAGTCGGTGGTGACGAGCGCCTCGAAGCCAATCCCCTGGATCTCGATCGCCGCCGCGAGGACGCCGTCTACCTGCGCCGGGACGACCCGCGCCGGCTGGGGTCCGCCCCGGGGCGCGGTGCACGCCGGCGCCGCAGCGAGCGCGAGCAGGAACGCGGGAACGATGGTCCTGGCGCGCATCAGTCGATCCTCACCCGGTACCCGACGTCCAGGGAGAGGCCACCCGCCTCGAGGCGGAACCCGGTGGCGGTGACGGGCGCCCTGCCGAGGCTCGCCTCGGCGAAGAGCTGACCGGGGCCGAGAGCCCAGCCGAAGGAGCCGAAGCCGAGCGCCCCCAGCCCGGTGCCAGTGCCGGAGGGCCCGAGGGTGTTGGTGAAGCGGGCAATGGCGGCGGTGACGCCGAACCCTGCCGTCGCGGAGAGGACGCGTCCGGTCCACAGCTCGTATCCGACCCGGGCCGTCACCGGCACGAAGCGCGCTTCGGAGCGACTCTGCAGCGTCCCCGCACCATCGGCGACGGCCTGCGCCGCCTGGCCGTACGAGGCCGAGAACCCCACTCCCATCCGCGCCGGCCCGAGCTGCACCGGGATCCACGAGTCGATCCCGAAGCGGCCGCCCGCGAGCTCGCCCAAGCTGTGCGTGTAGCCGGTCCGTACGCCCAGATAGACCGAGGCGGGCGGGCCGCCTCGTCCTCCCTCTCCCCCCCGGGGGGAGAGGGCCGGGGTGAGGGGGTCGGGGTCGCGACGAGCGATCCTGATCACGCTCACGGTCGGGGTCGCGGTCGCGGTCGGGGCCCTTCGACTACGCGCCTCCTCCGGCGGCGCTACGCTCAGGGCGGACGGACCGCTTGGTCGATCGGTCGCGGTCGGGGTCGCAGTCGGCTCCGCACTCATGCTCGGCACGACGAGCCCCACGCTCGCCTGCGGCATCTCCAAGGCGACCTCGCGCGTGACGGTCTCGCGCCCGCCGGTGATGCTCACCGTGACGCGATCGATCCCGGGCGGAACGACGAGCGGCACGACCGCCGTGCCCTTGCGGCCGGCCTTCACCGGCCCGAACCGGACCGACCCCACGTCCACGCGCACCGCCCTGCCCGCCGGCGCCTCCACGCGGAGCCGGGTCGTGCCGAGGAGCGGCAGACGCAGGATCTCGGGCAGCGCGCCCGGGCTGCGTCGCCACCACCCGACGAGCGCCACCTGAGGATGCCGCGTCGCGGGCGGCGTGTAGCGGACGCGGTGCCGCCCCGGCCCGATGCGCTCGACCGGCCCGAAGCTGCCGACATTCACGACGAGGCGAACGGGCTGCTCCTCTGTCCCGGCCGGCTCCTCGACCTCCAGCACCACCATCGCCTGCTCGGTCCGGCCGAGCACGATGGGGCCATCCTCCACAGTCAGTGACGCGCTTCGAGCCGTCGCAGGCAGAAGCGTCAAAATCATGGCGCAGCAGAAAAGGGGTGTTCTCGGACCCGGGTCGCGCGCCGGGGTTCGCGGCGAGGGAGGGTGACGTCGGGCGTCGCTCCGGAAAGGGGGAGACATGGCGGCGCTTTCCTCGTCGTGGGCGCGTCCGCGCGGCCGCGGAGGGCGGCCGGGCGGCGCGGACACCACCACCCCTCAGCAAGAGGAGGACCACCGGATGTCAGGCGGCGCGCTGGAACGGCCGGGGGTGGAGCGAGAGCGGCCGGCGCGCGCCGCCGCGCAGCACCTCCAGCTCGAGCTCAGGCCTGGGGGTGAGGACGAGGATGCGCTGCAGGTCGTCGAGTGACAGCACCTCGCTCCCGTGGGCCGCGACGAGCAGGTCGCCCTCGAGCACGCCCCCCAGCGCGGCCGGTGCTCCGGGCTCCACGCCGAGCACCCGCACGCCACGCCGTCGTCCGAGGGTGCGTGCGGTGGCGAGGTCGAGGTCCTCGCCGCGTGCGGCGATCCCGAGGTAGGGCCGGCGCACCTCTCCGTCGCGGATGAGCACGGCCGCCACCCAGCTCGCCGTGTGCGAGGGGACCGCGAAGGCCATCCCGTGTGCCCAGGGCAGCTTCGCGGTGGTGACGCCGACGACGGCGCCGCCGTCGTCGAGGAGCGGGCCTCCCGAGTTGCCCGGATTCACGGCCGCGTCGGTCTGGAGGAGACCGTCGAAGGCGCCGCCGTCCGGCGCCGGGAGCGTGCGGTAGAGAGCCGAGATGACACCCAGCGTCACCGAGCGATCGAAGCCGAGCGGGTTGCCGATCGCGATCACGAGCTGCCCGACCGCCAGGTTGCGGCTGTCGCCGAGCGCGAGCGGCTGCAGCCCGGGCGCCGCGATGCGCAGGACCGCCAGGTCCGTGCGCAGGTCGACCCCCACCCGCTCGGCGGCCACCGGCTCACCGGCGGACAGCCGCACGCGCAGTGGCCCTCGCTCGCGCGCCACGTGCGCATTCGTGAGGAGGTAGCCGTCCGAGGACAGGATGAGCCCCGAGCCCTGGCCCCGCCGCTGCTCGACGCCCACCACCGATGGGGCAGCGCGCGCCGCCAGCGCCGCCAGCTCCTGCGAGAGCTGCCCGAGCGCGGTCACCTGTCGCCTCCCGCGCGGCGCGCGCCGCGCACGTCGACGACGAGGTCCAGCTCCCGCACCGCGCCGCCGCGGGCGAGGCGCACCCGCACGACTTGCCCGATGCGCTCCTCCTCCAGCGCCGGCAGGAGATCGCCCATCTCACACAGCGGGGCGCCGTCCAGCGCGAGCAGGAGATCCCCGACGATGAGCCCGGCGCGGGCCGCGGGGCTCGCTTCCTCGACCGCGGTGAGGAGGAGCGCGCCGTCCTGGCCGGTCGCCTGCGCCAGCGCAGCCGGGACGCGGACCGGTAGGCTCGCCACGCCGAGGTAGCCGCGCCGGACGCCGCCATGCGCCAGGACGGCCTCGACGACCCGCTTCAGCGTCGCCGGCGGAACGGCCAGCGGTTCGCCCCGGACCAGCCCGGCGCTCGCGAGCCCGACCGCGCGCCCCCCGAGGTCCACCACCAGCCCTCCCGAGAAGCCCGCCTGGACTGCGGCGTCGAGCTCCACGTAGCGGTCGATCCTGCCCCCCGCGGCGGTGCGCCAGGCGTCCCCCAGCCGCGCCACGAGTGCGAGCGCCGCGCGCGGCCCGCGCCCCGGCCGCGTCACCACCACAGCCAGCTGCCCCACCGCCAGCGGGAGGCCGCTCCACGTCGGTGTCGCGAGCCCACTCGCGCGAGTGCGCAGCACGGCCAGATCGGTGGACGGATCGCGGCCGACGACCTCGGCCGGAGCGCAATCGCCGGAGGGGAGCCCCAGCTCCACCTCGTCGCCGCTGTCGAGGCCATGCGCGGCGGTGACGATCACCCCGCCGGAGTCCCAGACCGTCCCCGACGACGCGCGGCGACGCCCGCCGTCCACCCGCACGACTGCGTTCGCGCCCTGCCGCACCGCGTCCGACACCGCCGACGACAGCTCCAGCCCGATCTCGATCGCCATCTGCTCGCTCCCGGCCGCCGCCGCGGCGGCCACGGTGGGAAGCTTGGCGGCGGGCGCAGGGTCCCACATCGTTCGGGGGGCCAGGGCTCGCTCCTGTCCAGAAGGCCAGGTCGGGAGGCGCCCGATGTCATGTCTTCACAACACGAGGAGGCCGCGGCGGGCCGCGAGGACGATGGCCTCGCTGCGGCTCTCCGCGCCGAGCTTGCCCAGGATGGACTCGACGTGGAACTTGGCCGTCCGCTCCGCGATCCCGAGGCGCTGGGCAATGGTCTTGTTGGCGAGCCCCTCGCCGAGGAGCGCCAGTACCTCGACCTCCCGCGGGGTGAGTCCCTCGGCTGCGGCGGGCTGGGCGGGCGGCCTCACCCAGGGTGATAGGTCTTCCTCCAGCACCAGCAGGCCGCGGCCGGCGGCGACCAGCGCCGCAGCGATACGATCCCCGCTGGCGCCGCGGAAGATCACCCCCCGAGCGCCGGCGGCGAGCGCCTCTGCCGCTTGCTCCTCGGAGGCGACGAGGGCCACCACCGGGACACCCGCGGCGACCTCGCCGAGCCGGAGTGCGCCGGTCCCGGCGACGTCCCACAGGATCACGTCGGCGCCGCCACCGGCCAGTCCCTCGGCGTCGCGAGGCGCAGCCTCCGCGGTCAGGGAGAGGTCGCTGCGTTGGCCGAGGAGCGCCGCCAGCCCCTGGCGGGCCAGAGGATCGTCGCTCACGACGGCCGCGTGGGTGGGGTCCACCCGGGCTGCATAA
>DASPZP010000207.1:0-7195 GCA_035636195.1 Anaeromyxobacteraceae bacterium
GGAGTTCCCGCGCGCCCTCTTCTTCGCCGGGAAGCTCGTCTTCGAGCAGGAGCGCTGGTACCAGCGCCTCCTCCACAACGAGACCGCCTATCAGCTCCAGCGCCGCCTCCAGTTCGCAGGCCTGAACGCGATGGTCCTGCCGGTGCGGGTCATGGAGCCGGTGGTGGCGGCCGCGTGAAGGGCGGTTGAAAGGACTGCGCGGTTGCGGCATGTTCCGTGGACCATGACCAAGGCCGACAAGATCTGGCTCGACGGCAAGCTCGTGAACTGGGACGACGCCAAGGTGCACGTCCTCACCCACGCCTTGCACTACGGCGTCGGCGTCTTCGAGGGCATCCGCGCCTACAAGACGGCGGACGGACGCTCCGCCGTCTTCCGGCTCCGCGAGCACATGCAGCGGCTCTACGACTCGGCCCACATCGTGCTGATGGACATCCCCTACCCGATCGAGCGCCTCCACGAGGCCTGCCTCGAGACGCTGCGCGTCAACAAGCAGGCGGAGGGGTACATCCGCCCGCTCGCGTTCTTCGGGTACGGCAGCATGGGCGTCGGGGCCGTGAACCCGGTGCAGGTCTCCATCGCGAGCTGGCCGTGGGGCGCCTACCTCTCGGAGGAAGGACTCAAGAAGGGAATCCGCGCCAAGGTGTCGTCGTTCACGCGCCTGCACGTGAACGTCAACATGGTCCGCGCCAAGGTGAGCGGTCAGTACGTGAACTCGTTCCTCGCCAACCGCGAGGCGATGCTCTCCGGCTACGAGGAGGCGATCCTCCTCGACACCGAGGGTTACGTGGCCGAGGGCTCGGGCGAGAACATCTACATCGTGAAGGATGGGACGCTCTTCACCCCGCCCCTCTCCTCGCCGGTCCTGGCCGGCATCACGCGCGACTCGGTGCTCCGCATCGCCCGCGACCAGGGCGTCCCGATCGTCGAGCAGAAGTTCACGCGCGACACGATGTACCTCGCGGACGAGCTCTTCATGACCGGCACGGCCGCCGAGGTCACCCCGGTGCGCGAGGTCGACAACCGCCGCATCGGCCGCGGTGAGCCCGGTCCGGTGACGAAGAAGCTCCAGGAGATGTACTTCCGCGCCGTCCACGGCGAGGAGCAGCGGTACAAGGAGTGGCTGACGTACTACTGAGCAGTGTTCTCTCGGCGGGGGACAAGCCCCCGCCCTACGACGAAGTAGGGCGGGGGTTCATCCCCCGCCGATGACTTCCTTCCCCTCCCCCGATGGGGGAGAGGGCGGGGGTGAAGGGGCCCGCTCGCTTTCCACCCCACGAGCGGAAGTTTCTCGGGCCTCCGCTGTTCTAGTCCGCAATTATCGTTGACTGCGCGGGTCCGCTTCGGCTAAACGCGCGCGGCCGGCGTAGATCTCGGCCAGCACCTTCTCGGACGGGGAGCACCATGCGGAGCCGTTATGTCGACGTCGAGGATCGCACCCAGGACCTCGCGGAGCTCATTCGCGACGAGCCGGCGCTCGCCCAGGATTTCCTGAGGAAATACGAACTCTCCTGGGTCTATCACGAGAACGCGCTGGAGGGCGTGGTGTTCACCGGGCTCGAGCTCGAGACGGCGCTCGCCCAGAAGCCCCTGGCCGAGGTCGGCACCATCGCGGCCTTCCGTGACATCCGGAACACCAAGGCCTCGATGGATGTGATCCGCTCCGAGGCGGCGCAGAAGAAGCCGAAGGTCACCCTCCCGCTCATCCAGAAGATCTACGCCGCCATCCACG
The DNA here is from genome assembly GCA_035636195.1 of Anaeromyxobacteraceae bacterium. Lineage (GTDB taxonomy): Bacteria > Myxococcota > Myxococcia > Myxococcales > Anaeromyxobacteraceae > Anaeromyxobacter_A. Next base: position 1,733 of record DASPZP010000207.1, read on the forward strand.
CGGGGATCGAGTCGCGCGCCGGCGGTGAATTCCGCAAGGATATCCCGCTCCACCGCTCGTACTTCCACGAGATCGCGCCCCCTGCTCGCATCGTCGCCCAGCTCGCGAAGCTGCTCGAGTGGTGCGACTCGCCGGAGTTCCGCTCGGGCCACCCGGTCCACACCGCCTCGAAGCTGCAGCACGGCTTCATGCAGGTGTACCCGTACACGGAGGGGTCCGGAAAGATCGCGCGGTTGCTCGGGAATATGATGCTGATCCACGCCGGCTACCAGCCGTGCATCATCCATACGATCGACCGGCAGCGGTACTACGAGTCGCTCAAGCAGGCAGAGCCCGCCCTCCGCGAGCTCATGATGGAATCGCTCGAGAACGGCCTCGCCAATGCGGAGAAGTACTTCCGCCAGGCGCTCGCCGCGCGCGCCAAGGTCGCCGCCCGCCGCGGCGCCTGATCGAATCCCCCACGCGTTCGTCGGGCACGCCTGAACGCCCGCTCACGCCCCCCTTCCGGGGACTAACGGGCGTGGCGAGGCGGGGACCTCCTATTGTATAGAAGGCCCCCCGCATGATCCTGGGAGCGCACGAAGGCGTGGCTGGTGGCGTTTCGACCGCGTTCGCCCGCGCTGAGGCCGACGGGGCGGACTGCCTCCAGATCTTCACCCGCAATGTGCGCGGCTGGGCGGCCCGGCCGTTCGAGCCGGCGGAGGTGGAGCGCTTCCGCGCCGAGGCGCGCCGGACGAAACTGCCCGTCGCGGCCCACTCCACCTATCTCGTGAACCTGTGCGCTGCGGATGCTGCCCTCCGCGAGAAGAGCTGGGAGGCCCTCGCCGATGAGCTCGGTCGCTGCCAGCAGCTCGGCGTCCGCTGGCTCGTCTTCCACCCTGGTACCCACGCCGACGCGGCCGAGGGTATCCGGCTCGCCGGCGAGGGCATGGTTCACGCTCTGGAGAAGGTCCCGGGCAAGGCGCGCCTCCTCGTCGAGACCACGGCCGGACAGGGTTCTTCGCTGGGCTGGAACTTCGAGCAGGTGGCAGCGATCCGCGAGGCGGTGCCGGGGCCGCTCCGGCGGCGGGTCGGGGTGTGCGTCGATACCTGTCACCTCCACGCCGCCGGCTACGATCTCGCCTCGGAGGAGGGATACCACGCCACCTTCGAAGCCCTCGACCGCACGGTCGGGCTCGCCCGGGTCGAGGCCTTCCACTTGAACGACTGCAAGAAGCCGCGCGGCTGCCGCGTCGACCGCCACGAGCACATCGGGGAGGGCGAGATCGGGCTCGCCGCCTTCCGCCGGCTCGTCAACGACCCGCGCTTCGCGGACGTCCCTGCCTTCCTCGAGACGGAGCTCCGGTTCAAGGAGAACCTGGCCGTGCTCCGCTCCCTCAAGCGATGAAACACTCCCAGCCCATCTCCGCCCACCACCGGCCCGAGCTGCGGGTCCGCCACGCCGCGCTCGACCGCGCGCCGCGCATGGCGGTGCTGCACTCCAAGGCCGGCGACGCGCAGCGGTTGAAGCTCGATCGGCTCGTCCAGTATGCGCGGGGGCACCGCAAGGCGCTCATCCTCACCCACGACAACCCGGACCCCGACTCCATCGCCTCCGCCGTCGCGCTGGCCTACATGCTGGACCACCTCGCCCATGTGGAGGCGGTGGTCGCATACGGGGGCATCGTCGGGCGCGCCGAGAACCGGGCGCTGGTCCGGGTCCTGAAGCTCCCGGTCGTGCCCATCTCCCGCGTCGTCTTCGAGGAGCACGACCTCCTCTGCATGGTCGACACCCAGCCGGAGCAGGGGAACCATTCGCTGCCGGCGCGCCACTTCCCGGACGTGGTCATCGACCACCACCCGGAACGGCCCGAGACGCGCCTCGCGCCCATCGCCGACGTCGGCGACGAGGTGGGCGCCACCAGCACGGTGGTGGTGGAGTACTTCCGGGCGAGCGAGCTCCCCATGCCGCCGCACATCGCCACCGCCCTCTACTACGGGATCAAGGCGGATACGCGCGACCTCGGCCGGCAGACCACCCCCGCCGACGTCGCCGCCTACCTGTGGCTCTTCCCCATGGTCGACAAAGAGGCGCTGGCGGAGATCGAGCACCCGCGGCTCCCGCTCGAGTACTTCCGCCTCTACCACACGGCCATCGAGCGGGCGCTCGTCTACGACCACGCCGTGGTCTGCGACCTGCACGAGATCTACGCGCCCGACATGGTGGCCGAGGTGGCGGAGCGCTTCCTCTTCCTCGAGGACGTGAAGTGGTCCGTCGCGTTCGGCGAGTACGAGGGCCAGCTCTACTTCTCGCTCCGCACCAGCGACCGCCGCATGAACGCCGGCCGCCTCATCCGCGACGTCATCGAGGAGAAGGGCGGTTCGGCCGGCGGACACGGCTCGATGGCCGGCGCCCGCATCCCGCTGCGGGGCCTCGCCCCCGCCGCCCGCGCCCGCTTCAAGCAAGAGCTCGTGCAGCGCTTCCTGAAGGAGTTCGGGGTGCGCGCGAAGAAGGGCCGGCGCATCATGGTGGAGTGAAGCCACTGCTCTACCTCGATCACGCCGCCATCACGCCCGTCCGGCCGGAGGCGAAGGCCGCCGTCCTCGCCGCGCTCGACACGTTCGGGAACCCCTCCTCCGTGCACGCCGCCGGCCGGGCCGCGCGCGACCTGCTCGACCGCGCCCGGGGCCAGGTGGCGGGCGCGCTCGGGGCGCAGCCCTCCGAGATCGTCTTCACCTCCGGCGCCACGGAGTCGGCGGCGCTCGCCCTCCGGGGCGTGCTGGGCGCGTCGCCAGCCGGGCGCGACGACCTCGTCGTCACCGCCGTCGAGCACCCGTGCGTGCTGGGCCTCGCCGAGGCGCTCCGGGCCGAGGGTCGGCGCGTCACGGTCCTGCCGGTGGATGGGCGCGGGCTCCCCGATCCCGATCTGGCGCGCCAGGCGGTGACCTCCCGCACCGCGCTCGTCTGCGCGATGGTGGCGAACAACGAGACGGGGGTGCTCCTGCCGGTGCGGGAGCTGGCGGCCACCGCCCGCGAGCAGGGCGCGCTCTTCTTCACCGACGCGGTGCAGGCGGTCGGCAAGGTCGAGGTCGACGTCCGCACGCTGGGGGCGGACCTCGTCGCGCTGACCGGCCAGAAGTTCGGCGGCCCGCGCGGCGCCGGAGCGCTGTGGGTGAAGAGCGGGCTCAGGCTCGCGCCGCTGCTCGGCGGATCACAGGAGCGAGGGCGGCGCGCCGGGACCGAGAACCTGCCGGGCGTGGCCGGGCTGGGGGCGGCGCTCGAGGCCGCGTCGCAGCGCCGAGAGGTCGAGGCGCCGCGGCTGGCCGCGCTACGCGCCCGGCTCGAGTCAGGGCTCCTGGCGGCCATCCCCGGCGCGCGGGTGAACGGCGCCGGCGCCCCGCGGCTCCCCAACGTGCTGTCGATCACGTTGCCGGGCGTCGACGCGGAGGCGCTCCTCATGGCGCTCGATCTCGAGGGCCTGTGTGCCAGCGCCGGCAGCGCCTGTCACTCGGGTTCGACGAAGCCCTCGTCGGTGCTGTCGGCGATGGGCCTGTCGGTGGCTGAGGCGCGCGCGACGCTGCGGCTGTCGCTCGGCTGGACCAGCACCGAGGCCGAGGTCGACGGAGCCCTGGAGCTCATCCCGCCGCTCGCGGCGCGGGTCCGGGCGGAGATCCCGGCCGCATAGGCCTCGATCACTTCAGCAGCTTCGACCACCAGCGCCAGTGGACGGTGGTGAACCCGTCGTAGGTGAGCGCGAAAGCGGTCCCGTCCTTGCCGACGTTGACCGGCTCGTCGCTACCACCCGGCAGCTCGAAGGTGCCGCAGGAATGGCCATCGGCGGTGACGAGCTCGAACTTGCCGCAGCCGCTGCCGCAGGCCGGCTGCGAGGTGGCCACCGGCGCGAACGCCATGGCCTTCCCACCCCGCACGACCCACGCGTTGCGATCGTGCTGTCCGGCGAGCCACGTGGGGGCGGCCTCCGCGCTCGCGGCGCCGGGCCGGAAGATCCCGACCCACGCCCGGTTTCTGTCGCGCGCCGCCAAGGCGCCGTCAGCGAGCGGGGTGAGGTCGACCCCGGTCGCCGCGGCCTCGGCCGCGAACCAGTCCGTCAGAGGACTCGCGTGGCGATCGAACCAGCGAGCCTGCGCGCCGGCCGTGACGAGCGCCGCGCCTTCCTTCGCGACGCCAACCAGCGCGCCGATGGCGTCGAGCGAGACGGCGCCGCTCGAATGGCCATCCCCGTCGAAGCGCTCGAGCCACTGGCCACTGCCGGTGGGGAAATCCTCGGTCAGCACCGCGCTGCCGCCCCCCGGGTCAGACGCGATCGCATACGCGGCCCCATGCGTGAATGGCACGCTCGCGACGAGTTGACCCTTTCCGTCGCTCACGATGAGGGTCGGCGTCGGCATTCCGCTCGCGATGTGCAAGGCTTGGTAGCCGTGCGGTTGAGGAGCCAGCGCTGGTTCCGTCTGGAGCGTCCCGGCCGGCCGGTCGGAGCCGTCCGCCGGATAGAAGGCGTAGTCGTGGAACTTGTAACCGTCGAGGGTCGCGACGAAGTCACCATCGCCATCCGACGTGCCCGCTGCGTACCAGGGAAAGGAACTGAACGGCTCGACGTGCTCGATGGCTGCAGCAAGCGGCGCCGCCGGCATGAGGCCGGCGCAGGGATCAGGCGGCGGGGTCGTGGAGGTCGAGGTCGTCGGAGTCGCGGTCGGGGTCGAGGTCGGGTTCGCGGTCGGGGTCGGGGTCGGGGTCGACGTCGAGTCCGGGTTCGGTGTCCCCGCCGCGCCACCATCCGAGGCAGCAGCGTCGGCCCCCGCTCCCTTGCCCCCCGACCCGCCACACGCCACCAGGAACGCCAACGCGACCACCGCGACGAGCTTGGACATGGCTCCCCCGCGCAGGAACTACACGCAAGGTAACCTCCCGCGCGCAAGGCGACATGCCAGGGGGCGGCGGGGCGATCAGGCCGTCGCTTCAGGCCCCGAGCACCCCGCGCACCAGGGCCGCGATCGCGAGCGGGTTCCCGATCCGCTCGTCGAAGAGCCCTTCGAGCGCCGTGGCCATGGCGGCAGCGCTCCGCGGGCGCTCGGCGGGAGCGGCGGCGAGCGCGCTCACGACGAGCGCGTCGACCGCGGCGGGGACCTCCGGCCGCAGGGCGGAGGGAAGCCGGCGCTCGGCGCCCGCCATCGCGGTCACCACCTCTTGCGGATCGTCGCCAGGGAAGGCGTGCGTCCCGGTGAGGAGCTCGAAGAGCGTGGCGCCCAGCCCGAACACGTCGACGGCGGGGGAGAGCAGGCCGCCCTTGAGCTGCTCCGGCGCGAGGTAGCGGAGCTTTCCCAGGATTGGGGCGGGGCCTCGCCCCATCGGCCGCGCCACCCCGAAGTCGCCCAGCTTGACCTCTCCCCGGCGCGAGACGAAGACGTTCGAGGGCGACACGTCGCAGTGCACGATGTGGAGCGGCTCGCCGCCCTCGTCCCGGG
>DASPZP010000208.1:0-3588 GCA_035636195.1 Anaeromyxobacteraceae bacterium
GCGGCGGGGTTCGCCTTGAGCCAGTCGGTGGCTCGCTCACGACCCTGGCCCATGCGCTCGTCACCCAGGGTGTAGTAGGCGCCGGACTTGTCGACGAGGCCACGCTCCACGCCCAGGTCGACCGCCTCGGCCAGCCGGTCCACGCCCACGCCGTACCGGATGTCGAACTCGGTCTCGCGGAAGGGTGGCGCCATCTTGTTCTTCACCACCTTCACCCGCGTCCGGTTCCCGACCACCTGCTCGCCCTCCTTGAGCTGGCCGATGCGGCGGATGTCGAGCCGGACCGACGCGTAGAACTTGAGCGCGTGCCCGCCGGTGGTGGTCTCCGGGTTTCCGAACACCACGCCGATCTTCATGCGGATCTGGTTGATGAAGACCACCGTCGAGGCATTGCGCGACACGACCGCGGTGAGCTTGCGCAGGGCCTGGCTCATGAGGCGCGCCTGGACCCCCATGTGCGCGTCGCCCATCTCACCCTCGATCTCGGCCTTGGGCACCAGCGCCGCCACCGAGTCGACCACCACCAGGTCGACCGCCCCGGAGCGGACGAGCTGCTCGACGATCTCGAGCGCCTGCTCGCCGGTGTCGGGCTGCGAGACGAGCAGGTCGGACAGGTTCACGCCCAGCCGCCGGGCGTAGGTCACGTCCAGCGCGTGCTCGGCGTCGATGAACGCAGCCACCCCGCCCGCCTTCTGCGCCTCGGCGATGGCATGCAGCGCGAGGGTCGTCTTGCCAGAAGACTCCGGGCCGAAGATCTCGATGACCCGCCCGCGCGGATAGCCGCCCACCCCGAGCGCCACGTCCAGGCCGATGGAGCCGGACGGGATGACCGACACGCGCGGCGCCTCGCCCCCCTCCCCGAGCCGCATGATGCTCCCCTTTCCGAACTGCTTTTCGATGGCGCCCACCGCCGCCCCGAGCGCCTTCAGTTTTTCGCTGAGCTTCGTCATGGTCGTTCCTCCCCGTCGTTGGTGTCCGGCCTCCCCCTCGCCGGGGGAGGAGATTTCAGGCGCGCCGATCGAGGGCGCGGTACTGCACCGCCTCGGCGACGTGGGCGGTGGCGATCCGCTCCGCGCCGGCCAGGTCGGCGATGGTGCGCGCCACGCGCAGCACGCGGTCGTGCGCCCGCGCCGACAGGCCGAGCTTCTCGACCGCGTCGGCGAGGAGCCTCCGGGCGTCGGGCGGGATGGCACAGGCGCGCCGCAGCGCGGCTCCCTTGAGGCGCGCATTGACCTTCGGCCCGCCGGCCGCGGCGCGCTCGGCCTGGCGGCGCCGGGCCACCTCGACCCTGCCCCGCACCACCGCGGTGGACTCGGCCGAGCCGGCCGCCGGCAGCGCGGAACAGGGCACCGCCGGGACGTCCACGTGCAGGTCGATGCGATCGAGGAGCGGGCCGGAGATACGGCGGCGGTACCGGCCGAGCTCGTGCAGGGTGCAGCGGCAGGCTCGGCGCTGGTCCCCGTACCAGCCACACGGGCATGGGTTCATGGCCGCCACGAGCATGAACTGCGCCGGGAAGCGGACCGCGCGGGTCGCCCGCACGATGCAGACCTCGCCGTCCTCGGCCGGCTGCCGCAGCGCATCGAGCACGTGCCGGCGGAACTCCGGCAGCTCGTCGAGGAAGAGGATGCCGTGGTGGGCCAGGGAGACCTCGCCCGGGCGCGGGACGTTCGAGCCTCCTACCAGCCCAGCGTCGGAGACCGAGTGGTGCGGTGCGCGAAAGGGCCGCTCGGTGAGGAGGCCGCGGTCGCGGGTCAGCCCGGCGACGCTGTGCACCACGGTCGCCTCGAGCGCCTCCTCGAAGGTGAGCGCGGGCAGGATACCCGGCAGCCGGCGCGCCAGCATGGTCTTGCCGCTGCCGGGCGGACCAAAGAGGAGGAGGTTGTGCCCGCCGGCCGCCGCCACCTCGAGCGCGCGGCGGGCGTGCTCCTGGCCGGCCACGTCGGCCAGGTCGAGGCCGCTCGCGTCCCCAGCCGAAGCCGGCTGCGGCAGGCGGGTGGGAGGCTCGGTCGTCCCACGCATCCACGCCACCACCTCGCCGAAGTGCCGGGCCGGGTGGACGCGCAGGCCCTGCACCACTGCGGCCTCGAGCGCGTTCGCCTCCGGGACGATGAGCGCCCTCGCCCCGGCGCGGCGCGCCTCGATGGCCTGGGGCAGCACGCCGCGGATGGCCTTCAGCTCGCCCGAGAGCGACAGCTCACCTGCGAAGTGGATGCCCTCCAGCGCCTCCGGCGGGACCTTGTCGCAGGCCGCCAGGAGCGCCATCGCGATGGGCAGGTCGAAGCTCGTGCCCTCCTTGCGCAGGTCGGCCGGCGCTAGGTTGATGGTGATCCGCTTCTCCGGCAGCTCGATGCCGCAGTTCCGCACCGCGGCCATGACCCGCACGTGCGCCTCCTGCACCGCGCTCGAGGCGAGGCCGACCAGCTTCACGTGCGGCATGCCCTGCGTGACGTCCACCTCGACGTCGATGCCGACGGCGGTGACGCCGAGCACGGCGGAGGAGCGGATGCGGACGAGCACGGGCCAACGCCAGAGCAGCGATCGTACCAGCAGGGATCCGCGCAGCGCACCGGCTCGAGGCGCGCGCCGCGGGCGGTCGACGGACGCGAGGTGCGCCGCGCGGACCACCCGTCTACAGAAACCATTGCATTCGGCGGCGAACGGACACGTCCACTGGGACCGCTCGACCTACCCCTTCCAGGGACAGGACATCAGGCGCGAAATCGAGGAATCTTCCGCGCTCTCCCCGGCGCAAAATGATCTCGAGCTTCCGCATTCCGCGGCCTCCGCGCTTTCCCCCCGCGATCAACTATGCGCTCGCGGTGCTGCTTCCCCTCGCGGCCTGGTTCACCCAGCAAGCGCTCCGTGGGTGGATGGAGAACATACCGTTCGTACTCTTCTTCCTGGTGGCGTCGGTCGTCGCCTCCATCGGTGGCTTGGGCCCGGGGCTCCTGTCTGTCGCGGCATCGGCCGCCGCCGGATATCTCTTCCTGGCGACGTCTCCGGACACGGCGCGCGCCGCGTCCGCGGCGGTCGTGACCGCGCTCTTCTTGCCCGTTGCCGCGCTCATCGCCGCCTTCGGGGCGCTCGTCCGCGCGGGGTTCCGCGAGCGCGAGAAGGCTGCGATCGAGCTGGCGGAGGCAGTCCGGGTGCGCGACCAGTTCATCTCGACCGCCTCGCACGAGTTGAAGACACCGCTCACCTCGCTATCCCTGGTCGTGCAGCAGATGGCGCGCGCGCAAGGTGGCGACCCGAGCAGCGAGGATCGACGCCGCGTGGTGTCCCTGCTGCGTCAGACGCAGCGGCTCTCCCGCCTGGTCGATGGCATGCTGGACGTCTCCCGCATCTCGAGCGGGCGCATGCACTTGAACCTCGAGAGCGTCGACTTGTCCGAGGTCGTGCGGGAGGTCGGCGCGACCTTCGGCGACGAGGCCGCTCTCGTAGGCGCCACGCTCACCATCGACGCTCCGGAACCGGTCATGGGCCAGTGGGATCGGATGCGTCTCGAGGAGATCCTGTCGAACCTGCTGTCGAACGCGGTGAAGTACGGTCAGGGCGGGGCCATCCGCGCGTCGGTCCACCGCAGCG
>DASPZP010000209.1:0-1592 GCA_035636195.1 Anaeromyxobacteraceae bacterium
CCCTCTTCATCAACGAGGGCGACGTCCTCCGCATCGACACCCGCACCGGCGAGTACGTGACCCGCGTCGCGGGCTAGCGCCCACGCGCGAAGGAGCTGCCAACATGGCGACGAGACGGACGGAGCAAGTGGAACGCACCCGAGAGCCGGCAGGCCGCGGGGGGGAGGCGAACGGAGCCTTCACCCTCGACGAGGTGAAGGCCCTCGTGAAGGTCCTGGAGGGCACCGACGTGACCAGCCTGCGCTGGGACCGCAACGGCCAGCAGCTCGTCATCCGCCGCGGGCAGGCGCCGGTCTTCGCGCCGGCCTTCCACGCGCCGGCGCCCCTGGCGCCGCCCGTCGCCCACCCGCCGCCCGCCGCAGCCGCGCCCGCCCCCGCCGCCAAGCCGGAGGCGAAGCCGGGCACCATCGTCACCTCGCCGTTCGTGGGCACCTACTACCGGTCGCCCTCGCCCGACTCGCCGCCCTTCGTCGACCTGGGCACGGTGGTCAAGAAGGGGCAGGTGCTTTGCATCGTCGAGGCCATGAAGCTCATGAACGAGATCGAGGCCGAGGTGCCCGGCAAGGTGGCCGAGATCATGGTGGCGAACGCCACCCCGGTCGAGTTCGGGCAGCCGCTCTTCCGGATCGAGGCAGTCTGACGGGGCACGCCGTCCCGCCGCGAAGGCGAACCAGTCAGAGCCCGGGAGCTCGGATGTTCAAGAAAGTCCTCATCGCCAACCGCGGCGAGATCGCGCTGCGCGTCATCCGCGCTTGCCGCGAGCTCGGCGTGCAGACCGTGGCGGTGCATTCCACCGCCGACGCCGACTCGCTCCATGTGCAGTTCGCCGACGAGGCGGTCTGCGTCGGCCCGCCCCCTTCGAAGAACAGCTACCTCGACATCCGGGCCCTGATGTCCGCGGCGGAGGTGACCGGCTGCGACGCCGTCCACCCCGGGTACGGATTCCTCTCCGAGAACCCGGGCTTCGCCCAGGTGGTCGAGAAGCTCGGGATGAAGTTCATCGGGCCGCGCTCCGAGATGCTGCGCCTCATGGGCAACAAGGTCCAGGCGCGCAACTTCGCCGAGCAGGCGGGGCTACCGCTCCTGCCCGGCGCGCGCGGGGTGCTGAAGAGCCCGGACGAGGCCGACGCCATCGCCCGCGAGATCGGCTTCCCGATCATCCTCAAGGCGGCCGCCGGCGGCGGCGGGCGCGGGATGAAGATCGTGCGGGAGGGCGGGGACGTCCGCCGCGCCTTCGAGCAGGCGTCGAACGAGGCGGTGGCGGCCTTCGGCGACGGCTCGATGTACCTCGAGCGGTACGTCGAGGAGCCGCGCCACATCGAGCTACAGATCGTCGCCGACGAGCACGGGAACGTCGTCCACCTCGGCGAGCGCGAGTGCTCGGTCCAGCGGAGGCACCAAAAGATCGTGGAGGAGGCGCCCAGCCCGGCCGTCACGCCCGAGCTGCGCCGCGAGATGGGCCAGGTGGGCCTCAAGGCCATGAAGTCGATCGGCTACAACAACGTCGGCACGATCGAGTTCCTCCTGGACGAGCAGGGCCGCTACTACTTCATGGAGATGAACACCCGCATCCAGGTGGAGCACCCGGTGAC
>DASPZP010000210.1:0-6724 GCA_035636195.1 Anaeromyxobacteraceae bacterium
ACCATCAGCAGTCCGATCCAGGTGCACGGCCTCGCCAAGGTCCCGGCGAGGCGCGCCCCGGAGATCGGCGAGCACAGCGAGGAGGTCCTGGCGGAGTTGGGGTTTAGCTCGGGCCAGATCGACGGCTTCCGCGCGAGCGGCGCGGTGCCGCCGACGAAGGAACTCGTCAAGGCGTCGTAGCGGCCCCGGTGCAGGGATCTGGAGCGGCCCACATGACTCGAACCCAGCAGGCCGGGACGGTGCGGAGAGTGGTCTCCACCCGCATGCCCACGAGATGGGGAGTGTTTCAGACGCTGGGGTTCGAGCGCGAGGTCTCGAACGGCAGCGGACGCGTCGAGACTGCGCTCGCCATCGTCGCCGGCGACCCGAAGGACGGCGCTCCGCTCCTGCGCATCCATTCGCAGTGCTTCACCGGCGAGGTGCTCAAGTCGCTGCGCTGTGACTGCAACGGTCAGCTGGAGATGGCCATGCGCGCCATCGCCACCGAGGGCCGCGGGCTCCTCATCTACGAGCACCAGGAGGGCCGAGGAATCGGCCTCATGGCGAAGCTGAAGGCCTACGCGCTCCAGGACGCCGGGCTCGACACGGTGGACGCCAATCAGGCGCTGGGGTTCGAGGCGGACTGCAGGGACTTCGGCTTGCCTGCCGCCATCCTGCACGACCTCGGCATCACCCGCGTCCGGCTCCTGTCGAACAATCCACAGAAGTCTCGCGCCCTGGCCGAGGCCGGCATCGAGGTCGTCGCCCGGGTTCCCTGCGAAGCCGCGCCCACACCGCACTCGCTGGCTTACCTGCGGACCAAGAAGGAGAGGATGGGGCACGCGCTGAGCCTAGGACACCACGACCGCTCTGACTCCCCGCTCGCGTCCATCGAGACGGCGATTCGCGAGCTCCGGGCCGGACGCATGGTGGTCGTGGTCGACGACGAGGACCGCGAAAACGAGGGGGACCTGACGATGGCGGCGGAGATGATCACCCCCGAGGCCATCAACTTCATGGCGATTCATGGGAGAGGCCTCATCTGCTTGGCCATGGCCGGCGAGAGGCTCGACGAGCTGGAGCTCGGCCCGATGGCAGCGCACAACACGGCGCCCCACGGTACGGCGTTCACGGTCTCGATCGACGCGAAGGGCCACGGCGTGACCACGGGCATCTCGGCGCGCGATCGGGCGCAGACGATCCGTGCCGCCCTCGACGCACGCAGCTCCCCGGAAGACTTCGCGCGACCGGGGCACGTCTTCCCGCTTCGCGCGCGCCCGGGCGGCGTCCTGGAGCGCCGGGGGCAGACCGAGGCCGCCGTCGACCTCGCCCGCCTCGCCGGGCTCTACCCCGCCGGCGTGATCTGCGAGGTCATCAACGACGACGGCACCATGGCGCGCGTGCCCGACCTCGGCCGGTTCTGCGAGCGGCACGGCCTCGTCATGGTGACGGTCGCCGACCTGGCCCGATACCGGTTCGAGTCCGACTTCGAGGGATCGCTCGGGGCGATCGAAGGGCTCTTCCCCGTGTGTACGAGACGACCCGCTCACGCGGCGGAGCAGCTCGAGCCGAGCGGTTGACGCTCCCGATGACGTCGGGAACCACGGAGGGAACCATCATGAAGGAAAGGGACACATGAGTGCTACCCAGGTCACCCCATCGAGGAGCCGTTCCAGCAGCAGCAGATCCACCGCCGGTCGCTTGTTCCTCCTCGATCTCAGCGGCGGGCGCGTGCTCACGCTGAATCCGGACGGCTCCGACCGCAAGGTCATCGTGACCGGCTGCCACTGGCCGGATGGCATCGCCGTGGACGTCGAAGCAGGCCACATCTACTGGACCAACATGGGTGTTCCGAACCTGGACGACGGCTCCATCGAGCGGGCCGACCTCGATGGTCGCAATCGCAAGGTCATCGTCCCCCAGGGCGCGACCTTCACTCCCAAGCAGCTGCACCTCGAGAAGGCGACCGGCAAGCTGTACTGGTCGGATCGCGAAGGCATGCGCGTCATGCGCTCGAACCTCGACGGCTCGCGCATCGAGACGCTCGTCGAGACGGGAACCGGCGACACCGATCGTCGTGATTCGACCAAATGGTGCGTCGGGATCACGGTGGATCCCGAGCGCAGGCAGATCTACTGGACGCAGAAAGGCCCGGACAATGGTGAGCTCGGGCGGCTCTTTCGCGCGGGCATCGACATCCCGAAGGGCGAGACCCCCGCCCATCGCAGCGACGTCGAGGTCTGGTTCGACAAGCTACCTGAGCCGATCGACCTGGAGTTCGACCCCAGCCATCGCGTGATGTACTGGACCGATCGCGGGGATCCTCCACGGGGGAACACGGTCAACCGCGCGCCGGTCGCCGCCAAGCCGGTCGAAGGCCAGGTACCGGAGATCGTGCTCACGCACCTGATGGAGGGCATCGGGATCGCCCTGGATGTGCCCGGCGATCGGATGTTCCTCACCGACCTCGCCGGCTCGGTGTATCGCGCCAGGCTCGACGGCTCGGAGAAACGCGCCGTCCTCGCGGCCCAGGGAAACCTCACCGGCATCGCTTACGCTGACATCTGACTCAAACCCATACGCCAAGAGTCAAAGGAGACTGAACATGACCTTCAAGAAGCCTGTTCGTCGAGTCGCCATCGTCGGCACCGGTGTCATCGGCGCCAGCTGGGCGGCCCAGTACCTGGCGCGGGGCTTCGACGTCGTCGCGACCGACCCCGCCCCGAACGCGGAGGCCAACCTGCGCAAGTACGTCGACGAGGCGTGGGGCGCGCTCACGGGCATCGGGCTCTCGCCTGGCGCGGCGCGCGACCGGCTCACCTTCACAACGAGCATGACGGAGGCTCTGTCGAAGGCCGACTTCGTCCAGGAGAACGGTCCGGAGCGACCCGACTTCAAGATCAAGCTCTATGCCGAAATGGACGAGGTCACGCCCCTCGATTCGATCATCGCGTCGAGCTCGTCGTCGCTGACGATGAGCGTCATCCAATCCAAGTGCGAGCATCCGGAGCGTTGCCTCATCGGGCATCCCTTCAATCCCCCGCACATCGTCCCCCTGGTCGAGGTCGTGGGCGGCGCCAAGACGTCGCCCGCGGCGATCGAGCAGGCGATGGCGTTCTACGCGTCGATCGGGAAGAAGGCCGTCCTGCTGCACAAGGAACTCCCCGGCCACGTCGCGAACCGACTCCAGTCGGCGCTCTATCGAGAGGTCCTGTACCTCGTCCAGCAGGGCGTGCTGAGCGTCGAGGACGCGGATGTCGCGGTGGCCTGGGGCCCTGGGCTTCGCTGGGGAATCATGGGACCGAGCCTGCAGTTCCACGTCGGCGGCGGCGCCGGGGGGATCAAGCACTTCATCGAGCACCTCCTGGACCCGATGGTGGCGATGTTCAAGTCGCTCGGGAGCCCGGAGATCACCCCCGACCTCAAGCGCACGATCGCCGAGGGTGTGCTGAAGGAGGCCGGGGATCGCCCGGTGGAGCGGGTCGCGCAGGAGGAGAACGAGCTCTTGGTGGGACTCCTCAAGATGCGCGCTCAGAGCAGCCTGGGCTAGTTGTGATCCTGGCGGCGCGGGGCGGCGTCTCCCTCCGCCTCGCGCCGTGATCTTCATTCGAGGTATCTCGTGATCCATATCCACGCGCTGGGCCGGGGCGCTCGATACTATCCAGATCGGATCGCGCTCGCTTCAGACGGCAAGAGCTCGACGTTTCGAGAGCTTCACGACCGCGTCTCGAGGATCGCCGCCGCGCTGAGCAGAGGCGGTTTCTCGGTCGGGGACCGCCTGGCCATCCTCCTGCCAAACGAGCCTGAGTACATCGAGCTCATCTACGCGTGCACCTGGCTGGGAGTGATCGCCGTCCCATTGAACACGCGCCTCTCCGCAGCGGAACTCGACCGCGTGCTCGCCGACGCCACCCCGCGAGGGCTCATCCGGCACTCGTCGCTGCCCGCTCCGACCGCGCAGCTTCCATGGCAGCTCGTGATCGACGAGGAACCCCTCGACGTCGGGAGCACATCCTGCCCTGACGCCCTCTACGACCCGGAGGCGATACTGGCCTTCATCTACACGAGCGGCACGACGGGTCGTCCGAAGGGTGTCGTGCTGACGCATGCCAACATCCTCGCGGACCTGGACCACGTCAACTACTGGATGCCTTACAAGGAAGGCGGCGTGTACCTCCACGCCGCGCCGATCTTTCACATCGCAGACTTCCCGATCATGTTCGCGGCGCCGGCCTTCGGCGCGCGGCAGGTCACGCTCCCGAAGTTCAGCCCACGAGCCTTCTGCGAGGCCGTCGCGCGCGAGCGCGTCACGCACACCGTGCTCGTGCCGACGATGATCAACTTGCTCTCCCAGTTCCAGGAGATCGGGAAGTATGACCTCAGCAGCCTGGAGGTGCTGGGGTACGGGGGCTCTCCGATGGCCCCCGGGCTCATCCACCGCACGAGAGAGCTCTTGCCCCACCTCGAGCTGGTCCAGGTCTATGGCCTGAGCGAGACCGGCTTCCTCACCGGTCTGCAGGACCACGAGCACACCGAGGAGCGCCTCCTGTCCTGCGGCCGAACGTGCCCCGGGATCGACCTACGGGTCGTGGACGAGTCGGGTAAGGAAGTGGGAACCGGTCGCCCGGGTGAGGTGGTGGTCCGGGGCGCGAACGTGATGCGCCGCTACTGGAACGATCCGGAGGAGACCGCAGTTGCGTTCCGGGACGGGATGTTCCGCACGGGAGACGTCGGCTATCAGGATGCGGACGGGTATGTCTACATCATGGACCGCCTGAAGGACATGATCGTCACCGGAGGGGAGAACGTCTATCCCGGCGAGGTCGAGGCGGTGATCTACGAGCATCCGGCCGTCCGCGAGGCGGCGGTCTTCGGAATACCCGATCCGCAGTGGGGCGAGCTCGTGATGGCCTACGTAGTGCTCAAGCCGGGGGCAGCGCTCAGCGCGGATGACCTGCGCGCATACTGCCGGCGATCCCTGGCCAATTACAAGATTCCACGCCGCGTCGAGCTCTCCGAGACCGAGCTTCCGAAGAACGGCTCCGGCAAAGTCCTGAAAAGGGTCCTGCGCGAGCGTTTTTGGGCCAACGCGGGACGTGGCGTTCATTGACAGAGCGGGGAAGATGCGATGAGCGAACTCTGGCTCATCCGCCATGGCGAGACCGAGTGGAGCCGCTCCGGGCAGCACACGGGGCGGACCGACATTCCACTGACGGAACAGGGGGAGCGCCAGGCTGAGCTCCTCGGCCGCCGGCTCGCCGGGCGCACGTTCGCGCTGATCCTGACGAGCCCGCTGCTGCGCGCGCGCGCGACCTGCCACATCGCCGCGTACGCAGATGTCGCCCAGGACGAGCCGGATCTGATGGAGTGGGACTACGGCGCGTACGAGGGGCGTACCACCGCGGAGATCCGCGAGGAGGCGCCCGGCTGGACCATCTGGACCGGCGGCGTCCGCGGGGGCGAATCCGCCGACCAGGTGGGCGCGCGCGCCGACCGGGTGATCGCGCGCTGCGTCGCGCTCGACGGCGACGTTGCGCTCTTCGCGCACGGGCACGTGCTCCGCATCCTGGCCGCGCGCTGGCTCGGGCTGCCGGCCGCGGGAGGCCGCTACCTCGCGCTCGACGCGGCCTCCCTGAGCGTGCTCGGGCAAGAGCACGAGCAGCGCGTCATCCGGAGCTGGAACGAGAGCTACGACCTCGTGGAGGAACCGTGAGCGTGAAGCTCGCGGTGCTCCCTAGCGGCAGATTTCCAAAGGCGGTTCTGCTGAAGGTCTTCGCGCTCGTGCCGCGCGGGAGTCACAAGCTGGCTTCGACCGGCAGGCTGAACTGGAACGTCGCGCCTCGCGTGGCGCCGCTCGTCGCCCACAGCCGGCCGCCGTGCGACTCGACGATCGATCGACTGATGCTCAGGCCCATCCCGGTGCCCTGCGGCTTGGTCGTGAAGAAGGCCTCGAAGACGGCCTCGGTCTTGCCCGGGGGAAGGCCGACGCCGGTATCGTTCACCGAGAGCAGCAATGCGCCTTTCTCTCCGCGCTCCGACCTGACCGTCACCTCACCCCCAGTGCCCTGCATCGCCTCGATGCCGTTGAGCATCAGGTTCATGAAGACCTGCTGCAGTTGCACGCGATCGGCCGGCACTGTGGGGAGGCCGATCGCGAGCTCGGTGCGCAGCGTAACGCCATGTCGTTCCGCCTCCGCGTTAAGCAGCGCGAGCGTCTCGCGCGCGACCTCGTTGACGTCGACCGACTCGCGCTGCGGACTGCCCTTCTTGTACAGCGAGGCGACGCGGTGGATGATCTCGGCCGCGCGTGTCGTGTCGTCGGCGATTCTCTCGGCGGCCGCGCGCGCCTCTCCGAGATCCGGCTGGTTTCGCGTGAGCCACCGGACGCACGCCTTGGCATTCGTCATCGCCGCCGCGATCGGCTGTCTGATCTCGTGCGACAGCGACGCCGTCATTTCGCCCATCGTCGTGATGCGGCTGATGCGCGCGAGCTCCGCGTGTGCGCGGCGCAGCCTCTCGCGCTCTTCCTCTCCCCGCTTGCGTTCGGTGAGGTCGACCACAAACGCGACGCTCTGGATGGGTGTGCCCGTGAGGGCCGCGGCGGCGATGAGCACCGGCACCCGGGTGCCGTCCTTGCGGAGGTACTCCTTCTCGAAGAGATCCGCGCTTCCTGTCGCGCGTAGTTGCTCCACGGCGCGTTGACTGGCGGCGTGCCACTCGGGAGGGGTCAGCTCCGTCCACCTGA
>DASPZP010000211.1:0-5688 GCA_035636195.1 Anaeromyxobacteraceae bacterium
CCACGCGTTCCAGGCGAAATGGCTCGACGCCTGCCGGCGCGTCCTCAAGCCCTCCGGCACGATCTGGGTCTCCGGCACGCAGCACGTCATCTTCTCGGTCGGCTACGCCATGCAGGAGCTGGGCTTCCACCTCCTCAACACCGTCACCTGGTACAAGCCGAACGCGGCGCCGAACCTGGCCTGCCGCTTCTTCACGCACTCGACCGAGATCCTGCTCTGGGCGAGCCCGCAGCGGCTGCGGCCGCTCGCGCACCGGTTCAACTACCGGGACATGAAGGCGCAAAACGGCGGCAAGCAGATGCGCGACCTGTGGACCATCACCGAGCCCCCGGAGCCGGGCGGCGAGCAGGTGGTGTGGGCGCTTCCCACCCCTGGACCGCGCGAGAAGCTGCACGGCCGCCACCCGACCCAGAAGCCGCTCGCGCTGCTCGATCGCGTCCTCGGCGCGAGCGCCGCGCCGGGCGATCTCGTCCTCGACCCCTTCTGTGGTTCCGGCACGACCGGCGTCGCGGCGGTCCGGGCCGGCTGCCGCTTCCTCGGCCTCGAGCGCAGTGACGAGTACGTGCAGCTCGCTGCGAAGCGGCTGCGGTCGCCCGGCTGAGCGAGCGGCTCCCGAGCCCTCGAACCCCGTCCGGTGCGCCCTCCTCGGGCCCGCTCGCCTGCTTGGCCGTGCCGCCGGGCAGCCCTGGTGGCTATGTTCCGTGGGTGAACCTCGACTCGTGGGTGAAGCTGGACGCGCTCCGCACCGCCGCAGCTCTGCTCCCACTTGGCGGCCTGTGCCTGTTCCTCTTTTCCACCATGGCCGCCTTCGCCGCGCGCTGCGCCACCGTGGGGCGACCGCGCACCCCGTACGTCGAGGCGCGGAGCGCCGCCCCGATCTGGAAGTGGTGGATGGAGTGGTGGATCTGGCTGTGGGGCCCGGTCGAGCGCGCCTGCCTGGCGCTCCACGTCAGCCCGAATGCCATCACCCTCGCCAGCACCGCGCTCACCGGCGTCGCGGCCGTGCTGCTCGGCATGGGCCACCTGTCGGGGGGCGGCTGGCTCTACCTCTTCGCCGCCAGCCTCGATCTCGTCGACGGGCGGGTCGCGCGGGCGCAGGGCAGCTCGTCCAAGGCAGGCGCCTTCCTCGACTCCACCCTCGATCGCGTGGCGGACCTCTTCGCGTTCGCGGGGCTGGCGGTGTTCTTCCGGGAGACGAGCGCGCTCTACGCCGTCCTGGCCGCCGCCGGCGCGTCGGTCGTCGTCTCGTACGCCCGGGCCCGCGGCGAGGCGCTCGGCGCCGGCGAGGAGTCGAAGGTGGGCGGGATGCAGCGCGCCGAGCGCGTCGTCCTGACCGGTGCCCCCTGCGCGCTCGCCCCGCTCTTCGACCGGCTCTTCGGCCCGGGCGGCGGCGCGCTGGTGGTCGGGACCGCGCTCGCGATCCTGGCGGTGGTGACCACCCTCACCGCCACGCAGCGGAGCTTTGCCATCTGGCGCGCCCTGCGCGGCCCGCTCCCACCCGCCACCGTGCGCACGCTCCCGAACGTCCGCTGGCTCGATCCGTCGCGGCGACGCGAGCGGCTCGGACGCTGAAGCCGGGGCGGTTGCTCGCGCCGGGGCGCGGCGGTAAGCCTTGCGCATGACCAGCTACCGCGAACTGCTCGCGTCGGTCCTCGCTGGCGTGCGCGAGCTGGCGCCGGAAGAGCTGGAGGCCCGCCGCGAAGCCGGTGATCGCTTCCTCCTCGTGGACGTGCGCGAGGCCGACGAGTGGGCAGGGGGGCATTTGCCGGGCGCCGTCCACGTGCCGCGCGGCTTCCTCGAGTCGCGGATCGAGGCACTCCAGCCCGATCGCACCGCCGAGGTCGTGCTGTACTGCGCGGGCGGGAACCGCTCTGTGCTCGCCGCGCGCACGCTGCACGAGCTGGGCTACCAGCAGGTCGCCTCGCTCGCCGGTGGCTACGGGCGCTGGCACGACCGCGGTCTACCCACCGTGAAGCCGACGGTGATGCCGGCCGAGCAGAAGGAGCGCTACCGACGCCACCTCGTCATCCCCGAGGTGGGTGAGGCCGGCCAGGCGCGCCTCCTCGCGTCGAAGGTGCTCTTGCTCGGCGCGGGCGGGCTCGGCTCGCCGGCTGCGCTCTACCTCGCCGCCGCCGGCGTGGGCACGCTCGGCATCGTCGACTCGGACGTGGTGGATCTCTCGAACCTGCAGCGGCAGGTGCTGCACTCGACCCGCACCGTCGGGCTGCCCAAGACCACCTCGGCCGCGGAGGCGCTGCGCGCGCTCAACCCCGGCGTGAAGGTGGTGCCCTACCCGGAGCGGCTCACGAGCGAGAACGTGCTGCGCATCCTGGAAGGCTACGAGGTGGTGGTGGACGGCGGCGACAACTTCCCGACCCGCTACCTGCTCAACGACGCCTGCGTCCTGAAAGGCATCCCGAACGTCCACGGCTCGGTCTACCGGTTCGAAGGTCAGGTCACGACCTTCTGGGCCGGCCACGGGCCGTGCTACCGCTGCCTGTACCCCGCCCCGCCGCCGCCCGAGCTGGCGCCCTCCTGCGCCGAGGCGGGCGTGCTGGGGGTGCTGCCCGGGATCGTCGGGCTGCTCCAGGCGAACGAGGTGCTGAAGCTGTTGCTCGGGATCGGGGCGCCGCTCACGGGCCGACTCCTCGCCTTCGACGCGCTCTCGACCGAGTTCCGCGAAGTCAAAGTGCAGCGAGATCCGCAGTGTCTCGCCTGCCGTCCGGGTGCCGAGGTGCGGCTCGTCGACGGCGCTCGATGCTGCGCCGGCGAAGTCGTTGCTGGCCCTGGACGCGCATGCTAAGGGGGTTCCCGTGAGAGGACCTCCCGCCCGGCACGACGAGCCCAAGGAACAGTACCCGGCGGTCGAGGGCGTCATCCTCGACGCCGACGAGCTGGAGCCAGGTGACCGCGTCGTCTACCCGAACCAGGGCGTCTGCCGCATCACCGGCATCGAGAAGAAGGAGATCGCCGGGCAGAAGCTCGAGCTCGTCCGCATGGAGCGCGAAGAGGACGGCGCGGCGGTGCTGGTGCCGAAGGGCAAGGTGCCCACCATCGGCCTGCGCAAGGTGGCGAGCGGAGAGCAGATCGAGGGCGTCTTCCACTACCTCGCCGCCCAGTACGACGACCCCGAGCTCGACTGGAAGGTCCGCCACCGCGACAACGCCGATCGGCTCATCGCGGGCGGGGTGCTGGGCGTGGCCGAGGTGGTGAAGGGCCTCCACTCGCTCTCGCGCATTCGCCCCCTGCCGGCCAAGGAGCGCGAGCAGTACGACAACGCGCGCCACCTGCTCGTGCACGAGATCGCGGTCTCGCTGGCCGTTCCGCCGGCGTTGGCCGAGGACTACATCGACTACGCGCTCATGCCGCCGCCAGGCGTGAGCTTCAAGCTGAAGCCGCCGCCCAAGCCGGTCGAGTTGCCGTCGCGCCCGCGGCGGAAGGTGGTGCGCACCGACGACGAGGACCTGGGGCTCGACGACCTCGGCATCGACCTCGGGCTGGGAGACGCGCTCGCCCCTGCGGCCGCTGGAGAGGACGCGCCCGCGGCGATCCTGGGCGACGAGGCGGGCGCCCTGCCCGCCATCCCCTCGGCCGACGACATTCCGCTGCCCGATTCCGGCTTCGCTGCGGCCTCCGACGACGAGGACGACGACGAGGACGTGGAGCGCCCGCCTGCCGGCGACGAGGGCGACGAGGGCCTCGAGCCCGCCGCCGGCGCGCGGAAGAAGCCAGCTCCTGCGGCCGGGAAGCCGTCACCGCCCGCCCGCGCCTCGAAGCCGCCTCCGACGAAGCCAGTTCCCTCGAAGCCGGCCGCGGCCAACAAGGCCGCCGCGAAGATGGTGAAGAAGCCGGACGCGCGGGCCGCGAAGCGAAAGTCGGAGCCGGAGCCGAAGGCGAAGGTGAAGTCCAAGCCCGAGAAGAAGAAGCCCGCCCCGAAGGCGCCCGCCAGGAAGCCCGCTGCGGCGCGAGGAAAGAAGAAGTGATCCGCATCGTCACGCTGGAGCCGTTCGACGCCGGGGACCTCGCCGCGCTCTCGAAGACCCTCTACACGGCCTTCGGCCTCGGCACCGAGTACGCCGGGGAACGTCCCCTGCCGCCCGAGGCCGAGGAGGACGACGGCCGCTACGACGCGGTGAAGCTCGTGGCGGAGGTCGACGCCATCAAGACCTTCGCGGACGACAAGGTCCTCTACCTGACGAGCGTGCCGCTGGCGCTGCAGGCCGGGCCGCTCGGCGAGCCGCCCTGCTGGAGCTTCGCGCAGTACGGCGGTGAGAAGGCGGTGGTCTCGACCTCGCGCTTCCCCGAGCGCGGCGTGACCGAGGCCTCGATCGACGCGTGGCGGAAGCGGCTCGCGCGCGAGTCGATCCACGCCATCGGGCACATGTGGGACCTGCACCACTGCTACGACGCGCGCTGCGCCATGCATCCGTCGTGGTCGCCCTCGTTGCCGGCCAGCCCCGAGGCTGACCTCTGCTCGTTCGACCGCGACAAGAGCGAGCGGCGCATCCGGCTGGCGAAGACGTAGCGGGAACGTGAAGGGCGCGGTCCCGCCCATGGCTGCCGAGGGCCGTCCTCCGGGACGCGCGGCAGCGGTGCTCTTCGCCATCCTCATCGCCGCGCTCGGCCTGTACGGGCTCTCGTTCCAGGCCACCCTCCCGCGGCGGCTCCCCACTTCCGACGACTGGCAGGCCGCCGCGGCGCACCTCGCCCGCGAGGCGCGGGCCGGGGACGCGGTCGTGCTGGCGCCGTGGTGGGCCGAGCGGGCGCGGGCGGTGCTGCCGCCGGCGCTCCCGGTGCTCGCCTTCCCACGGCTGACGGGCGAGGACCTGCCAGGCCTGCGCAGGCTGTGGCTGCTGGCGCTGCCCCGCGCGCCCGGCGCGGCGGGCGACGTCGAGCGCGACCTGCGCGGGAGGGCCGTCGCCCCGGGCGCGACCGCTCGTTTCGGCGCCCTGGCCTTGACCCCGCTCGCGCTCGCCGAGCCCGTCCTCCCGCTGGCCTTCCTGCCCGACCGGCTGGAGGGAGCCTCCGTGACCTGGGGTGAAGCTCGCTGCGTCCCGGCCTCCGGCGGCTTCCGCTGCCCGGGAAGGGGAGGTCCGTCGGTGCTGCGCCACGTGCGCGAGGTGGAGGGCCTCCCGCGGACCTGCCTCGCCATCGAGCCCTCGCCAGGCGCCGCGGCGCTCCGGCTCGCCTTCGACGCGGTGCCGCTCGGCCGCACCCTCCGTGGCCATACCGGCATCGTGGGTGAAGCCTCCCTCGGCGGTGAGGAGCCGGTGGAGGTCGGCGTGGAGGTCGGCGGCGAGCGACCGCTCGCGCTGGCGGAGCCCGCGGGCGTTCCAGGCTGGCACCGCTTCGAGGTGGTCACGCACCCGTCCGCCGGCGCCACCGCGCGCGTGACGTTCACCCTCTCGACGCGCGACCCCGGCCCGCGCCCGCTCTGCCTCGACGCGTACATGCTGCCGTGATGAGCCCTCTCGACCGACCGGGCCCCCTCACCCCAGCCCTCACCCCTTGCGGGAGGCAAGCCTCCCTTTCCCCCGTCGGGGGAGAGGGAGAGGAGGCAACGTGACGAGGTCGGGGAGAGGGCCAGTGCTCCTGGCGATGGTGTGGGCGCTCCTCACCTTCGCGCTGCTCGCGGCCACCGCGCCCGCCCAGGGCATCGGCCGCGACGAGGCCATCTACCTCGTGGCC